>NZ_JAAAXQ010000136.1 GCF_009916105.1 Streptomyces sp. GC420 | reverse complement strand
GCACCAGCATGCGCGAGCACGCAGTACCCAACGGGCCCGCCCGACTGCCGTGCGGGGCGGGCCCGTTGGGTACTGCGTGCTCGCGCATGCTGGTGCGTGCCGGTCACTCTACGGGCTTTGGCGGGCCCCGCGGGCTGCCAGTGGGCGACCCCGGCCGATCTGACCGGATCATCCCCCTACCCTGCGGTAATCGGTTCTGGCAAGCTTCCGGCATGACTGCCCGTGCCGCAGACAGGACCCGTTACGACAGGGCCACCGCCCATCTCGACGCGCCGCTGGCGGTGGTCGACCTGGAGGCCTTCGACGCCAATGCCGACGATCTCGTGAGACGGGCGGGCGGCAAGCCCGTCCGCGTGGCCAGCAAGTCCGTGCGCTGCCGTGCCCTGCTGGAGCGGGTGCTCGCGCGCGACGGCTTCGCCGGGATCATGTCGTTCACCCTCGCCGAGTCGCTGTGGCTGGCGAGGTCGGGCTTCGACGACGTCCTGCTGGCCTATCCCTCGGCCGACCGTGCCGGCTTCGCGGAGCTGACCGCCGACCCCAAGCTGGCCGCCGCCGTCACCGTCGTCGTGGACGACCCGGCCCAGCTCGATCTCGTCGACGCGGCGCGTGACGGCGGCACGGAGGAGGTCAGGGTCTGTCTGGAACTGGACACCGCGCTGCGCCTGTTCGGCGGCCGGATCCGGATCGGCGCCCGGCGCTCCCCGCTGCGCGAGCCCGCGGGGCTCGCCGAGCTGGCCCGCTCGATCGTCCGCCGGCCCGGCTTCCGGCTGGTCGGAATCATGGCGTACGAAGGTCATGTGGCCGGGGTGGGCGACTCGCTCGCCGGGCGGCCGCTGCGCTCGGGCGCGATCCGGATGATGCAGGCCGCCGCTCGGCGGGAACTGGCGGCACGGCGTGCGGAGGCGGTGCGTGCGGTCCGGGCCGTGGCACCGGACCTGGAGTTCGTGAACGGCGGTGGCACGGGCAGTGTCCAGCACACCGCGGCCGAGGACGCGGTGACGGAGATCGCGGCCGGGTCGGGGCTCTACGTGCCGCGCCTGTTCGACAACTACACGTCGTTCACCGGCCGTCCCGCCGCTCTCTTCGCCCAGCCCGTGGTGCGCCGCCCGGGCGTGGGCGTGGTGACGGTGCTGGGTGGCGGTTACCCGGCCTCGGGGGCGGCGGGCCGGGACCGGCTGCCCGTTCCGTACCTCCCCGAGGGGCTGCGGTACGACCCGCAGGAAGGCGCGGGCGAGGTGCAGACACCACTGCTGGGGGCACCGGCCGACGATCTGCTGATCGGCGACAAGGTGTGGTTCCGGCACGCCAAGGCGGGTGAACTGTGCGAGCGTTTCGACGCGCTTCACCTGATCGAGGGCGAGCGGATCACCGCGACCGTGCCGACGTACCGGGGCGAGGGACAGACCTTCCTCTGAGGCCGGCGCGGACTCGCGGGAACCGCGGCTCGCACGAGAACGCGGTTCCCGCGAGTCCCCGGGCCGCGCGGGACCGATCCTTGGGATCCGCCCGGGGAAAGTCCTCACCCGCCCGGGGCGGTCAGCGCTGTCCGGGACCGGCGTCCGTGCCGCCGGCCGGGGGCGCGGTCCGGCCGCCGGTGGCACCGCCCGTGCCGGTTCCGTCCCGCGGCGGGAGAACACCGAAGCCGCCGCCCTGGCCCTGACCCTGTCCGGGTCCCTGCTGCCCCTGTTGCCCAGGTTGCCCCTGCTGCGGACCCGGTGCGCCGTTCCCGATGCCGCCCGGTCGGCCACCGAAGCCGCCGTCCGAATCCGCGCCGCCGCCGAACGCGAGGCCCCCGAGGAGGAAGCAGGCCGCGCCCAGCGACGCGATTCCCGCCGCGACCACGATCGCGACGCGGCTGCCGCGGCCGTCGGAGCGGGTGCCCGGCAGCCACTCCGGCGGCCCGGCCGGAACGGCCGGCGTCACAGCGGCCGCGGGAGGCGCGGCGGGCAGGGAGTCCGCCGACGGCGTGGTCCCGGCACGGGATACGGGCTGCTCGGCGGCCGGCGGCGGGAACATCCGCGGCTCCCCCATCAGGCGCGTCCGCTCGGTCCACCGGTCCCCGTCCCACCAGCGTTCCGTGATCGGCGCGTCGTTCTTCTGCCCGGGGTCGGGGTACCAGCCGGGCGAGGGTGTGGTCGTCACGGCTGTGAGGTTAGGACCCGTGGCTGAGAATTCCGTGTGAAGCGGCCGGGCGGGCACGCGGCCCGGCCCGGTCCAGCCCGTGGGTGGCGCTATAGCGGCGTGACGTACGCCCCCGAGATCCCGCCGTCCACGAGGAAGTCCGTGGCGTTGACGAACGAGGAGTCGTCGCTGGCGAGGAAGGCCACGGCCGCCGCGATCTCCTCGGCGTGCGCGAAGCGGCCGACCGGGATGTGCACGAGACGCCTGGCCGCCCGCTCGGGGTCCTTGGCGAAGAGTTCCTGGAGCAGCGGGGTGTTCACCGGCCCCGGGCACAGCGCGTTGACGCGGATGCCCTCCCGGGCGAACTGCACGCCCAGCTCGCGGGACATGGCGAGGACGCCGCCCTTGGACGCGGTGTACGAGATCTGGGAGGTGGCGGCGCCCATGACCGCCACGAACGAGGCGGTGTTGATGATGGAGCCGCGGCCCTGGCGGCGCATGTAGGGGATCGCGGCCTTGCAGCACAGGTACACCGAGGTGAGGTTGACGTCCTGGACCCGCCTCCACGCCTCCAGGCCCGTCGTCAGGATCGAGTCGTCGTCGGGTGGCGAGATGCCGGCGTTGTTGAAGGCGATGTCGACCGAGCCGTACGTGTCGTAAGCGGTCTTGAACAGTGCCTCGACCTGCTCGGGGTCTGTGACGTCGACCTTGACGAAGGTCCCGCCGACCTCGTCGGCCGCGGCCTTGCCCGCCGTGTCGTCGATGTCTCCGCAGACGACATGGGCGCCCTCGGAGGCGAGGCGGCGCGCGGTGGCCAGGCCGATGCCGCTGCCGGCGCCGGTGATGACGGCCGTGCGGCCGACCAGGCGGCGGCAGACGGGGGTGGTGTTGTCGGTCATGGGGTGCTCAGGCCTCCGTACTGATGAAGACGTTCTTGGTTTCGGTGAAGGCGGTCAGTGCGTCCGGTCCGAGTTCACGCCCGAGTCCCGACTGCTTGTAGCCGCCGAAGGGGGTCCAGTAGCGGACGCTGCTGTGCGAGTTGACCGACAGGTTGCCGGCGGCCACGGCGCGGGAGACGCGCAGGGCCCGTCCCACGTCACGGGTCCAGATCGAGCCGGACAGGCCGTACTCGGTGTCGTTGGCGAGCCGGACGGCGTCCGCCTCGTCGTCGAAGGGCAGGACGACGGCGACCGGGCCGAAGACCTCCTCGCGGGCCACGGGCGCCGAGGCGTCGGTGTCGGTCACGACCGTCGGCGGGAACCAGAAGCCGGGCCCGTCCGGTGCGCTGCCGCGGATCGTGTTCAGATCGCCGGTGACGTACGAACGTACGCGCTCCAGCTGCGCCTCCGAGATCAGCGGCCCCATCTGGGTCTTCTCGTCGGAGGGGTCACCGACGACCACGGACTCGACGGCCGGGGCGAGCACCTCGAGGAAGCGGTCGTAGACCTGGCGCTGGACGAGGATGCGGGTGCGGGCGCAGCAGTCCTGCCCGCTGTTGTCCAGGAAGGACATGGGGGCGGCGAGGGCCGCGGCGTCCACGTCGGCGTCGGCGAAGACGATGTTGGGGCTCTTCCCGCCGAGTTCGAGGGTCACACGCTTCACCAGCGCGGCGCCCCTGGCCATGATCCGCTTGCCTACGCGGGTGGAACCGGTGAAGACGATCTTGGCGACGCCCGGGTGGTCGACGAGTGCCTCGCCCGCGATGTCGCCGGCGCCCGGCAGGACCTGGAACAGGTGCTCCGGCAGGCCGGCCTCCAGGGCCAGTTCCGCGAGCCGCAGCGCGGTCAGCGGGGTGGTCTCGGCGGGCTTGAGGATCACCGCGTTGCCGGCCGCTAGCGCGGGGGCGGCGCCCCAGGCGGCGATCGGCATGGGGAAGTTCCAGGGGGCGATCACGCCGACGACGCCGAGTGGTTCGAGGAAGGTCACGTCGAGCCCGCCGGGGACGGGAATCTGCCGGCCGCTGAGCCGCTCCACTCCCCCGGCGGCGTAGTCCAGCAGGTCACGGACGTTCCCGGCCTCCCAGCGCGCGTTGCCGACGACGTGCCCGGCCTCGCGGACCTCCAGCCGGGCGAGTTCCTCCACGTGCTCGTCGACGGCGGTGGCGAAGCGGCGCAGCAGCCGGGCGCGGTCGGCGGGCGCGAGGGCGGCCCAGCGGGCCTGGGCGGCGGCGGCCCTGACGACCGCCGCGTCCACGTCCTGGGCCGTGGCGCCCGGGACGGTCGCGATGACCTCCTCGGTCGCCGGGTCGAGCACCCGGAGTTCGTAGGACGAGAAGGACTGGCCGGACTGGCCGGACCGACTGGTCCGGCGGGTCTGTGGGGACGGCGTGGACGGCGTGGACAACAGGGGCCTCACATGCGTTCGAAGGAGCGGTAGCGCTCCCAGTCGGTCACCGCGGCGTCGAAGGCGGCGAGTTCGACGCGCGCCATGTTGCGGTAGTGCTGGACGACCTCGTCGCCGAAGGCGGCCTTGGCGATGGGGCTGTTCTCCCAGAGTTCCGCGGCCTCGCGCAGCGTGGTCGGGACCTGCTCGTGGCCCGCGGTGTAGGCGTTTCCGGGGCAGGCGTCGGGGAGTTCGAGTCCGTTCTCGATGCCGTGGAGACCGGCGGCGACCATGCCGGCGACGGCCAGGTGCGGGTTGACGTCGCCGCCGGGGAGGCGGTTCTCGAAGCGGGTGGAGGGGCCGTGGCCGACCACGCGCAGGGCGCAGGTGCGGTTGTCGTGGCCCCAGGCGACAGCGGTCGGCGCGAACGAACCCGGCTGGAAGCGCTTGTACGAGTTGACGTGCGGCGCGTAGAGGAGGGAGAAGTCGCGCAGCGCGGCCAGCTGGCCGGCGAGGAAGTGGCGCATCACGGCCGACATGCCGTGGTGGTCGCCGGGCATGACGCTGCGGCCGTCCGCGTCCTGGAGCGAGAGGTGGATGTGGCAGGAGTTCCCTTCACGCTCGTTGAACTTGGCCATGAAGGTCAGGGACACGCCCTCCTGCGCCGCGATCTCCTTGGCCCCGGTCTTGTAGACGGCGTGCTGGTCGCAGGTGACGAGGGCCTCGTCGTAGCGGAAGGCGATCTCGTGCTGGCCGAGGTTGCACTCGCCCTTCGCGGACTCGACGACGAGTCCGGCGCCGGCCATCTCGTTGCGGATGCGGCGCAGCAGGGGTTCGATGCGGCCGGTGCCGAGGACGGAGTAGTCGATGTTGTACTGGTTGGCCGGGGTGAGGTCGCGGTAGCCCCGGTTCCAGGCGTCCTCGTAGGAGTCCTTGAAGACGATGAACTCGAGTTCGGTGCCGACGTGGGCGGTGTAGCCGTGCTCGGCGAGCCGGTCGAGCTGGCGGCGCAGGATCTGGCGCGGCGCGGCGACGACGGGTGACCCGTCGCTCCAGGCGAGGTCGGCGACGAGCATCGCGGTGCCCTCGTGCCAGGGGATCCGGCGGAGGGTGGAGAAGTCGGGGTGCATGGCGAAGTCGCCGTAGCCGCGGTCCCAGGAGGACATCTCGTAGCCGTCGACCGTGTTCATGTCGGCGTCGACGGCGAGGAGGTAGTTGCAGCCCTCGGTGCCGTGGTGGAGGACCTCGTCGAGGAAGAAGGACGCGGCGAACCGCTTGCCCTGGAGCCGCCCCTGCATGTCGGGGAAGGCCAGGACTACGGTGTCGATCTCGCCGCCGTGGACGAGGGCTTGCAGCTCCTCGACGGTGAGCGGGGGTGTGCGGTTTACCACGGGGACTTCCTCCTTCGGCCAACCGGAAGCCATAAGGTATAGCGGAAGACCATTGATCGGGAAGGGGCAACCGCGAGGTGACAGAGGACGGCACTCGGATCGGTCACGGCGGCGACGGACTGACTCCGGTACTGCGCCCGGTGCGGGCGGGCAACGGCTTCGAGGAGGCCCTCGAGCAGATCCTGCAGATCGTCCGCCTCGGCCTGGTACCGGCCGGGGAGAGACTGCCGTCCGAGCGTGAGCTGGCCGAGCGGATGGGGATCAGCCGCGTCACGCTGCGCGAGGTCCTGAGGGTGCTCCAGGACGAGGGACTGGTGGAGAGCCGGCGCGGGCGCTACGGCGGGACGTTCGTCCGCCGCCGTCCCGGAGCGCCTTCGGACGGCGCGGAGGAGGAGCTGCGCAGGCGGCTGGAGAAGATCGACGTCGAGGACGTCCTGCGCTTCCGGGAGGTGCTGGAGACGGGCGCGGCGGGGCTGTGCGCGGAGCATCCGCTGAGCGGGGAGCAGCGGGAGCGGCTGCGGGCGGCGCTGACGGCGACGGGGGACGCGCCGCCGGCCGAGTACCGGCGCTGCGACACGCTGTTCCACCTGACGCTGGCGGAGCTGTCCGGCTCGCCGACGCTGGCGACGCAGTACGCGGCGGTCCGGGCCGCGGTCAACGACCTGCTGGACTGCATACCCCTGCTGGTGCGGAACCTGGAGCACTCGCAGCAGCAGCACGCGGCCCTCGTCGCGGCGGTTCTGGAGGGTGACGCGGAGCGGGCGCGCGCGGTGATGCGGGAACACTGCGCGGGCACGGCCGCCCTGCTCCGCGGCTTCCTCACGTAGCGCCGCGGCCGGAAGGGGCTGCCCGGAAGCTCGCGGCGTCCGGCGCAGGGGAACTCCCGCCGCCGCAGAACCCCACGGAACGCGGCCGGCCCCGCAGGGCCCCGGAGCACGGTCCTCTGGGAGCGGGCGGCCGCCCCGCACCACGCCGCTGTGCCGACCCACCACGAGGACGGTCGCCCGCCGCCGCCTGCGGCCCGCCGCTGTGCCGGCCCACCACGAGGGCGGTCGCCCGCTGCGGCCCGCGCCCGGCGCCGCGGGCCGCAGGACACGGCCGCGGCCACCGCCTCGGCCCACACGCCCACACGCACCGGACCCGGGCGACCGCCCGTCCGGCCCGCGGGGACCCGCCGCCGGCGCACGGGGAGGCCGAAGCGCCGACGGCCGCCACGCGACCGCAGCCGTCAGGTCCGCCGGGCGCGAAGCGCCGCCATGGCCGGCGATGCCGGGCGCCGGACACAACTCGCCCCACGGCGACGGCGGGACGCGGTCGCCGTGTTCACCGCCGCGCGACCGCCCGCACCGGACGCCGCCGCACCCCCTCGGGGCGCAAGTGCGCCCATCTCTCCGGCCGGCGGACGCCGACTCCGCCCCCTCGGGGGCGCAGCCACGCGCCGGCGGAACCCGCCCATCGGTGCACGGCGGGAGCAAGCGCGACGGACGGGTGCCGTACTCCCCCGCCGGGCGGGCGCCGGGCTCCCACGGCCCTCGATGCGGGCGGCGTCCCGCCCGGCAGGACCGCCGGCGCACGGTGCGCCCGTTCCGTTACAGCGGCTTAACGCAGAGGTCTTGCGCATCGCCGCCCGCGCCGCAATGGTATGGCCTCACACCATTGCAGCGAGCGAGGAGCGGCTCATGGCCGAAGGCACCCCATCGCGTACCGCCACGACGGACGGCGCCACCGCCGCCGATGCCACGACCGCCCCGGCGGACCACTACCTCCGGCGGCGCGAGCTGCGCCGCGGCAGCGCCGGCTGGCTGCTGCTGACCGGCCTCGGCGTCGCGTACGTCGTCTCCGGCGACTATTCGGGCTGGAACATCGGGCTGTCCGAGGGCGGCTTCGGCGGGCTGGCGATCGCCACCGTGCTGATGGGCCTGATGTACGGCTGCCTGGTCTTCGCCCTCGCCGAGCTGTCGGCGATCCTGCCGACCGCGGGCGGCGGCTACGGCTTCGCCCGGCGGGCGCTGGGCACCTGGGGCGGCTTCCTGACGGGCACCGCCATCCTCATCGAATACGTCCTCGCGCCCGCCGCGATCGTCATCTTCATCGGCGACTACGTCGAGTCGCTGAACCTCTTCGGCCTGGAGTCCGGCTGGCCGGTCTACCTGGTCTGCTTCGTGATCTTCATCGGGATCCACCTCTGGGGCGTGGGCGAGGCACTGCGCTTCAGCCTGATCGTGACGGCCGTCGCGGTCGCCGCCCTGCTGATCTTCGCCGTGGGCGCGTTCACCGAGTTCAGCGGCGACGGACTCAACGACATCCCGGTCGACGGGGAGGCTTTCGGCGCCAACTCCTGGCTGCCGTTCGGTGTGCTCGGCATCTGGGCGGCCTTCCCCTTCGGCATGTGGTTCTTCCTCGGCGTCGAGGGGGTGCCGCTGGCCGCCGAGGAGGCCAAGGACCCGGTCCGCTCGATGCCGAGGGCACTCGCGATCTCCATGGGCGTCCTGGTGCTGCTGGCCGCGCTGACCTTCTTCGCCGCGACCGGGGCGCGGGGTTCGGCCGCCGTGCAGGAAGCGGGCAACCCGCTGGTCGTGGCGCTCCAGGGCGACGGCGACCCGACCGCGCTGTCCCGCTTCGTCAACTACGCGGGCCTGGCCGGACTCGTCGCCTCGTTCTTCTCCCTCATCTACGCCGGTTCGCGGCAGCTGTTCGCGCTGTCGAGGGCCGGCTACCTGCCCCGGCACCTGTCCCTGACCAGCCGCCGCAAGGCCCCTTACCTGGGACTGCTGATCCCCGGTGCGATCGGATTCGCGCTGGCGGCCTGGAGCGGCAACGGCGGCCGGATGCTGAACATCGCGGTCTTCGGCGCCACCATCAGCTACGCCCTCATGGCGCTCTCCCACATGGTGCTGCGCCGCCGCGAGCCCGAGCTGCCGCGCCCGTACCGGACGCCCGGCGGGATGCTGACCTCCTCCGTCGCCTTCCTGCTGGCGCTGTCGGCGCTGGTGGCGACCTTCCTGGTGGACAAGGATGCGGCGTTCATCGCACTGGTCGTCTATGCCGTGGCGCTCGCGTACTTCGCCTTCTACAGTCGGCACCGGCTGGTGGCCGGCGCGCCCGAGGAGGAGTTCGCGGCGCTGGCCGCCGCGGAGGCGGAACTGGAACGCGAGTGAGCGGAGGGGTCGTGGGCAAGCCGCTCGTCGGCATCAGCACCTATCTGGAGGAGTCCGCGCGCTGGGGCGTGTGGGAGATGCCCGCCGCCCTGCTGCCCGCCTCCTATCCGCGGCTGATCCGTGCGGGCGGCGGCCTCGCCGCGATGCTGCCGCCCGACGCGCCGGAGCACGCCGAGGCGGTGGTGGCCAGGCTGGACGCCCTGGTCGTGGCCGGCGGCCCCGACGTGGAGCCGGTGCGGTACGGCGCCGAGCGGCACCCCAGGACCGGGCCGCCGGCCCGGCAGCGCGACACCTGGGAGCTGGCGCTGATCGAGGCGGCGCTGGCGTCCGGCACCCCGCTGCTCGGCGTCTGCCGCGGGATGCAGCTGCTGAACGTGGCCCTGGGCGGCTCACTGATCCAGCACATCGACGGGCACACGTCGGGTGTCGGTGTCTTCGGCGAGCACGCCGTCAAGCCGGTGCCCGGCACGCGGTACGCCGGGATCGTGCCCGAACCGGCCTCCGTGCCCTCCTACCACCACCAGGCCGTCGACCGGCTCGGCGACGGCCTGGTGGCCTCCGCCCACGCGGAGGACGGCATCGTCGAGGCGGTGGAACTGCCCGGCGGGGCATGGGCCCTGGGTGTGCAGTGGCATCCCGAGATGGGCACCTGCACCCGGCTCGTCAGGGCCCTGGTCACAGCCGCTTCCTGAGCCAGTCCAGGGCCGCGGCGCCCTGTGCGGCCCGGAAGGCGCGCAGCCCCGGCAGCCCTCCGGGGCCGGGCAGCAGCGAATGCCGCACGAAGACCCGGCCAGCGCCGCCGGTACGCGGTTCACGGCCTCCGGGTCGGCCGCGGCGCCCTGCGGACGGGAGCGGAGCACGCTCTCCGGGTCCGGGCCGCCCTGCGCGGCAACGCAGGGCGGCATCAGCAGCAGGTCGAACCGGGGCGCGGCGCGCACGGCGTGCGGCCGGTCCACGGAGGCGACCCCGCCGTCCGGGGTGAGCAGTACGTTGTCGGCGCGGAGATCGGCGTGGGCGAAGCTGCTCCAGCCGCGCAGCTCGGCCAGGGTGGTGGCCTGCGCGGCGCCCGGCGCTATGCGCTGGAGCGCGGTCGAGGGCAACGGCTAGCCGCGGGTGAGGGCGAGAAGCTCGCGTGCGGGGCCGGTGGGGCGGTGACCCGCGGGCCAGACGGCGCGCAGGGCGCGGCGCAGTGGCACCCCTTCCACCGAGAGCCTGAGCAGGCGCCGGGCGGCAAGTTCGTCGGCGACGGCGAGTTCGCTGAGGACGGAGGGCCCGGCGCTGCTGATGACGGCGGCCTTCACGGCGGTCGTGGACGACAGTTCGAGCAGCGGCCGGGCCGGTCCTCCGTACTCCTTCAGGGCCGCGTCGAGGACCTGCCGGGTGCCCGAGCCCTCCTCGCGCAGGATCAGCGGGGTCGCGGCGAGTTCGCGGGCCCCGATCGGGGCGCGGCGCCCGGCCCAGGGGTGGCCGGGGGCCACGACCAGGACCAGCCGGTCCTGGCCCACGGCCGTCCCGTCGAGCCCGGCCGGCAGTTCCAGTCCCTCCACGAAGCCGAGGTCGGCCTCTCCGGCGAGCACCTGCCCGGCAACGGCCGTCGAGTTGCCCGCACGGAGCGAGACGGCCGTGTCCGGCCGACCGGCGCGCAGCGCGATGAGCCATCCGGGCAGCAGGTACTCGGCGATGGTCATGCTGGCCGCGATCCGCAGCCGGGAGTCGCGGCGGCCGCGCAGTGCCTGCGCGCCCGCGTCGAACGCCTCGGACGCCTCGACGATCCGGCGCGCCCAGTCTGTGACGAGGACTCCCGCGTCGGTGAGCCGGGAGCCGCGCGGGGAGCGGTCGACGAGGGCGACGCCGAGCTGCCGTTCCATGGAGCGGATGCGGCTGCTTGCGGCGGGCTGGGTGATGCCGAGTTCCCGCGCCGCCCGGCCCATGCTGCCGAGCCGGGCGACGGCCAGCATCAGCTGCAGGGCGGCGAGGTCGGGTACCCGGTGCGACAACTCCGTCATAAACCCAGCTTATGTGCCCAACGAGGGATCTCCCTGACGGGAGGGGCACGGAGGAGGACTGCGGAGGTCATGCCCACCCCTGAACCGCCCTCCCTGGGGGCCGTTCCCGCGGCTCGTGACCGCCTGCTGCGGGAACGCGTGGTGCGGGAACGCCTGGTACGGGGACGCCTGGTACGGGGACGCCTGGTACGGGGCCGCCTGGTACGGGGACGCCTGGTACGGGGCCGCCTGGTACGGGGCCGCCTGGTACGGGGCCCGGCATGCGGCGCATGCGGCCGCCTGGCGTGTGGGCGCCTGGCATGCGGCCGCCGCACACGCGCCGAGGGGTGTCCTCAGCGGTGCGCTGCCCTCAGGGCCGCGCCGAGCACGGCCGGCGCCTCGGCCAGCGAGGGCCCGTACCACGTGAGGTGCCGGCCGCTGACCAGCGCGCAGGGCAGACCGGGGAACGCCTCGGGCCCGTCCTCGGCGGTGAAGCGGTACGGCTCGTCGGGCAGTACGACGAGGCCGGCGCCGGCGGAGCGCAACTCGTCCACGGGGACGCGCGGGTAGCGCTCCGGGTGTCCCGCGTAGACGTTCTCCGCGCCCATGCGGGCCAGCAGGTCCCCGGCGAAGGTGTCCCGGCCGAGCACCATCCACGGCCGCCGCCAGACGGGAACGACTGCCCGGGCCGGGCCGGAAGCCTCCGGCGGGCGTTCCCAGGCGGTCCGCGCCTCGTCCAGCCAGCGCGGGCCGGACAGCCCGCACGCGGCCAGCACCCGCTCCAGTTCGGTGAAGGCCTGCTCCAGCCCGCGCACCTCTGTGACCAGCACCTCGATGCCCGCGGCGCGCAGCGCGTCCAGGTCGGCGGGGCGGTTCTCCTCCTCATTGGCGAGGACCAGGTCGGGACGCAGCCCGATGACCGCCGGGACGTCCGGGTTCTTGGTGCCGCGCACCCGTGCGGCGTCGAGCCCGGCGGGATGGCTGCACCAGTCGGTCACACCGACCAGGAGTCCGCCGGGGGCGGTGGCGGCCACGGCCTCCGTGAGGGAGGGGACGAGCGAAACGACGCGCTTCAGCGGCACGTGGTGTCACCGGCGTAGTGGGGCGGGGCCTCTCCGCTCGGCTCGATGGTGGCGGCGATGGCGACGACGACGATGCGCGTGCCCGTCTCGGTGGCGCGCCAGCGGTGCCGCACCCCCCCGGAGAGGTACAGGGTGTCGCCGCGGCCCAGCCGGTACGCCCGGCCTTCGGCCTCGACCTCCACGGCGCCGTCCGCGACGTACATCAGCTCGTCGTTGCGGTGCTGGAACTCACGGTCCCCGTCGTGGTCCCCGGTGAACTCCACGGCGTGCAGTTGCTGCCGCCCGCGCACCAGGGGCCTGACTCGGACCGCGGCGCCCGCGAGTTCGGGCCCGGATCCATCCCGTTCGTCCCGTACGACGTCGACGGCACGCGACGCCTCCGAGACCTCGATGAGCTGGACGGCCGTGATGTCGAGGGCGTCGGCGACCCGCTGGAGCGAGCGGGCGCTGGGGCGGGCCCGGTCGTTCTCGATCTGGCTGAGGAAGGGCACCGAGAGTCCGCTGCGCTCGGCCACCGCGGCAAGGGTCAGGCCGAGGGCTCTGCGCCGTCGCCGGACGGCCGCGCCCACCCGCAGATGTTCCTTCTCGTCCATCCCTTCGACCCTTCTCTGCGCCGTGTTTCTCAACCTTACGCAGCTACGCGCGTCCGGGGTCGGCTGTTGCCCACCGCCGTGAGTGAACACGGAAGGGTTCGAAGGCTGCGAAAGGAGCAGAAAGGGCGAGAAGGGGCTGGTGAGGGCAGTGATGCGGGCGCGGGAAGGCCGGACGGTCGGGGACGGGCGGACGGCGGGACATCAGGCCGGCCCGCACCCGGGGAAGCCCCTGACCGAGGGCTTCCCCGTCAGCCGCCGCAGGCCGGGTAGGGAGCCACGGCGGTCCGCAGGGGTGCCACCAGCTGCTGGCGCCACACCACCGGGGGCCGTTCGCTGCGCGGCTCCAGCAGCCGCAGCGTCAGGGTGCGGGTCTTCCCGACGGGCAGCTCCAGGTCCAGCGTGTAGACGGGGTGACCGCGTTCGGCGCCGCTGTCGAGGGTGACGGGGCGGCCGTCCAGGGTCGCACCGGTCATCAGGGCGCCCTCGCTCGCGTAGTAGGAGGCGAGCACCCGGTTGTCCCCCGGCCGGGTGGGGTACGGGGGCCGGTCGCCGCGCTGGGTGACATAGAGGGGGAGCCCCGAGACGGGCGCGTGGTTGGTGAAGGCGATCCGGGCGGTGACCTCCCGGCCGTCGGGGGTGCACCGTCCCGGGATCCAGTCGACCTTCCGCTCGAGGTAGTAGTCGAGCTTGCCCCCCGCGGCGTTGTTGAGAACGAGTCCGGTGAAGGGGCCGTCGGCCCGGGGCAGTGCGCCGCTCAGCGGCCGCTGCCGGAGCAGCCGCTGCTCCTCGGGCCGACCGCTCCACGCCTTGAGCCGCCCCTCGCGCACGGCGTCGTGCGCGGCGGTGAGCAGGGCCGGGAGCCGCTGCGGGTCGTTCATGGCGTTCATCAGCGTGGTGGCCGCCGTGCGGGCCACGTCGAGGAGGAACTCCTTGCGCTCCGCCGGGACCTGGTAGCGGGCGTATCCGGTGCGCTCGGTCAGCTCCAGCACGTTTCCGGCGGTGACCGCCGTACCGTCGGGGAGCTGTCCGGGGCCCGTCGCCCTGAGCAACAGACTCAGCGCGCTGGGGTCGAGGGCCAGGGCGCCGTCCACCGGGCGGCCGCTGTACGTCTGCCAGGTCGCCGCCCAGATCCGGGCCGCGTGGGGGAAGTGGGGGCTGACGTTGGAGTTGACCCAGACGCGCGAGGGGGCGCTGGTGCCGTACCTGGCCGTGTATTCCGGGCCGAGGTCGATCGGCGGATTGACGTCGTTCAGCATGCTGTCGGTGCCGAAGGACTCGAATCCCACCCGGCCCCCGCGGGCGGTGAGCACGGCGAAGGCACCGGGCAGTCCGCCGGTGCCGCGGGCCTCGGCCGTGTTCTGGAAGACCACCAGGTAGCGGCGGGTCCCGTGCTGGCCCAGCATGGGCGGCAGCACACGGGCCGCGACGGAGATGTCAGCCGTGGCGGGCACGATGCGGTCCAGTTCGCCGGCCAGCCGTGCCCGGGCGCGGTCGACGGCCGGCAGCCAGGTGGCGTGCGGCAGCCGGCCGGTCTCGGCACGGACCTCGGCCGCGGCCCGCGCGGCCCGGTCCAGTACGGAGGCCTGCCCTCCCAGCGCGGACAGCACGGCGGGAAAACCCCCCTGGTGTCCCGCGCCGATGAGCCCGGGCGCGAGACCGGCCAGCGGCCGGACGACGTCCTGGGTCAGGCGGTCGGTGGCCGCCGCGGCTCCGCGCGCGGTCTCCAGGGGGTCGCCGAGCCAGGGCAGCCGTGAGGCGAGGTACCAGGCGGGCCCGGTGGTGAGGTGGTGCGCCCGGTCGGCGTGTGCCACCGCCGAGCGCACTGCCGAGGTGGTCGCCCCTGTGCTGCCGGTGTCCGTGGCCGACCGCCGGAGCACGTCGAGCGCCCTCTGTGCGGCGAGCAGTTCGGCACGGGCCAGAAGGCCGGTGACGGCGATCCAGCCCGTGCCGATCAGGATCAGTGCGACTGCGCCCAGGAGGATCCCGGTCCGGCGCCGGAGGACTCGCCGCCGGACCGGGAGTGCGCCGACGAACCGCCGCAGGCTCTCCGGAAAGCGTTGCAGCCGCATCGCCGGTCAGGAATTCTTCTTGAGCCGCCGGGCCGTCAGCACTGTTCCGCCGCCGAGCGCCAGCAGGCCCGCGGCCCCGCCGAGGAGCAGCAGGGAGTTGTCGTCCTCACCCGTGTTCGCCAGGTGGTCGCCGCGGCCACCCTGGGTTCCGTGGTCGCTGCGGTCACCGTAGCCGCCGTGGTTCCCGTTGCCGCCGTGGTTCCCGTCGTGACCGCCGTTGCCGCCATGACCTCCATCATGACCTCCATGGCCGTCGTGGTCACCGTGGTCACCGTGGTCACCGTGGTCGCCGTCGTGGTCACCGCCGTCGTCGTGGTCGTCGTCACGCACCAGGATCTGGGCCGAAAGGGTGAGGTCCGGGTCCTCGGCCCTCAGCTTGAAGGTGTGCCAGCCCGGCCGCGTCCGCTCGGGAATGGTGACGGTCCCGCTCACCTCGCCCTCGTCGTCGGCGGTGAACGTCCCCAGCACGACCGCTTTCGACAGCAGCAGGGCGACGACCTCCTGGTCCGGCTGGAAGCCCGTCGCCTCGAAGCTCAGCGGATCACCCGGGTCGACGACAGTGGCACTGACGCTGATGCTCGGAGGCGGCGGCGGGTACTGGGCATAAGCGGTCTGGGCACCCACCAGGGGTCCGGCGGTAATGACGGCAAAGCTCGCCGCGGCTACCAAGGCAGCACGCCATTTCGATGACGTCGTCATCTTCTCCACTCTCCTAGGGATAAGGTTCAGGTCGGCGGCCGTGACGACCCATTAGATTCAACAGATATATTGCGGTCGCGCCTGTTCCGCTAACGCGTGAAAACACGGGAAGCCCCTGTATGGCGCAGCAGCGAGTGCTCCATGGGGGTGTCGAAAGACCCGCCGGAGCTGTTTCGGTGCCGGGGGCGGCGGCAGCGCTTCTCGCACGTCGGGGATGTTCTTGCCGCGACTCTCCACGGGGTAGTTGCCGGTCGGATGGTTGAACCGCGGCGCGGGGCGGGCCGGAAACGGATCGGCGGCCGTCGGCTCGGACGTCCGGACGGGAGCGCGGCCGGTCATCATTTCCCGGCCCCGGCACGGCCGCGAGTATTCCCGGATTACGCCGATCAGGTACCGGCCTTCCATCTCAGCCGGGACGCGGTGACCATAACGCCCGCTGTTCCCCACCGGCAGCCCGGGCGCACGGCCGCACGGAAAAACTCACCGAATGGAGCACCGAAGGGTTTTCCGCCGGGAACCGCCGCAGGAATTCGGGAGCGCGGACGTTGCCGCGACGGGTCATCAGTAGGCGAACCGGCGCGCGGCGCGGGGACTCCTCGAGCCGGATACCTCACCATTACCGGACAAACGATGCTCAACTGTCTAGCCTGGCCGGGCGCTGATCCGAACGACCCGATGAGGTGTACCGCTCGTGGAACTCCGCACCATCCTGAGGGCGCTGGCCCGCAGCTGGCCCGTCGTCGCTGTCTGCGCCCTGCTCGGCGTCGGCGCCGGCTGGGCCGCGACCGCGCTGACGACGCCCGTGTACGAGGCGCGGACCCAGCTGTTCGTCTCCGCCCCGTGGAGCGGGGACATCACCCAGCTCGCGCAGGGGAACGTCTTCTCGCTCGCCCGGGTCCAGTCGTACGCCTCCATCGTGACGAGTCCTCAGGTCACCGCGCCCGTGGTCAAGGAACTCGGGCTCGACACCACGCCCGAGGAGCTGGCAGGCCGCATCACCGCCGAGGCACCGCTCGAGACCGTGCTGGTGAACATCACCGTGAGCGACACCGATCCGCGCCGCGCGGCCAGGACCGCCAATGCCGTCGCCACCCGGTTCAGCCTGGTCATCGAGCGCCTGGAGACGCCGCGCGGCTCCGATTCCGACCGGGCACCGCGGCCGCCGGTGAAGCTCGGCATCACCCAGTCGGCCAGCGTCCCGCCGCAGCCGGTCAGCCCCCGGCCGGCGCTCAACCTCAGCCTGGGACTGCTGGCCGGGCTGCTGCTCGGCGGCGGGGTCACCGTGGCACGCGAACGGCTCGACACCACGCTGAAGACCGCGGACGCCCTGGCCGAGCACACCGGACTGCCCGTGCTCGGGGCGATCCCCCTGGACAAGCCCTCGGCCGACGAGTCGCCCGTGGTCGCCGCCCTGGGGCATTCCGCGCGGGCGGAGGCGTTCCGGCACCTGCGGACGAACCTCCAGTTCGCCCGGATCGGGGAACGGCCGAGGGTCATCGTCGTCACCAGCTCCCTCCCCGGTGAGGGGAAGACCAGCACCGCCACAGCGCTCGCGCTCTCCCTCGCAGACTCGGGGACCTCCACCTGCCTCGTCGACGCCGATCTGCGCCGCCCCTGTGTCGCCCGTTCGTTCGGGCTGATCCGGGACGCGGGTCTGACCAATGTGCTCATCGGTCAGGCCTCCATCGAGGATGTGATGCAGCAGGCCGCCGGGCGCCTCGCCGTCCTGGCCAGCGGCCCCATGCCGCCCAACCCCACCGAACTGCTGGCCTCCGTCCGGATGGGCGAGGTCCTCCAGGAACTCGCCGAGCGCTACGAGGCGGTGATCGTGGACTCGGCGCCGCTTCTCCCCGTCGCCGACACCGTGGGGCTGGCATCGCTCGCCCAGGGCGCGGTCCTCGTCGTGCAGGCGGGCAGGACGCCGCGTGAGCGGGTGGGCGCGGCGGCGGACTCGCTGCAGACGGTCGGGGTGCGCACCCTTGGCACCGTGCTCAGCATGGCGCCGTCCTCCAGGCGTGCGGGCTACGGATACGGCTACGGATACGGCGACCCCTCGGCGGCCGAGCAGACGGCGATGCCGCCGCGGCCGCGCGCCGAGGAGCAGGGCGAGCCGGAGCAGCAGACCGAGCCGCAGCCGGCCGGTTCCGCCAAGGGGCGGGGCAAGCGCCGGTGACGCGTGCCGCCGCCGGCCCGCCGGACCGATACCTCCCTGCTGCGGAAGCCGGGGACGAGTTCACGAGAGAGTGTGAGGAGCCCACAGATGGCTGACGACGCGGGCCGCGAGAAGGCACTGACCGTCCTTTTCGTCTGCACCGGCAACATGTACCGCTCGCCGCTGGCCGAGCGGCTGCTCGCGGCCAGGCTCCCGGACGCCCGGGTGCGCAGCGCCGGGACCCTCGCGCAGGACGGGGTGGGCATGGACTCGGCGACCCGTTCCGTGCTGCGCGGGCTCGGCGGCAGCAGCCGGGGGTTCGCGTCCCGCCGGCTGACCGCCGAGATGGTCGCGCAGAGCGACCTGGTCCTCGGCATGGAGCGGGAGCACCGGGACACGGCGGTGCGCCTGTACCCGCTCGGTCTGCGGCGGTCCTTCACCCTCAAGGAGTTCCTGCGGCTGGCGGGGCAGCAGACCGGGGACGCGTGCTCGCTCGCGGCGCCGCCCGTCGCCCGTGCCTTCGCGGCCCGCGGCGCCCTGCCGCCCGTTCCGCGCGGCGCGGACGACATCGCCGATCCCTCAGGAGGCTCGTACGACGTGCTGCGCGCGTGCGGAGAGGAGATCGACGCCGCGGTCACCGCCCTGGCCGGGCTGCTGCGGCAGGGCGGGCCGGCGGACGGACGCGCGGGGGAGCCCGAGGCCAGGGTGGACATGCCGGTGTGAGACGGTCCGCGGTTCCGGCGGGGTCGCC
>NZ_JAAAXQ010000135.1 GCF_009916105.1 Streptomyces sp. GC420 | reverse complement strand
TCCCCCGACGGCCGTCATGTCGCGTACGTCGCCGGGGGCGCCCTGCGGGTCGTGGGCGCCGACGGCGACGGTGACCGGCCGCTGGCGCAGCCCGAGTCGGGGCAGGTGACGTACGGGCTCGCGGAGTTCGTCGCGGCGGAGGAGATGTCACGCTCCCGCGGCCACTGGTGGTCGCCGGACTCGACGCGGCTGCTGGTGGCGCGGGTCGACGAGTCGCCGGTCCGGCACTGGTGGATCTCCGACCCGGCCCGTCCGGAACGGGAGCCGGCCCGGGTCGCGTACCCGGCGGCCGGAACGCCCAACGCGGATGTGCGGCTGTGCCTGCTCGGTCTGGACGGCTCACGCGTCGACATCGCCTGGGACCGCGCCCGTTACCCGTATCTGGCCCGGGTGCACTGGACGGCCGACGGTCCGCCGCTGCTGCTCGTGCAGTCCCGCGACCAGCGGTCGCAGCTGTACCTGACGGTGGACACCGAGTCCGGGCAGACCCGTCTGCTGCATGCCGACGAGGACCCGGCGTGGCTGGAGCTGCACCACGGGGTGCCGGCGTGGACGCCGGACGGGCGGCTGGTGCGTATCGCCGACGAGGGCGGGGCGCGGGTGCTCGCGGTGGGCGACCGGCCGCTGACGGGCTCGCAGTTGCACCTGCGAGCGGTGCTGGACGTCGGGGTGAACGACATTCTGGTGTCCGCCTCCGCGGGCGCCGGGGCGGCCGGGGCGGGGATCGGGCAGATCCATGTCTACCGGGTCAACGAGCTGGGCCTGGAGCGGATTTCCGAAGGCGAGGGGGTCCACTCCGCGGTCCGCTGCGGGGGTGTCACCGTGCTGTCCTCGACGTCGACCGCGCACAGCGGCGCGACCGTTCGGGTGCTGCGGGACGGCGAGCAGGTGGCGACGATCGCCAGTTGCGCGGAACGGCCGGTGCTGACGGCGCGGGTACGGCTTGCCGAAGGGGGCGCACGGCGCATTCCGTGCGCCGTGATGCTGCCCTCCACCTACCGGGAGGATGACGGTCCGCTTCCCGTCCTGATGGATCCGTACGGCGGTCCGCACGGGCAGCGCGTGCTCGCAGCGCACAATCCGCACCTCACGTCCCAGTGGTTCGCCGAGCAGGGGTTCGCGGTGGTCGTGGCGGACGGGCGCGGCACGCCGGGCCGCAGCCCGTCCTGGGAGAAGGCGATCAAGAACGACCTGGCGCGGGTGGTTCTGGAGGACCAGATCGACGCGCTGCACGCGCTCGCCGAGCAGGGCTTCCCGCTGGATCTGTCCCGGGTCGCCATCCGCGGCTGGTCCTTCGGCGGCTACCTGGCAGGTCTCGCCGTGCTGCGCCGCCCGGACGTCTTCCACGCGGGCATCCTCGGGGCTCCGGTCACCGATCTGCGGCTGTACGACACGCACTACATGGAGCGCTATCTGGGTCACCCGGCGGAGCAGCCGCACTTGTACGAGGAGAACTCGCTGGTGACGGAGGCCGGGCTGCCGGGAGCGGCGGAGCTGAAGCGCCCGATGATGATCGTGCACGGGCTGGCCGACGACAATGTGGTGGTCGCGCACACGCTGCGGCTGTCCTCCGCCCTCCTGTCCGCCGGGCGTCCGCACGAGGTGCTGCCGTTGTCGGGGGTCACGCACATGACGCCGCAGGAGCAGGTCGCGGAGAACCTGCTGCTGCTCCAGGCGGACTTCCTCAAGCGGTCGCTGGGAATGGCTTAGGCCCCCGGGCCGCCGCAGGGGACCACCCGGGACCACCCGTGGTGGAACCCGGCGGAGGAAAGAGAACCGGCCGGGGCGACATGGCGCGCCCCGGCCGGTCTACGGCACCCGCACGGCCGTACGCTGTTCAGCGTGACGCGTCCGTATATCGGTGTTGCGTCGGTCAAGTTGCCTGCGTGTTAACGAGTTGATCGGCAAAAGTCGCGACATGTCACTCGACGAGGGACAAGCGAGGGCTCAGTCCTCGGTGTCCGGCGCCAAGGCCGTGCCCGCCCGCTGAGCCTTCGTCAGCACCGCCGCCGACGACGACACGACGGCTACGCCCGCGGCGGGCACCACCGGCCGCTCCTCGGCGAAGTGGCAGGCCGACTCGTGCGCCGCCGGCGTGTCCGAGGTCGCGAAACGCTCGGGCACGGCCAGCAGCGGCACCTCCTGGGCGCACTTGTCCTGGGCCTTCCAGCAGCGGGTGCGGAAGCGGCAGCCCGAGGGCGGGTTGGCCGGGGACGGGACGTCACCGGTGAGAATGATCCGCTCCCGGCCCTCCCGGGCCTCCGGGTCGGGCACCGGAACCGCCGACAGCAGCGCCTGGGTGTAGGGGTGCGTCGGGTGGTCGTAGATCTGGGCGTCCGTGCCGATCTCGGCGATCTTGCCCAGGTACATCACACCGACCCGGTCGGAGATGTGCCGGACGATCGACAGGTCGTGCGCGATGAAGATGTAGGAGAGGTTGAACTCGTCCTGCAGCTTCTCCATCAGGTTGATGACCTGCGCCTGGACGGAGACGTCCAGCGCCGACACCGGCTCGTCGCAGATGATGATCTCCGGGTTCAGCGCGAGACCCCGGGCGATACCGATGCGCTGACGCTGACCACCGGAGAACTGGTGCGGATAGCGGTTGATGTACTCCGGGTTCAGCCCGACGACGTCCAGCAGCTCCTGCACCCGGCGCCGCCGGTCACCCTTCGGCGCCACCTCCGGATGGATCTCGAAGGTCTCGCCGATGATGTCGCCGACCGTCATACGCGGGTTCAGCGAGGTGTACGGGTCCTGGAACACCATCTGGATGTTCCGGCGCACGGCCTTCAGCGCCCGCCCGGACAGCCTGGTGATGTCCTGGCCCTTGTAGAGAATCGATCCGGCGGTCGGCCGCTCCAGGCTGACCAGCAGCCTCGCGAGAGTGGACTTCCCGCAGCCGGACTCGCCGACGACGCCGAGGGTCTCGCCCCGCGCGAGGCCGAAGGAAACCCCGTCCACGGCCCTGACCTCGCCGGTCTGCTTCCTGAAGACGATCCCCCTGGTCAGCGGAAAGTGCTTGACCAGGTCCCGGACTTCGAGGACGGTCTCAGCCACGGAGCACCTCCTTCCAGAAGTGGCAGGCGCTGCGACGGACCGTTCCGCCGGCCCCGTCGACCTCGTACAGCGGTGGCGTGTCGGTGCGGCACAGGTCCCGGGCGAGGGGGCAGCGCGGGCTGAAGGCGCAGCCGGGCGGGATGTCCGTCGGGTTCGGCGGCAGGCCCTTGATCGCGTACAGTTCCCGGCCCTTCCGGTCCAGGCGCGGCACGGAGTCCAGCAGGCCGCGGGTGTACGGGTGCGCGGGCGCCTTGTAGACGTCATGCACCGGCGCGGTCTCCACGATCCGGCCCGCGTACATCACCGCGATCTTGTCGGCGACGTCCGCCACGACGCCGAGGTCGTGGGTGATCAGGATCAGGCCCATGTCGTACTCGCGCTGGAGCTCCGCGAGCAGGTCCATGACCTGGGCCTGCACCGTCACGTCGAGGGCCGTGGTCGGCTCGTCGGCGATGATCAGAGCGGGCTCCAGGGCCAGCGCCATCGCGATCATGATGCGCTGGCGCATACCGCCGGAGAACTGGTGCGGGTAGTCCCCCACCCGCTCCCGCGCGGCCGGGATGCGCACCCGCTCCATCAGCTCGACGGCCCTGGCCCTGGCGGCCTTCTTCGGCATTCCGCGGTGGACGGTGAACATCTCTCCGAGCTGTTCGCCCACCGACAGCACCGGGTTGAGGGAGGACAGCGCGTCCTGGAAGATCATCGCGATGTCGGCGCCCCTGACCCTGCGCCGTTCCTCCTCCCCGAGGCCGAGCAGGTCCCGGCCCTGGAACAGGACCTTCCCGCCCGTGACGCGGCCCGGCGGGCTGTCCAGGATGCCCATGACCGCCTGCGCGGTCACGGACTTGCCCGAGCCGGACTCGCCGAGCACGGCCAGCGTCTCCCCCGCGTCGACGGCGTACGACACTCCGTTGACCGCCCTGGCAACCCCTTCACGGGTACCGAACTCGACGTGCAGGTCGCGGACTTCGAGCAGCATGGCGGCTCACCTCAGCTTCGGGTCGAGGGCGTCGCGGACCGCGTCGCCGAGCATGATGAACGCGAGCACGGTGACGGCCAGCGCGCCGGCGGGCCAGAGCAGCATGTGCGGGGCGTTGCGCACGTAGGGGGAGGCTGCCGACAGGTCGATCCCCCAGGAGACGGAGGGCGGTTTCAGCCCGACGCCGAGATAGGACAGGGTGGCCTCCAGCGCGATGTACGTCCCGAGCGCGATGGTCGCCACGACGATCACCGGTGCCACGGCGTTCGGCGTGATGTGCCGCAGCAGGAGCCGGGTGTGGGAGGCGCCGAGCGCACGCGCAGCCTGGACGTAGTCGTTCTGCTTGGCGGTGATGACCGAGCCGCGTGCGATACGGGCGATCTGCGGCCAGCCGAGCAGCACCATGAACCCGATGACGGGCCAGATGCCCGAACTGGGGACGACGGACAGGAACACCAGGCCGCCGAGGACGACGGGAATGCCGAAGAACACGTCGGTGAGCCGTGACAGCACCGAGTCCCACAGCCCGGCGAAGAAACCGGCGAGGGCGCCGAGCACGCTGCCGATGAGAGCCACGCCGAGAGTGGCGCAGACACCGACCGCCACCGAGTTCCGGGCCCCGTAGACGGTCCTCGTGTAGACGTCGCAGCCCTGGCCGTCGAAGCCGAAGGGGTGACCGGGCCGTGAGCCCTCCTGGGCCCTGGACAGATCGCAGCTGAGCGGGTTTCCGCTCGTGATCAGGGAGGGCCACAGCGAGATGACGACCAGGAACGAGATGATCAGTGCCGAGACGATGAAGACGGGGTTGCGGCGCAGGTCGCGCCAGGCGTCGGACCACAGGCTGCGCGGCGCGTCCGCCGGGCCGCCGTCGCCGGGCCGCCGTGTGTCCCGCGGTGTCCGCGCCTCGGCCGTGGCGAGGCCGGCCGCGCCGCCCGCGCCGGTCGGCGGGATCGCCGCGTCCCGCGGCTCGGGCTGGTCAGGCATAGCGGATCCTCGGGTCGAGTACGGCGTACAGGAGATCGACGAGCAGGTTCGCCAGCAGGAAGATCAGCACCAGGACCGTCACGAAGCCGACCACGGTCTGGCTGTTCTGCCGCAGGATGCCCTGGTAGAGCTGGTAGCCGACGCCGTGGATGTTGAAGATCCGCTCGGTGACGATCGCCCCGCCCATCAGGGCGCCGATGTCCGTGCCGATGAAGGTGACCACCGGGACCAGCGAGTTGCGCAGCAGGTGCCTGCGGACGACCCGGCCCTTCGGCAGGCCCTTGGCCACGGCCGTGCGGACGTAGTCGGCTCGGCGGTTCTCCGCGATGGAGGTCCTGGTCAGCCGGGTCACATAGGCCAGCGATACCGAGGCGAGGACGAGGCCGGGCACGATCAGTTCGCCGAAGCCCGCCTCGGGTGAGACGGAGGGCCTGATGAGGCCCCATTCCACGCCCAGCAGCAGCTGGAGCAGCAGGCCGGTGACGAAGGTGGGTACGGCGATGACGACGAGGGTGACGACCAGGACCAGGCTGTCGACGGGCCGGCCGCGCCGCAGCCCGGTGACCACGCCGAGCGCGATGCCGATGACGATCTCGAAGAGGATCGCCACGGTGGTGAGCCGGACGGTGACGGGAAAGGCGCTGCCCATCAGCTCGGTGACCGGCCGGCCGTCGAAGGCGGTGCCGAAGTCGCCGGTGAGCACATGGCCCATGTAGGTGAGGTATTGCCGCCCCACCGGCTTGTCGAGGCCGAACTCCTTGCGCAGCTGTGCGGTGGTGGCCGGGTCGCACTGCCGGTCGCCGCACAGCCCGGCGACGGGGTCGCCCATCACATTCACCATCAGGAAGATCAGCAGGGTGGTGCCGATGAAGACCGGGATCATCTGCAGCACCCGCCGGACCACATAGCGCCCCATGGGCCGCCTCCGGGGAGTAGGGGGCCTCAGCCGACCGTGATCTCGTTGTAGACGGGGACGCTGAACGGATTGAGCGCGACGTTGGACAGCCGCTCGGAGTAGCCGGCGCTGCCGTTCTGGTACCAGAGCGGGATGGCACCCATGTCGTCCCGCAGGACCTTCTCGGCCCGCTGGAACTTCTCGATGGCCGCGGCGTTGTCGCTCTCGGCGTTCGCCTCGTCGACGAGCCGGTCGAATTCGGGGCTCGACCATTTGCCGTCGTTGGAGGAGGCGTCCATGTAGTAGAGCGGCTGGAGGAAGTTCTGGATCAGCGGGTAGTCCATCTGCCAGCCTGCCCGGAAGGGGCCCGTCATCTTCAGGCCGTGGATCCGGTTGCGGTAGTCCGCGAAGGTGCCGACGGGGTTGCCCACGCAGGCCCTGTCCTTGCCGAGCGCCTTGTTGATGCTGTTGCAGACCGCGTCCACCCAGTCCCGGTGGGAGCCGGTGTCCGCGTTGTACGTGATGGTCATCCTCCCGCCGGGCAGTCCGCCGCCCTGCGCGACGAGCTTCCTCGCGGCGGCAGGGTCGTACTCGCAGAACTGGGCGCAGAGGCCCGCCTTGAAGCCGCCGTCGGCGCCGAGCACGGGCGAGGTCCAGTCGGTCGCGGGGGTGCGGGTCCGCTGGAAGATGGTCTCGGTGATCTGCTCGCGGTCGATGGCCCGGGAGATGCCCTTGCGGACCTTGTCCATGCCCTCCTTGCTCCAGTTCTTGTCGTAGAACGGGAAGGACAGCGTCTGGATGATGCCGGCGGGGGTGTTGATGTAGCGGTCGCCGAGGTCCCCCTCCACGTTCTTCAGCCGGGCGGCCGGGATGTCGTCGACCAGGTCGAGGTTGCCTGCCTGCAGGTCGGTGTAGGCCGTGTTGTTGTCGGTGTAGACCTTCAGGTCCACGCCGCCGTTGCGCGCCTTGTCCTCGCCGGGGTAGTCGTCCCGCGTCCGCAGGGACATCCGGGATCCCTTCTGGTACGACTCCACGATGTACGGGCCGTTGCCGACGGGCTCGGCCAGCCATGCGTCGTGGTCGTCGAAGAAGGCGCGCGGAAGCGGGACGAAGGCGTTGTACCCGAGCGTGTCGGGGAAGCTCGAGAACTTCTGGCCGAGCCTGACGGTGAAGGTGCGCTCACCGGTGATCCTGAGTCCGGAGAGGGTCTCGGCCCTCTGCTCGCCGGACTCCGGGTGGACCTCGTCATAGCCTTCGATGTAGGAGAAGAAGTAGGCGTTGCGCTGGTTGTTCTTCAGGGCGGCGCCGTAGTTCCAGGCGTCGACGAAGGACTTCGCGGTGACCTTCTCGCCGTTGGAGAAGGTCCAGCCGTCCTTGACGGTGATGGTGAAGTCGACGGAGTCGCTGGTCTCGATCCTCTCGGCGAGCATGTTCCGGGCCTCGCCCGTCCTGGGGTCGTACTTCTTCAGCCCCCGGAAGATCATGTCGAGGACCTTGCCGCCCTGCACCTCGTTGGTGTTCGACGGCTCCAGGGGGTTCTGCGGGTCGCCCCAGGAGGAGCTCAGTACCGCGGAGCCGCCACCGCTGCCGCCGCCGTCCCCGCCGCCGCAGGCGGCCGCCGTGAGGACGACGGCCGTCGCGCATGCGGCCCACTTGGCGTGCGTGGCTCCGCGCATGGAGTTCCTCCCATTCAGGCCAAATAACTACTAAGACCCGAATATCACCTCATGCGCCGTCAGCCCGCACCCGCGTCACGGCTGCTGGTGAATACCCCCCGACCGCAGTACGCATCCGCCGCGGAACCGCACCGGGTTCACAGCAGTACGGTCTCCCAGGTGTCCACGGCGTAATGGACCGTCAACCCGTTGCGCTCGTACAGCAGGGGCGCCCCGGTGGCATTGGCGGTGTCCACGCCGAGGCCGACGGTGTCCCTGCCCCGCTCGGCGAAGGCGGCGAAGGCGTGCCGCAGCAGGAAACCGCCGATGCCCCGGCCGCGCGCCGGCTCCCGTACGCCGATGCTGCGGATCCAGCCCATCGCCTCGCGGTCGTCGCGGGCCAGCAGCATCCCCACGTCCCCGAGGTCCGCGGTGGAGGCGATCCACACGAGGGACCAGTCGAGCCCGTCCGTGCCGACGTCGTGCAGCCACTGCTCGTAGCCGCGCGGCTGGAAGTCGAAGTGCCCGGCGAAGCTGTCCTGGTACAGCTCGTGCGCCCGGTGGCGGTCCGCCTCGGCCGTGCAGGACCGTATCCGCACCCCGGCGGGCGGCCTGGGCGGCAGGTCCCGCGCCGGGTCCAGGGACCGCCGCAGCACGTGGTACCTGCGCACGGTCGACCAGCCGCGCCGTTCGATCAGCGCCGTGTCCAGCGTCGGCTCGGAGTTCAGGTGGAGGTGCACCACGGCCCGCTCCGCGCCGTTCCCCCTCGCCCTGGCCAGCGCCCTGGCCTCCATCCGCGCGAAGACCAGCTCGCCGGCCTCCTGGTGGTCCGGCAGCACGTAGTGGTCGACGTCGATCCGCTCGCCGCCCGACTCGTCCCACAGCAGCCCGTAGGCCACCGGCCGGCCGTCCTCGACGACGAGCCAGGAGTCCTTCTCCAGGTCGACCTCGGGGTGCTTGAGCTCGGACTCGACGCTGTGCAGCTCGGTCTCGGGACGCCCGATCTCGATCCGGTCGATCTCGTTGAGCAGCGCCGTGACGGCCGGTGCGTCGGCAAGGGTCACGGGGCGCAGGGAGTAAGCCATGCGGCCCAGCGTCGGGTGGCGGCGAGGCCGCCGCAACGGGTTTTTCCCGGCCCCGTACGCGCGAGGCGCCCGGCCCCTTTCGGGGACCGGGCGCCTGTGACGACTGCGTGCCTGTGAGGGCCGTGCGGCGTGTGCGTCAGGCCGCGTGGACCACGTCCTTCTCCTCGGCGAAGTGGCAGGCCGACTCGTGCGCCGCCGGCGTGTCCGAGGTCGCGAAACGCTCGGGCACGGCCAGCAGCGGCACCTCCTGGGCGCACTTGTCCTGGGCCTTCCAGCAGCGGGTGCGGAAGCGGCAGCCCGAGGGCGGGTTGGCCGGGGACGGGACGTCACCGGTGAGAATGATCCGCTCCCGGCCCTCCCGGGCCTCCGGGTCGGGCACCGGAACCGCCGACAGCAGCGCCTGGGTGTAGGGGTGCGTCGGGTGGTCGTAGATCTGGGCGTCCGTGCCGATCTCGGCGATCTTGCCCAGGTACATCACACCGACCCGGTCGGAGATGTGCCGGACGATCGACAGGTCGTGCGCGATGAAGATGTAGGAGAGGTTGAACTCGTCCTGCAGCTTCTCCATCAGGTTGATGACCTGCGCCTGGACGGAGACGTCCAGCGCCGACACCGGCTCGTCGCAGATGATGATCTCCGGGTTCAGCGCGAGACCCCGGGCGATACCGATGCGCTGACGCTGACCACCGGAGAACTGGTGCGGATAGCGGTTGATGTACTCCGGGTTCAGCCCGACGACGTCCAGCAGCTCCTGCACCCGGCGCCGCCGGTCACCCTTCGGCGCCACCTCCGGATGGATCTCGAAGGTCTCGCCGATGATGTCGCCGACCGTCATACGCGGGTTCAGCGAGGTGTACGGGTCCTGGAACACCATCTGGATGTTCCGGCGCACGGCCTTCAGCGCCCGCCCGGACAGCCTGGTGATGTCCTGGCCCTTGTAGAAGATCTCGCCCGCGGTGGCCGTCTCCAGCATCATCAGCAGCTTGGCCACGGTCGACTTGCCGCAGCCGGACTCGCCGACGATGCCGAGGGTCTCGCCCTGGTAGAGGTCGAAGGAGACCCCGTCCACGGCCTTGACCGCGCCGATCTGCTTCTTGAAGAGGATGCCCTGGGTCAGCGGGAAGTGCTTGACCAGGTTGCGCACCTGGAGGATCGGCTCTCCGCGCTCGACGGGTGCCTCGATGGCGGCGACCGCCTCCGTCTCGGAGTGGGCGTCGACGACTTCCACCTCGGTGACGTTGGGAGTCTCGTCCACGGCGGCCTGCGGCTGCTCGCCCGTCTTGTCCAGCTCAGCCATGGATCGTCTCCTTCCAGAAGTGGCACGCGCTGCCGCGGCCGACCAGCTCGCCGCCGTCCCGCTCGGTGACGGGGAGCAGCGGCGGAATGTCCGTACGGCAGATGTCCTGCGCCTTGGGGCAGCGCGGGTTGAAGGCACAGCCGGACGGGATGCGGGTCAGGTTGGGCGGCAGGCCCTTGATCGCGTACAGCTCCTGGCCCTTCTGGTCCAGGCGCGGGATGGAGTCCAGCAGGCCGCGGGTGTAGGGGTGCGCGGGCCGCTTGTACAGCTCGTGCACCGGCGAGGTCTCCACGATCCGGCCCGCGTACATCACCGCGATCTTGTCGGCGACGTCCGCCACGACGCCGAGGTCGTGGGTGATCAGGATCAGGCCCATGTGGTACTCGCGCTGGAGCTCCGCGAGCAGGTCCATGACCTGGGCCTGCACCGTCACGTCGAGGGCCGTGGTCGGCTCGTCGGCGATGATCAGGTCGGGCTCCAGGGCCAGCGCCATCGCGATCATGATGCGCTGGCGCATACCGCCGGAGAACTGGTGCGGGTAGTCCCCCACCCGCTCCCGCGCGGCCGGGATGCGGACCCGGTCCATCAGCTCGATGGCCCTGGCCCTGGCGTCCTTCTTGGACAGGCCCTGGTGGACCCGGAACATCTCGCCGAGCTGGTATCCCACGGAGAGCACCGGGTTGAGGGAGGACAGAGCGTCCTGGAAGATCATCGCGATCTTCCGGCCGCGGATCTTGCGCCGCTCCTCGTCGGACATCTTCAGCATGTCCTCGCCGCGGAAGAAGATCTCCCCCTTGGGGATCCGCCCCGGCGGCATGTCGAGAATGCCCATGATCGCCTGCGCGGTCACGGACTTGCCGGAGCCGGACTCGCCGAGCACGGCGAGCGTCTCACCGGCGCTGACGGTGTAGTTGACACCGTTGACGGCCTTGGCGACCCCGTCCCGGGTCTTGAACTCCACGTGCAGGTCTCGGACTTCGAGGAGCGGGCCCTCGAAGTCGTCGCCCCGGCGCGGCGCGGGAACGTCGGACACCTTGCCGACCGTTTTGTCGATGCTGGTCACGTACGCCTCCCTCAGCGCAGCTTGGGGTCGAGGGCGTTGCGTACCGCATCGCCGAACATGAGGAACGAGAGCACCGTGATCGAGACCATGACGGAGGGGACGATCAGTACGTACGGCGCGTTGCGCAGTTGCTGACGCCCCGTGGAGACGTCGACGCCCCAGGACACCGTGGGTTCGGCGAGACCGACACCGAGGAAGGACAGGGTGGCCTCGGCCGCGATGTAACCGCCGAGCGCGATGGTCGCCACGACGATGATCGGGGCGAGCGCGTTGGGCAGGATGTGCTTCAGCAGGATGCGCGTGGTGGAGGCGCCGAGCGCCTTCGCGGCGACCACGTAGTCGGCCTGCTTGATGGTGATCACGGAGCCGCGGGCGACACGGGCGATCTGCGTCCAGCCGAGGAAGGCCATGGCCAGCATGACGACCCAGACGCTGCGCTCCTCGAAGGTGGTGAGGATGACCAGCGCACCGAGCAGGTACGGGATGCCCATGAAGACGTCGGTCAGGCGGGAGAGCAGGCTGTCGAGCCAGCCGCCGAAGTAGCCGGCGAGCATGCCGACCGCGGTGCCGAGGACGGCCACCAGGAGTGTGACACCGACGCCCACCATGATCGAGGCGCGGGCCCCGTAGATGATGCGGGCGTAGATGGAGCGCCCCTGGCCGTCGTACCCGAGCCAGTCGGGAGCGAAGAAGTGGCCCCAGTTCGGGTGCTGGAGGTAGTGCTTGGCCAGATCGGCGTCGCGCGGCGAGGCGCTGGTGAACAGGCCCGGTGCGATCGCGATGACGAGCAGCAGCAGGATCAGCACGGCCGAGACCAGGAAGAGCGGGTTGCGGCGCAGGTCGTGCCAGGCGTCGGACCAGAGGCTGCGCGGCTTCGCCGATGCGGTCGCCGCGTCGAGGGCGGCGTCCGGAGCCGGGTCGGTCGCGATGGCCGTCTCGACCTTGTCGGCGGTCTTCTCAGGCATACCGGATCCTCGGGTCCAGGACCGCGTAAAGCAGGTCGACGAGCAGGCTGGTGAGGAGGTAGACGATCACGATCAGTGAGGCGATGCCCACGACCGTGGCGCCTTCCCTGCGGCTCAGGGCCACGAAGATCGCGTTGCCGACGCCCTGAACGTTGAAGATGCCCTCGGTCACGATGGCGCCGGTCATCAGGTTGCCGATGTCGGTGCCGAGGAAGGTGACGACGGGGATCAGGGAGTTGCGCATCAGGTGGACGCCGACGATCCTGCCGCGCGGCAGCCCCTTGGCCACCGCTGTGCGCATGTAGTCGGCCCTCAGGTTCTCCGCCATCGACGTGCGGGTGAGCCGGGCCACGTACGCCAGGGAGAGGGAGCCCAGGACGACGGCGGGCAGGAAGAGGTCGCCGATGTTCTCGGAGTCCTGCACGGTCGGCGTCGTGATCTGGAGCTGGAACGCGAAGATGTACTGCATCAGGTAGCCCAGCACGAAGGAGGGCATGGAGATCAGCACCAGGGTGAGGGTCAGCAGTCCGCGGTCCCGGACGGAGTCCGGGCGAAGTCCGGCGACGATGCCGAGGCCGATGCCGACCAGCACCGTGAAGGTGAACGCGAAGAGGGTGAGGCGGATCGTGACCGGGAACGCCTCGGCGATGATGTCCGCGACGGGACGCTGGCTCGCGATCTCGGTGCCGAAATCACCCTGGAACAGCCCGCCCAGGTAATTCACGTACTGCTGCCAGATCGGCAGATCGAGTCCGAGGTCGTGCCTGATGCTCGCGACCACGGTCGGATCGAACGCCTGATCTCCCATGAGCGCCCTTACGGGATCACCGGGCAGTGCGTACATCATGAGAAAGATCAGCAAGGTTGACCCGATGAACACCGGGATCATCTGGAGCAGTCGTCGTGCGACATAACGCCCCATGGGTGCCTCCGTGTGGGGTGACTGCAGCCGGGGGCCGTCCCGCTGCCACCCCCGGGCGGCCCAAGCGCCTTCGTGGAACCCGAAGGGCGGGGAAGCTCCGAGGGGGAGGACGGCCCCGCGGCCTTCCGCCGCCGCCGGTCGGGGACCGGCGGCGGCGGACTGACGGCCGAGTGGGGAAGTGGCCCGCAGGCTCGCTTACTTGACGGTGACCTGCGGCAGCTCGATGTCGCCGTGGAAGTCGACGTTGACGTTGTCGACGCTCTTACCGTGGCCACCGTTGATGCGGTAGTACCACAGCGGGATCGCCGGCATCTCCTCCAGCAGCTTCTTCTCGACCTCCTGGTAGGCCTTCACGGCCTCCTCCAGGGACTCCGCCTTGTCACCCTCGGCCATCATCGCGTCGATCTTCTTGTTGGAGAAGCGACCGTTGTTGGACTCGGCGTTGGTGTGGTAGAGCTCCTTGATGAAGTTCACGTTGACCGGGTAGTCGGCGACCCAGCCACCGCGGTACATGCCCTTGACCTCGTCGTTGTCACGCGCTTCGAGGTCCGTCGCGAAGTCCGGCTTCGCGTCGCCGACGCAGTCGACTCCGGTGGCGTTGCGGATGGACTCGCAGACCGCGGTCACCCACTCCTTGTGGCCGCCGTCGGTGTTGTACTGGATCCACACCTTGTTGCCCGGGATGCCGCCGCCCTCCTTGATGAGAGCCTTGGCCTTCTTCGGGTCGTAGGTGAAGACGTCCGTACCCAGGTCCTGGTTGCCCTTCACCTGCGGCGGCGTGAAGCTCGTCGCGGGCGTACGGGTGTTGTTCAGGACGGTCTTGGTGATCGTGTCGCGGTCGATCGCCATGGACAGACCCTGGATGACCTTGGGGTCGATGTCCTTGAACGGCTTCGAGTAGAAGGCCGGGACCAGCGACTGGAGGGCCGCGTACGGCTCCTCGATCGCGCCGTCACCGAGGTCCTGCTTGTACTTCGGCAGGTCCGTCGGGCCGACCTGGCGGATGATGTCCAGGTTGCCGGAGACGACATCCTGGTACGCCGCCTCGAGGGTGGTGTAGTTCTTGAACTGGATGCCCTTGTTGACGGCCTTGTTCGGGCCCTTGTACTCGTCCCAGGCCTTGACCTGGATGAGCTTCTTGTGGGTCCACTTCTCGAACGTGTAAGGGCCGTTGCCGACGGGCTTCTGGCCGAACGCCTTCGGGTCGTCGTAGAAGACCTTCGGCAGCGGGGCGAAGGTGGCGTAGCCCAGCTTGTAGTTGAAGTAGGGGACGCGGTCCTTCAGCTCGATGGTGAAGGTGGTGTCGTCGACGACCTTCAGACCGGACATCTTGTCGGCCTTCGGGTCACCCTTCTCCGGGTGGACGTCGTCGTAGCCGGCGATGTCCGCGAACCAGAAGGAGTTCTGCTGGTTGTTCTTGATGTTCGCGTACCAGTTCCAGGCGTCGACGTACGACTGCGCGGTGACGGCCTCGCCGTTGTGGAACTTCCAGCCGTCCTTGAGCTTGACCGTCCAGGTCTTGGAGTCCTCGCTGGTGACGGACTCGGCGTTCGTGTAGACGATCTCGCCCTTGGCGTCGAAGTCCAGCAGCTGCGTGAACAGGGACTGGATGACGTACGAGCCGTTGCTCTCGTTGGTGTCCGCCGGGATCAGCGGCTTCTGCGGCTCGCCGACGTCGATCGACACATAGCCCGTGAGCGCGCCCTTGTCCTTCGACGCCGATTCCTTGTCACCGTCACTGCCGCCGCAGGCGGTCGCGGCCAGCGCGACGACGATTGCCCCCGCGACCCACTTGGCGCTCTTGGCACCACGCATGGGTTCCTCCTCATGAGTCCACTGATCACTACATGGGGGGCACAAGGAATCCCCGCCGACACCCCTGACGGCGGAGATGACATGCCCCGAGTGCGGCTCGTGAGCCGGCGCTCCCCACAGCGCGTGACCCATTGACCCGAGCTCAACGGACCCAACTATTAAGTAACGCCGAGCCGTAAACCACACTTAAGGGGTCTCGTTTTGGTCACATCATCCACCCGAGTAGACCCGAAATCCGGGCAAACTGAGCATAGACAGACACGGCCGAAACGGACCGTTAACACAACTTCCGGTGAGGGATGGTCGATATCCGGACGCTATGGATCAAGAAATGGCTTGACAGAACGTCACACACCTGACCATGTGAATGGTCACTCTCCGTGGAACACGGCGGGGGCCGGTCCGACCACCGGCATACCCGACTCGTCGGCGGAACAACCCAGGTCCGGGGCAACGGTCCGGGGCAACGGTCCGCGAACGCGCGCGGGCCCGCCCCCGGAGGGGACGGGCCCGGATCGTCGCACGCCCGAAGGCGCGGCGGATCAGCCGTGCTTGGCGCGCGAGGCGGCGCGGGCGCGCTCCCGGGCGTCCAGGTTGACCTTGCGGATGCGCACGGCCTCCGGAGTCACCTCGACGCACTCGTCGTCGCGGCAGAACTCCAGGGACTGCTCCAGCGACAGCTTGCGCGGCGGGACGATCGACTCGGCGACGTCGGCCGTCGAGGACCGCATGTTGGTGAGCTTCTTCTCCTTGGTGATGTTGACGTCCATGTCGTCGGAGCGGGAGTTCTCACCGACGATCATGCCCTCGTACACCTCGGTGCCCGGCTCCACGAAGAGGACGCCGCGCTCCTGGAGGTTGGTCATCGCGAAGGCGGTGACGGCTCCGGAACGGTCCGCGACGAGCGAGCCGTTGTTGCGGGTCTTGAGCTCGCCGAACCAGGGCTCGTGACCCTCGTGGATGGAGTGGGCGATGCCGGTGCCGCGGGTCTGGGTCAGGAACTCCGTCCGGAATCCGATCAGGCCGCGGGACGGGACGACGAACTCCAGGCGCACCCAGCCCGAGCCGTGGTTGGACATGTTGTCCATCCGCCCCTTGCGGGTGCCCATCAGCTGGGTGACGGCACCCATGTGCTCCTCGGGCACGTCGATGGTGAGCCGCTCGACCGGCTCGTGCACCTTGCCGTCGATCTCCTTGGTGACCACCTGCGGCTTGCCGACGGTCAGCTCGTAGCCCTCACGGCGCATCGTCTCGACGAGGATGGCCAGCGCCAGCTCGCCGCGGCCCTGCACCTCCCAGGCGTCGGGGCGCTCGGTCTCCAGGACGCGCAGCGAGACATTGCCGATCAGCTCGCGGTCGAGACGGTCCTTGACCTGGCGGGCGGTGACCTTGCGGTCCTTGACGGCCGCCTTGGCGTCCGCGCCCTTGCCGGTGCCGCCCCGGCCGACCAGCGGCGAGGTGTTGGTGCCGATGGTCATGGAGATGGCCGGCTCGTCGACCGTGATCAGCGGCAGCGCCACCGGGTTCTCCGGGTCGGCGAGCGTCTCGCCGATGGTGATGTCCGGGATGCCGGCGACGGCGCAGATGTCGCCCGGGCCCGCCTTCTCGGCCGGCTTGCGGGTGAGCGCCTCCGTCATCAGCAGCTCGGTGATGCGCACGTTCTGGATCGTGCCGTCCCGCTTGATCCACGCCACGGTCTGACCCTTGCGCAGCTCGCCCTGCTCGACCCGGAGCAGCGCGATACGGCCGAGGAAGTTGTCGGCGTCCAGGTTGGTGACGTGGGCCTGGAGCGGCGCGTCCTCCTCGTAGGAAGGGGCCGGGACGTGCTCCAGCAGGGTGGAGAAGAAGGGCTCCAGGCTGTCGCTGTCGGCGGGGACGGTGCCGTCCTCCGGCTTGGTGAGCGAGGCCACACCGTCACGGGCGCAGGCGTAGACGATCGGGAACTCGATCTGCTCCTCGTCCGCGTCCAGGTCCAGGAAGAGGTCGTACGTCTCGTTGACGACCTCGTCGATCCGGGAGTCGGGGCGGTCCGTCTTGTTGATGCACAGGATGACGGGCAGCCGCGCCTGGAGTGCCTTGCGCAGCACGAAGCGGGTCTGCGGCAGCGGGCCCTCGGACGCGTCGACGAGCAGCACGACGGCGTCGACCATCGACAGGCCGCGCTCGACCTCGCCGCCGAAGTCGGCGTGGCCGGGGGTGTCGATGATGTTGATCGTGATCACTTCGCCGCCACCCTTGGGGTGGTACTTCACGGCGGTGTTCTTCGCCAGGATCGTGATGCCCTTCTCACGCTCCAGGTCGTTCGAGTCCATCATCCGGTCGTCGAGGTGCTCCTGCTGGTGCGCGGCGAAGGCGCCGGCCTGCTTGAGCATGGCGTCGACCAGAGTGGTCTTGCCGTGGTCGACGTGGGCGACGATGGCTACGTTACGGATGTCATGGCGCGTGGGCATACTGGCGGTACTTCTCCCGGGATCGTGGATGGCTGGCGCGAGCGGGGTCCGCTACGCGTGCCTTGCCGGGCGACCATGCCACGGCCTCACCCCATGGTACGTGGCCGCGGCGGGAGCCGCGGCCGGGGCCGCGCGGCGTGGGCCGGACGGCGCCCCCGCGGGGCCCGCGGAAAGGCCGGCCGGGCGCGCCCGTGAAGGCGACCGCCCGCCGTGGGTGCGGCGGGCGGTCGTCATTCTGGGGTGCTGTAGTGATCAATGGCGGATTCAACTGTGTACCGATTCGGCCTTCACCGCAAGGCGGTTGAGCCGGATACGGGCCTGTGAATCCACTGTTCACCGGGTGGATACGCGCGTGTGCGGATCACTTTCCGCGCCCGGCGGCCGGGCCGCCCAGGCCGGGCTTCCTGAAGCCGATGTCCTGGTAGCGGGGGGTGCCGAGGCCGAAGGCGCCCGCGTTGGCGAGATCGGAACCGGCGGCGACGAGCTGCGGGCGCTGGAAGAGAGGAATCGATCCTGCGGCGGCCCAGATCCGGGCGTCGGCCTTCTTCAGGAGAGCGTTCGAGGCCTTCTCGTCCAGCTCGGAGACGGCCTGGTCGAAGAGCTGGTCGATGTGGTCGGTGCCCACCCTGGTGTAGTTCTGCTCGATGATCAGCGAGCCGTCGGGGGCCGGCTTCGGCTTGACGTGGATGGGGCGGGCGTCGGTGGCCGGGTAGGCGGTGGCGGGCCACGCATACAGGGCGAGGTCGAAGTCGCCGTTCGCGATGTGGTCCGTGAAGAAACTGTCGTCGGGGACCTTCACGGTCTTTGTGCGTACGCCGATCCCCGCCAGCATCCTGGAGATGCGGCCGCCGGTGGCGCGCAATGTCTCGGAGCCCGGCCCCGAGGGGAGCACGAAGCGCAGGACCAGCGGTTTGCCGTTCTTGGCGAGGGGCCCCGCTGCCGGGGCGGGGGTACCGGCCGGGGCGTAGGCGCCGGGCGCGCCGCCCTGCGGGGCACTCCCGGCAGCACGGTCGCCCGCGTGCCCGGCGGCCCGGGCACCGCCGAACGGGCCGGACTCGCCGAAGGGGCTTCCGGAGGAGCCGCCCGGGGAAGGGGCCGCGTCGGCTCCCGGCAAGCCGCGGGCGCCGGCCGGGGCCTGCGCCCGCGGCTTGCCGTCGGCGGGCCCC
>NZ_JAAAXQ010000134.1 GCF_009916105.1 Streptomyces sp. GC420 | reverse complement strand
CTCTGTTCCTGTCCGGTGGGCGGCTGTGTCGGGTGAGACGTTGTGGTGCATGCTGAAGGCACCTCCTGTTTCTTGGATGGGATGGGAGAGACCGGGGCAGCGGGCTTCCTTGACCCGTCGACCGCTGCCCCGGGCGCATTCAGAGGCGCTGAGCGCGGCTCCACTCGCCGTACTGCTCACGGACGTACGTCCGGCAGTCGGCCCCGGTGACCAACTCCAGGGCCCGGCGGCTGAGTCCGCGGTGCTCCTCGTCGTACTCGATCAGCGCGAGCGCGCCCTCCTCGGCGACGCTCACCGCTTTCGCCGCGACCTCCGGCGCGTACGTCGCCGTCTCGGCCAGGGCGATCCGGTCCAGGAGCGCGGCTTTGCGGAGCCAGAACTCGCGACCCGGTTCCGAGGCCGATCGGCGGGCGGCCGACTGATCGGCGACCCAGCTGATCTCGGCGAGGATGCGGGGCGCGTTCGCGTAGAGGGCGGTGGCGGTGGTTGGTTCGGTGGTGTGCTCTTCGTGGGGCATGAGGTTTCTCCAGAGCTCGGGATCCGGGGTCAGTTGCCGATGTCGCGGACCGCGTCCGCGAGAGCGGTCATGACCTGGTCGATGGACTGGGCGGCTCCCGTCCGCGAGAGGTAGAAGCCGAAGAGGACGGCGATGACGGCGGCGCCGATGCCGAGTGCCTTGAACCGCAGCAGCAGCGCCAGGAGCAGTCCGAGCAGGGCGATCGCGGAGATGGTGAGGAACACGGAGCCTCCTGAGGGAGCGGGTCAGCGGGTCAGCCGGTCAGCGGGTCGCTTCGCGGTGCAGGCGGGACGCGGCGTTGTAGAGGTGGCGGCCGACACGGACACGCCCCCCGAGGCCGCGGCAGCGGCGGCAGTGGCGACCGCGGGTGATGCGACCCCGGCGGCCGCGCTTGATGCGGAAGCCGAAGCCCCGGCACCTCTGGCAGGTGCCGAAGGGACTGACGGCACACAGCGCCGCATAGCAGCAGACGGCGAGTGCCAGGACGGACATAGCAGCGAGGAGCAGGGACATCGGAACCCCTCCAAGGGCCGTTTCCGGGTGTGCGAGAGGAAGGCAGCTAGGAGCTAGTTGCCTGGTCAGACGGGGTGTAGGGCGCTAGCGGGGGTGCTAGACCTAGCGGGGGAGTCCGCTAGGGCCGACAGCGTTCGTCGGCGGCCAGCGGCGTTCGACGGGGGTCTGCAGCTATGCGGCGGCCTCGGCCCTTCCCTCGCGTTCCGCGAGTGCGCCGAGCACGTCGCTGCGTCGGATGCCGCGTCGGTTCGCGCCCTTGCCGTCTTCGGTCGTGCCCCAGATCTGCACCGTGCGGATGCCGTACGGCTTCAGGGCGGCGGTCAGTTGCTCGGGCGCCCACTCGCCGTATAAGTCCGGCCGCAGTTCGGCCAGCCGGGCGACGGCGGTCTCGTTCCAGACCTTCGGCTGATCGGCCGGGACGGCGGACACGAGGTCGGCGAGGAGGTCGTACGCGGCGACGGCCTCGGTCTCGGGCCGCTCGCCGAGGGCGTGTCCGGCGAGGGTGCCGGCGCGCTCGCGCATCGTCCGGGCGCGCTGCGCGATCCGCTCGGCGGCGACCGCGTCGACCTCGATCGCGCGGACGATCCGGGCGTCCGCGCCTTCCCCCAGGAAGTAGCAGATGCCCTTGTCGCCCCAGGCGAACATCGTCGCCCGTACGCCCCGTTTGTACGCGCCCGTGCCGAGGACGAGGTCGTTCTCGATGTGGCTCATGACCTTGAGGCACCAGCGGGCGGACGCGTTCGCCGAGATGCCCTTGGGGAGACTGGAGTCGTCCGGCCGCTGCGTCGCCAGGAGCAGCACGATTCCGGTCGCCGGGCCGCGCTTGACGAGATCGGTGCAGATCTCTTCGAGTTCCTTGCCGTACTTCGGGTGCTCGAACCACTTCTGGCACTCGTCGACCCCGACCACGATCGGGTGGAGACCGAGGGAGCGCCTGGAGGCGAGTTCCGTGGTGACCTTCGACTCCGGGCAGATGTCCCGGGGCAGATCACGGATGACCTTTGTACGGCGCCGCAACTCGCCCTGGAGCTCCCGCATGGCGGCGAGTGCGTAGACGAAGTCCTCCCCCTCGTCCCCGGCCCGGTGCCGGTGTCCGACGGCGTTGCCGACGGGGTCGAGGTCGCCGGTCCCTTTGAGGTCGTAGCTGTGGACCTCGGCCCGGGGATCGAGGGCGGCGATCAGCAGCAGGAGCCGGAGGAGGAAGGTCTTGCCCATGCGCGGGATGGCGCCGATGACACCCGCGATGTACATGAGCGTGACCTCGACCCATCGCCCCCGCTGGTCGGTGCCCCATGCGACCGGCCTGAACAGATCGACCGTGCCCGACTTGGCGAGCGGCCATGCTGGCTGCTTGGTCTGGGACATGTCCTGGTCCCCGACCCACAGCCGCAGACGGCCGGTGTGCTCGTGCGGGACGGCCTCGGGCCAGACGGTGCCGAGGGGGCGGCGCAGACCGGAGGCGAGCTTCTCCCGGCGGTCGACCACGTCGGTCACGGTGACTCCGTACGGCAGGTCGCCCTCGGCGAGCCAGCCGGGGCCGTCCCGGGTGATGGGGGCGGTGAAGGTGAATCCGGTGCCTCCCTTGGACTGGGCCTGGTTGATCGCCGGGATGCCGAGGGCGCCGAGCGCGCGGAGCACGATGTCGCTCGTCAGCCGGGTCGCCTTCGGAATCTCCACGGCCCGGTGGATCACGGGAGCGTCGGCCGGCTGGCCGAGCCGTCCCATGGCCACGGTGATGGCGATGCCGGAGAGGGCGAGCAGCCAGGACGGGGCGAGGACGTACAGCGCGAGCGCCGCGGCGGTTCCCGCGATCGAGGCGACGACGGAGACCGCCGTACGCCACCGCACCCGGCGATCGCGCTGGCGCGAGAGCTTCAGGTAGTCGTCGATGTCCTCCCGGGCCGCGGCGGCCCGGCGGAACGGCTCGCCCTCGGCGTCGGCCATCCAGCGGAGCGAGCCGCCGATGAAGCGGGCGGTGCCGAGCGGGGCCTGCAACGTCAGGCGCAGCGCGTACCAGGGCGTGCGCACCGCGTGGTACGCGATCACGTGCCAGGCGTACGCCGCGACGCCCTTGCCCGCGGCCCTGAACTCGGCGGCCGACTTCGCCCAGTCGGGGACGACCGGTCGACGCTTCGCGTTCCGTGCCCGACTCATCAGGCCGGGGGTCGACTTGCCTCCCGGACGGTCGACCGCGAGCACTGCCGTAGGGTCGGCCGACTTGTCCTGGCTCCGGTCGGCCGACCCGGTCGGGTCGGTGCCGTCGGCGGGGTGCGTGCCGGTGCCTGCTGTGGACCGCCCGGGGTCGGGCGGCGTCTCTCGTCCGGGAGGCGCGGTGGGTGCGCGTTCCCCGGTGTCGTTGCCCCCGTGATTCATCGAGGGAACCGTCCTTTCTGGGTTGGGGACCGGATCCGAGGCCCGGCCGCAGCGCGGCGGCCGGGTGCCGGTTCGGGGAGAGGCTTTGTTGCGCCGTCAGGCGGGTGCGGTGACCGGTTCCGCCGTCGCGCTCTGCTGACGGCGCTCGGCCCTGAGGGCGTCCCGCAACTGGCGCGAGCGGTCCTGGCCGCACCCGACCGCTCTGCGGATCGGGTCGGCGTCCAGCGCGTCGTACGACCAGTCAGCCGTGATCTCACGGGCCTTCGTGATGGCCTCGTCCCAGGTCATGCGTCGGCCTGTGCCCGTCACGGCCCGGCGTCGGCGGCGTCGCGGCGCGGTCTTCGGCTCCGGGGCCGGCTTCGGCCGGGGATCCGATTCCGCCTCGGCGCCCGGACGAGGGCCGGTCTCCTCGTCGTCCGAGGCGGGCAGCACGCCCTCGGGGGCCAGTTCGCCGAGCCGCAGCAGCACCAGGTCGCGACGCGGAGCCTTCCTGCGCCATGACCGGCCGTACGTCTCGCGCAACTGGGCACGGGCCAACTGCCGCCGCTTCTCCAGGGCGAGCGCTTCCCGGTAGTCGGTGATCTCCCACAGCACCATCCGGCGCCACAGAAGCAGCGTCGTGCGGGGCGCGAAGATCCAGCGGGACCGGCGGACCCGTTCCATCCGCGTGCCGGTGGCGATACCGATGCGGACCGCGTAGACGTGGGCGGCGATCTCGCTGAGCACCACCCAGAGCAAGGGCATCGTCCCGTGCGCGATCTCGGCGGGTACGGACTGGCCGGAGGCGACGTTGAGGCCGCAGGTGATCAGCGTCAGACCCCAGGGCACGAACCGCACCCAGGCGAGCGGCATGCCGAGCCGGACGAGGAGCAGGTTGGCGGCCGTGAAGACGGGGATCGCGAGATCGATCCCGACCGGCAGCATCCACGGCCATGCGAAGCCCCATTGCTCTCCGGCCTCGGAGACCGACGCGAATGAGGATGCGAGTCCGAGGCCGCCGACGCCGACTCCGGCGGGAACGACGGTGCCGAGGAGCGTCTTCTCGGCTCTGCTGAGCGGGGGCACGGCTTCGGTGGCGGTCGAGGTCGCGGTCACGCGGCCTCCCCCTCCGAGTCCGCGGGCATCGCCTCGCCGACCGGGTGCCACAGGGGCGCCAGCTTGCTGAGCGCTCGCGCGTACTCCGCGTCCTGGCGGGCGATGTCGTCGCTCGCGCCCCGCTCCTGGAGTTCCGCGAGGACGTCGCGGGCAACCGACAGCCGGGCCGCCCGGTCGGCGGCGGATTCACCGGGGCGGCCGAGGAACAGGGCCTGGAAGAACTGCGGCGTCGGATCCTCGAAGCCGAGGGCCAGTTCCTCGAACTCGGAGGGGTTCGCGGCCTCCTGGTCGCCAACGTACGTACGCATTCGATCTCTCCTGGTTCCTGGATGGGATGGGGAGAGTCGGGGCAGCGGGCAAACCTTGACCCGTCGACCACTGCCGCCGACTGAGGACGTGCGGGGCAGTGGTCAGATGTGAAAGCGGCGTTGGCCGGTCAGGCGGATCGTCCATCGGAAGACGCCCATGACCGCGGTGTGGCCGCCGAGCGCGGCGAGCGCGGCGAGCAGCCAGGGGGCTCCCAGGGCGAGGGCCGACACGGCGGTGAGGCAGGCCACGAACAGGCCGAGGACGAATGAGATCAGCGCCAGGACACGGCGGCTCGTCGTCAGAGGCGCCGAGGAACGGGCGACGAGATCCAAGTCGTACGGCTGGGAAAGGCGAAGCGCGCCCCCGGACACCTGCAGCGCGACGAGTGAGCCATCGGGGTGCGACGCGACGCCGGCCACGGTGCCGAGCGCCATGTTGCTGCGGTCACGAACGACGTCGCCGATCGCTAAGTGCATGTGCGGCCTCCTTTCAGGCACAAGGACATGGAGAGTCATCAAGAGGTAATGACCTCATGTCCTCTTTAGGACTCTCAATGACTATGTCCTGGCCGTCGGCGGTCGTCAAGACCTCTTAAGGACTCGTATGCTGGTGTCGTCAAACCGACGGGACGGGTGAGACCAGTGGCAAAGGCGTACGAACGAATCGCGGACGAGCTCCGCCAGGCCATCCGGGGAGGTGACCTCAACCCCGGGGACCAGCTGCCGACGGAGGACAAACTCGCCGAGCGATTCGGCCGGAGCGTGCCGACGGTCCGGGAAGCCCTCCGCGTGCTGCAGGGCGAAGGGCTGATCGAGAAGCGGCACGGCCGGGGCAACTTCGTCCGCCGCCCGCGCACGACCGTGCTTCGTACGAATGCCCGTCACCAGTGGGAGAAGGACCGCGCCCGCGAGCCGGAGGAGCGGCGCGCGCTCACCGGGGCGACCGAGCACGACACCGGCCTGGAGATCGACGACCTCGTCTTCCACGCGGCGTACCGCGAGGTGAAGGCCGACGAGGACGTCGCCTCGGCGTTCGGCGTCCCCGAGGGCACGGCCATGGTGGAGCGGACCTACCGGACGCGGTACGCGGCCGAGAGCGCGCCGTTCGCCATGGTGACCTCGTACCTCGTTCGCGACATGGTCGCGGAGAACCCCGCCCTCCTGGACGAGGGCAAGGAGCCGTGGCCCGGCGGGACGCAGAACCAGCTCTACAGCGTGGGCATCGAGCTCGGCCGCATCGAGGAGCGCATCACCGCCCGGCCGCCCTCGGCCGAGGAAGCGGAGGAACTGGAGCTGCCGCCGGGCAGCTCGGTGATCGCCCTCCGCAAGACGTCGTACGACATCCATGACCGGGTCGTCGAACTCTCCGACGTCACGCTGCCCGGCGACCGCACCGAACTGCTCTTCACGACTCCCCTGGAAAGGTGGTGAGTGCCGTGAGCAGCCGGCGCATCATCGTCGTCACCCCCGTTCACGCACCCTCTGCGCACTTCCTGGCGGACGCGTACAAGTCGCTCGCCGAGCAGGAACTGCCTGACGGCTGGGAGTGGCGCTGGGTCATTCAGGAGGACGGGACTACGGACGAGGTCGCTCCGCACGTGCCGGACGACCCGCGGGTGACCTTCCGCCAGGGCCGGCCCGGCGGACCCGGGGTCGCTCGCACGATCGCTCTCGCGCACGCCGACGGCGAGTACGTGAAGGTCTTGGACGCCGACGACCAGCTGATGCCGGGGGCTCTGGCACGGGATCTCGCGATTCTCGAAGGAGACCCTGCGATCGGCTGGGTCACCTCCCGCGTCCTGGACCTCCTGCCGGACGGCTCCACCGCCGGCTTCGACAAGGACCCCGAAGGGGGTCCGATCGAGCGCGGAGCAGTCCTGGAGCACTGGAAGGCCCACGACTACCGAGCCCAGGTCCACCCGGCGTCACTCTTCATGCGCCGTGATCTGCTGCTCGCCCTGGGCGGCTGGATGGCTCTTCCGGCGTCGGAGGACACGGGGCTGCTGCTCGCGCTGAACGCCGTCAGCCGCGGCTGGTTCATCCGTGACTACGGGCTGCTGTACCGCAAGTGGCCGGGGCAGATGACCAGCCAGGACGCTCACACCGACTCCGTCGAGCGTGAAGCGCGGATGGCCGTCATCGAGGCCAGGGCGCGGGCGCTGGACAGCTTCCAGTGGCGGTACCCGGTGGCCGGCTGAGACCGGCGCTCGCCTCTTCCGTGCCGGACGTCCACCCGCCCGGAAGAGGCATGAGGCTGCCGCCCCCGTGACGGCGGGGCCTCGCGGGGAACTGGGATGAATGTGACTGATCAGAACCACGACCCCGAGACGCCCGACGCCCTGCATCAGCGCCCCGACGGAGTGAGCGACACGACCGTCGAGGCGCTGGGAGTGCTGTCGAAGGCCCTGGAGACGACCGAGCGAGCCCGCGGCGCCCTGTACGCGTTCCACCAGCTGACGGGCGGCGCGGACCTGGAACTGGACGAGGCGGTTCGGCTGCTGCGCGAAGCCGGCCACGACGAGCACGCCAACCTCGTCGAGCGGGAGATCCTGGGCCGCAACGTGATCCCGGGCCACTGGACCTTTCAGATCATCGAGGCCTACAACAAGACCTACTACCGCCCGTTCCAGCAGATCGAGGAGCGGCTGCGCAGAGAGCTGGCCGACGGCCGGGAGCACTTGTACGAGGCGGAGATGAAGGAAGCGCGCCGGACCAAGCACCATCCCGACCACACCGCCCGCTGAGCTTGTGGGAACAGGCCAGGCCAGAACCGGAGCGAGGCGAATCGGTGCTGTCGACACCAACCGGGCTCGGTGTACATGCGGGCCGGTATATATGGGGATCTTTAAAGACACTTGTGATCGCCTTGAGGGATCTGTTTGACAGCGCGATTCAGATCTACTAGGACGCCTCCTGGGGACAGGTCCGAATCCTTGACGGTAACCTCAATCGCAGGATGGCGGCCATAGGTCGTCAGGGTGCGTGGACCACCATTCTTAGCCTTCGCCTCATCGAGAACCCAGTCAACGCCGTCGACAGTCATACACAAATTGATCGTCGGGTTCAAAGGCGTCACCCCGCACCGCAGAACAATCCCACCGTCACCCCACGCGGCAGTACCTACAGCCGTGGTTTCCCGCTTCTCCTTACCCATGACGCTTCTGGGTAGTTCGGACACCACGGAAGCACACTCTTCACTTCTACCATCCGGTGCAGCTGTTACCGATTCATTCCCCGCTGCGAAAACTAGAAAGAGAACCACAGTCAGCAGCAGTGTAATTACCGCGCCGCCGGTGATGAAACGTCTTTTATTAAACGAGGGAGGCATTCGATCAGCTCTGTCAGTATGGCTGCGGATGGTATCTCGCCCAGACTACCCGGCCCCGATTCGTCATCACCCCTCACCCGGAAGAGTCGCCAACCACTATAGGCAGGGCAATTCGTGCAAAACTTTGCCATGGTGGAAAAAGTCGCAAAAGCCGCATATCGGTCACCCGTGTAAATCCTTGTGCACCTCTTGCGGGTTTCATACTATGATCATGTTTATGAGATCTACACGTGTTGCGCGCCTTGGAGCCATAACCGCGGCCGCTGCTACTTTCGCCCTTTCCTTCACTGGCTCCGCCTCGGCGGCCGACGTGACCCCAGCGGGCGCGGGAGAGTGGGACTACCTCGGCTCGTCCGGTGTCTATGAAGTCAACGGACAGTTCTACAGCCAGGTGTTCAAGTCGCACGGCGGCAACGTCAAGGTCTGCTGGACCAGCAACTCCACCACTAACTGGTATTACGGCCTTTACGAAGACGACGAGTCGAACCTCGATGACAAGGTCGGGACGACGCGGACTCAGTATGCTGGGGGCTGCGAAGAATGGGCCGTCGGGGACTACCTCGATGGCGACAACGGACTCGCCGAGCTGTACGCGGTGACCAACGACCCGAAGGTCACCAAGGTAGAGTTCTGGGATTAGTTTTGGACTAGCCTTGCATGAGGGTCCGTCAGCTTGCTGGCGGACCCTTTCTGCTCGTTGAGAGCGGTGATTTCTGCTTGCGGGCAAGCTGCTAAGAGCTGGTAACACGATCACGGGCAGACCTTCTTGAGGCGTCTCCAGCAGATGAGGCCGCAGGCGCGTGCGACGAGGGCGTCGTGCAGGTCGAGACGGCGTTCCCAGCGGACGGCCAGGCGCTTAAAGTGGTGCAGGAGCGAGAAGGTCTGCTCGACGACGTAGCGGAGCTTGCCCAGGCCCTTGATGTTGGGGGCGCCCTTGCGGGAGATCACCGGCAGGATGCGGCGCCTGCGCAGCTCGCGCCGATTGGGGTTGCTGTCGTAGCCCTTGTCGCCCAGAAGTGCGTCGGGGCGCCTGCGCGGACGGCCCGGCTTCCCGGCGACGGGCGGAATGCCGTCGACCAGGGCGAGGGTCTGGGTGACGTCGTTGACATTGGCCGCAGTGGTGATGACCTTGAACGGGGTACCCTTCCCGTCGCAGATCAGGTGGTGTTTACTGCCCGTCTTGCCGCGGTCGACCGGTGACGGGCCGGTAGCCTCGCCCCTTTTTTTCGCGCGGATGTGGGAGGCGTCCACGCAGGCCCGCGTCCAGTCCAGGGCGTAGGCCGCGTGCAACTCGGCGAGCAGGATGCGGTGCAGCTTCTCGAACACGTCGGCCTCGTGCCACCGGCCCAGCCGGCGCCAGCAGGTCTGTCCAGAGCCGAACCTCAACTCCAGCGGCAGTAGTTGCCAGCTGACGTCGTTGTAGAGCACGTACAGGATGCCCTGCAGGCACAACCGGTCATCCACCGGCTTCGGCCCGGGTGCCTTCTGTGGCCAGGGCGGCAGCAACGGCTCGATCAATGTCCAAAGGCCATCGTCCACAATCCACGGTCGAACACTCACACTCTCCCAAACGGCCGAATCGTCACACGGTCACGCCCGTCCCGCTGCGGCAGCGGCACGCGCATCTACGACGGCCAGGGCGATTCATCGGTGGCCGGGACGTCTTCCAAAGGAAGGCGATCGCGGTAGTACTCCGACTCCAGCCAGTCCTCCCTCACGAAGACCGGCCGCGACATCCGCACGCCACCGACCTCCTGTGAGCGCAGAAGAACCCCCAGATCGGTCAGGGCGAGGGAGTCATCAAGGGTGTACAACAGGCAACTCCCGTGCTCAGCGGCGTAGTCAAGGAGGAACTGGTGAGCCTGCTCGGGATCGCGGCCGGCCAGTGCAAAGCCCGCCAGCAAGACCTGCGGACCCGTGACCGCGTCCAGGGCAATGCACGCCAACCTGCCCGCGTCGTAGAAAACCTTCACCTCGTCGGCGAAGTCTTCCTGCCCGTAGGGACCGCCCACCCGTTTCTGAGGCTCAGAGACCCGGAGCGCGTCGGCGACCTCCGCCGGGCTCATCCCGAACCGCAGTGGCCCCAGCCCGGCTCTGGGCAGCAACTCCCAGTGCTCCCGTCCCTCGCTCGGCCTCACGTGATCCGCCCCTTCAAGTGACCAGCCCCTGTGGCCCGGCATCGCGTGCGAGACCAGCGCCCAAAGTGCCACCTGAACTGACCGAGCGCCAACTGAAGCGCTCGGTCAGACGGCGTACCTCAGCAAGATCGTGTTACGAGTTCTTATGCCTGATGGCCCATGATCGCAATATGGAGGCGGGGCGCGCGTGCCTTCCATCTCAGGGCGGCGGATGGCCTGCCCGTCTTGAGTCCGTGCGTGCGGAGACCTGGAACGGGTCCCGCATCGCCCGTGAGCACTGCGAGGTCGTCCAGGGCCGCCTCCCACGCGAAGAGACATCCGTTCAGTGTTACTCATCAGATGGACGACCGCGTGATCATCTCGGAAAGGCCAGGGCCAGCACCGGAAACTCCCTGTTCGGCAACCGAACCTCGACGTCCGAGACGCTCGGGACTTGCACCGTCAGGGACGGTCCGTCGGGACTTCGTACACGATCTCGCAGACAGCCGCGGGCACGACGATGTCCGCCGTCTCGACGGCCCGGCCGTCGTCGGCGTAATACGTGCGGTGGATCCGGGTGACCAGCGCGCCTCGCTGAATCCCGAGGAGGGTTGCCTCCTCGGCGGTGGCTTCCCCCGGTTCCGGCTGCTCGACGGCGCGCGTGACCGTGATGCCGATCTCCGCCATGCGGTCGACCACGCCCTTCCCGGCGTGCGGTCCACCCTCCGGAAGCACCACGAGTGTGCCGGCGGTGAGTTCGTAGGGCTCCCAACTGGTCGAGAGCTGAACGGGCCTACTGTCGGCGAGGTACTCGTACGCCGTACGGACGCACAGGTCGCCCTCGGCGATGCCGAGGCGCGCGGCGATGCCCGCCGGGGCCGGGATCTTCGCTTCGGTCCGGCTCTCCCACGTTCCCCGCTTGCCGAGGGCAGACATGTCCGCACCGAACGGGGAGCCGCCGATCTGCTCCCGGTACTGGGAGCGGACCATGCGCAGCCGCTCTCGCGGCTCGGCGACGTAGGTCCCTGACCCGGTGCGCCCTTCGAGGACTCCCTGAGAGATCAGCAACTCCTGCGCGCGACGGACGACGTTCTCGCCGACCCCGCATTCCTGGGCGAGTTGGGCGCGGGAGGGCAGGCGGTCTCCCGGGCTCCACTCCTGGTCGGCGATGCGCCGACGGAGTACGTCTGCGATGCGGAGGTAAGGCGGCTGCTCGCGCATGTGGAAAATCTAGTCCACTAGCTCTAATCTAGTTAACTACCTTCACGCAACGTGATTTTGGGGCGACGGAGGAGCGCTGCTGTGTCCTTATCCGAAGCTCGCGCCGATGGCATCGCCGCACGCTTCTCCGCCGCCGGTTTCACCCCGCGCATGAGGGACCACGACGACCACACCTGTATCGAGACCGACATCCCGTACCCGGTCACTGCCGAGGCATGGGGACAGCTCGTGACGGTGCTGGAGACGGCCGACTGGTTCGGCTTCGTCAGTGGTGGGAGCGGTCGCATCGCATGGGCCGCTGTCAGCAAGGAAACCCCCGCGACAGGCATCGGTGTCCGGGGCCACGGCCGTCACCCTTAGGGAGCTGACCAGCGTGTTCAACCTCATCCGCCGCATTGCCGCCTGGGCGGAGCGGCACCCCCGGCCGTCCGCGGGCCGGCATCGTCGACACTTGTCGGCGTCGCCCGCTGCCGCCGTCTTACCGGAGCCGCAGACACGGATCACCGTTCCCCGCCAGAGGCGCCCTCAGGAGGCCGACCTCATCTGGGCTGACGACAGCACGCTCGTCCGTCCCTACGTGCTGAGCGGCGAGGAGCGCAGGCAGTACCGGAGCGATCTCGCCGGCCTCAAACCGTCGACCAGCACGAATCGCAATAGGACGGAGAGGACCTGATGTCCGCACGTCACCCGTTGCGGGACGTGAGCGCTGCCGCGGCGCCCTACCGGTCCACGTCCTGCCGTTCGGGGACCCATGGCTCGTGCCGTGACGCTGAGCCCGCCGAGCCCTTGCCGCTCAGGCTTCCGCTCATTCGTGACGTATGCGGCTGCCCGTGCCACGCGCCAGCAGTCCTGCAGAGCGACAGCGGGGGAGTCTCCCGATGACGTATGCGAGGAGACCCGGACCGGTCATCGAGGCCGGTCCGTCCTTGGCCGAGTGCGCGGACGGGACCACGTCCGGCGTCCGACCGTGCCGCAGTCCGGCGCCGGCCGACTCGTCGGCCTCTGTCGCCGTCCTCTGCCGCTCCATCAACGGCATAACCCCGACCTTGCAGCACGAGATCCGACTGTCCGCCGCCCGGACAGCCAGGAGGTGAGCGGCGTCCATGGCCACCCGATACCAGAACATCGCCGATGCGCTGCGGCGCCGGATCGCTTCGGAGGAATGGCCTCCGGGGGCACGGCTCCCCTCTGAGACCCAACTCGCCTCCCAGCACAGGGTCAGTGGTCCCACGCTGCGCAGCGCACTGGATGTGCTCGAAACCGAGGGACTCATCGAGAAGCGCCACGGCATCGGTAACTTCGTCCGCGTCCCCCTTCAGCGGATCACGTACTCCTGCGGCGAGATCTCGGCAGACGGGCAGGCAGCGGCCAACACCGCTCTGCGGTTCAGCGTCAGCAGCAGCGTGGTGGAAGCCGAGCGCGACCTGTCATCGCTGCTGGGGGTCCCGCTGGGTGCGCCCCTCACGGAGTACACCTACGTGAGCCGGCTGGACAGGACCCCCTACAGCCTGGCCCGCGTCTACCTGCCGTCGTTCGTCGCTCCTCTCAACGTCCCGGCCGCGGGCCGCTCGCCGTGGGGCGACGACTTCGGGGACCGCTTCGCCGAGGCAGGGTTGCGGCTGTCCTCCGTGGCCGAGCGGTTCGGTGCGCGGCACGCGACCGCCAAGGAAGCCGAGATCCTGCACATCAGCATCAGGACGTCCGTCCTGACCGTCGAGCGCACGTCGGTCGACGAGACCGGTCGTGTCATCGCCGCTGCGCTCCTGGTCCTGCCCGGGGACCGGGCGGAAGCCGTTCTCACGACACGCGCGAAGCGCGAGGAAGCGGAGTGGAGTCGATGACCGTGAAGCCGAACGAGAAGCTTTCCGACGGCCTCCCGGCTTTCGCGAGGCTGCGGCTGCTCCCATGGCTCGGCCCGGAGGGAAAGCCGTGCTATCTCGACACGGACGACAACGGGAGCATGCTGTCCCGTCTGGCTGACGCGACCGAAGCCGTTCAACTCCAGGAGGCCGAGGCGCTGATCACCTACGCGGAGGGCATGCTCGCGGACGAACACACTCCGCCCCATGCGCTGCACTCTCTTGGGTGCCGACTGACCCAGGCACTGCGGGATGTCAGTCGAGTGGCCGTGAGCCGAGGCATGCGGCTGCCGGTACCCGCCCACTCGGAAGAGCCGTACGAGCACGAGGAGAGCCCCCGCTCTGCGGCGGAGTCGCCCGGATAGAGACGCCCTCCCCGAGACGGCGGCGGCCTCCCCCAACCACTGCCTGACAAGCCCGGCTCTCCCATTTCGGAGGGCCGGGCTCTGTCATGCCAGCGTCTCGGCGTCGACCCGCGAGAAGATCAGGTCGCTCTCGTCCGTGACCGGCTGTCTCCACCTGACCGGTACGGCCGGCGGGCGGTGGAGCGCGGCCGGATAGCTCTCCGGTGCGTACTCGTTCGTGAGCCGGTACGTGTGGAAGCCGTGCGCCCGCATGGTGGTCAGCAGCTCTTCGACCGATTCGCCCAGTTGCCTCATGCGGTCCGGGGTGACCTCGACGGTGATCTCGGCATCGGGCCGCAGACGATCGAGCACCGGGGCCAGCCCGCGCACCACGCCGCCTTCCGCGCCCTCCACGTCGATCTTGATGACCCGGGCCGTCTCGATCTCCTCGGCGCTCAGCACCTCGGCCAGGGGAAGAGCCTCGATCTCGAACGTCGACTCCGCCGGGCCGTCGTACGGGACGATGCTGTTCGCCCCCATGTTCTTGGAGCTGGCCAGGACGAAGGTCAGCATTTCGCGGCTGCCCGACACCGCGGTGTTCACCGCGCGGACGTTGTCGCACGCGTTGAGCCGCGCGTTCTGCCGGAGCCTCTGATGGAACTGCGGCGAGGCCTCGATGGCGACCACGCGCCCCTCGTGCCCGACAAGCTGCGACGCCAGCACGCTGTAGTACCCGATGTTGGCTCCGACGTCGACGAACGCGTCCCCGGGACGCAGCCTCCTGCGGAGCCAGTGCGTCATGTGCGGTTCCCACACGCCGAACAGGTAGATGTACCGCTGAATGAGATCTTGCGTTTCGACGGCGAACCGGGCGCCGAAGCGGGTGTGGACGACGCGCCGGCGCGGGTGATCCCGGAGGTGGGCGTTGAGGTATCGGGAGGCCAGCGCTCCTTTGCCGATCCACCCGGGCACTTCGCGTACGTACGAACGGCAGAGGGTGACGAAAGCCTCTGTGCCGGTGCTGCTCATCCGAATGCCTCTCCGCCGGTTCATCACGAACCGTAGCGTCGAGTCTACGGACTACCGCGAGCCCCCGGCGATCGCGAGCCAGTGGGCGATCCTGCGTACGGTGATCTCGTCCAGGCCGTCGACCGTCGCCCGGATCGCGTCAGTGTCTTCGGTCGTGAGGTCGTACAAGCCGGCCTTGCTCAGGCCGGCCATCAGCACTTGGTGCCGCCGGTCGGTCATGCGCTCACCGAGGGTGCCTGACTCCTTCGGCTTCGTCTGTTCGAGGGCCGGCGGAGACGCGGCCGCTGGTGCGGACCTGGTAGGGCTGTCGAACCGCTTCCACGCGTCGCCCTCCGGCCCCCACAGATCAACCGTCGCGGTCTCCCCGCGTGCCCGCACGGTCTGTGCCATCTCCCCGACGGCGTGCAGCACGGGGGAGCGGTAGAGCGACTCGGCGCCCACACTCCACGAGGCCGAAGACGACTGGTAGAACATCGCAACCCAGCGCGGGGGACCGGGCGGTTGCGGGCTCTGGGGACGTGTCTCCACTGCGCTCACCCTTCAGGAGTGGCTGGACGAGAGCTGACCATAACTGACGTTCCGTCAGTTTGCTATAGCAGGAGGGCGTTTATTTCTCAATAGGCTCTAGGAGGGCTGCTGGGCGTCATGTATCAGCTCTCCGAGCACTGGCCGGTTGAGGGCCAAGTACAGGGTGCGTGCGAGCTGTGTAAGAGACGGCTTGTCAAGCAGTCGTTCGTGCGGAAATGAGCAGACTCCGCCATGCGAAGCGGCCTCGACTGCTGAGCAACGCCAGGGTTGTTCAAGTACGCGCGTCATCGCAGTGGAAGGAATCCCCACCGCCACCTGACGGTGTTCGGCGCTCCGACTTGTCGAAGGGCAGTGGGTGCTAGGTAGTTTCTGACGTCCTCCGGTGGCGCCCGGCTGGAGCCGAACTAGCCTTGGACTTGGGCAGGGTTTGCGAAGCTGCGAATAAGTTGCTCGTTCAACTCTGAGGAGGGCCAGTGGCCATCATCCTTCCATGGGTCGTCAAGCACGACATGACTAAGGCGCAGTACGAAGTCGAGTTCGATCGCCTCTCGAACAGGGGAGGCTATGCGCTCAAGGACATCTGCGGCTACCAGATCGGTGACCAAGCCCATTACGCTGCAATCTGGGAACAGCGGGCGGGGCCTGAGTGGTGGTCGCTCCATGCCATTCCGTACGGTAGATATCGTGACGAATATTTTAACCGCACGGCTATGGGCTTCCGGCCTGTCCGGCTCAACGGTTACAACGTCGCCGGGCAGGTATTTTTCGCCACGATCTGGGAGAAGCGATCAGGGCCCGAAGTATGGTCAAGGCACGAGATTCCAGAGTCTGAGCTTCGAGCCCAGTTTGATGAACGCGAAAAGGCGGGGTACCGACTCGTGGATATCAGCGGATATTCCGCTCCGGATTTCCGCGGTGCGCAATTCGCGATGATCATGGAGAAGGCTACTGACGGACGCCACTGGGGATGGATCTCGCCGCGTGTGCGCGAGGAGTATCAGAAGGCGTTCGAAAAGGTTCTTGTTGAGGGATATCGGCCGGTCCGCGTGAGCGGATTTCTGCACAGTGGTGCTCAGCCGCCGTACTACACCGCGGTCTTGGAAAAGAATGCAGCCTGTCACGTAGAGGCGCGTCATGGCATCACCTCTAGAATGCACCAGCACGAGGTCGAGCACCTGAATAGGACCAATCGGCAAATATTCGTGGGTGGTTTCACGTCCCACTATGGGGGCGGTAGAGATGCAACGCCTGGTTTCTGTCCGGTCTGGAGGAGGTGCGAGGATGGCGTCATCATCCCGCACTTGGTAGACGTGTTCATGAAGAAATTTGACGTCCCTGGATTGTCGTTGGCGATAGCCCATCAGGGCGGGCTGGTATACGCTCAGGGGTTTGGTCTGGCGGACAAGGATACCGGCGAGAAAGTAACGCCCTCAAGTCTTTTCCGGATAGCAAGCGTATCCAAGCCGATCACTGCCGTCGCCATAATGAGGCTGATGGGGGAAGGAAGACTTCAACTCTCGGATGCCGTCTTCGGAGCCGCTGGGATCCTAGGAACAACCCACGGTAGACAGCCCTATGGGGCCGGCGTCGAGAGCGTCACGATTCAGAATCTTCTGGAGCATACGGCCGGACCTGGCTGGAGTAATGAAAGGCCGGATCCGATGTACGAGCATCCTGAATTGAATCAGGAGGACCTTATTTCCTGGGTGCTCAATGAGCGTCCCCTTAACAATGCCGATGGTGTGGGCGCTGAGTACAAGTACTCGAACTTCGGGTACTGCCTGCTGGGGCGAGTCATTGAGACGATCACTGGTCAGCGCTACGACGCGTACGTCAGGCAGAACATCCTTGCCGCATGCGGGGTCACCGGAATGCACTTGGCCGGGAACACCAGAGCGGACCGGCGTGCGGGAGAGGTCACGTATTACGACCAGAATGGGGGGGATCCGTACGGCATACCGGTGACTCGTATGGACGCGCACGGAGGTTGGTTGGGTAATGCCGTAGATCTGATGCGTTTCGCTGTGCGGGTCGACGGCTTCGGTTCGGAACCAGACATCCTAAACTCCGCATCGATCAGAGTCATGACCACACCCTCCACAGCCAAGAATGCGAATGGCTATGCCAAAGGGTGGCACGTAAACTCGGCCACCGGGACGTGGATTCACCTCGGGATGCTTGAGGGAACCACCGCCGTCTTGGCGCGCACGAGGCACGGCATGTGCTGGGCGGCGCTCATGAACACCCGAAAATCGGACTCTGGAGACAGGGGAAGTCTGGACAAAAATACTGATGTGGGCATCGATAAACTGATGTGGGACATACACGATCAGGTGGACGTCTGGCGTGACATGCAAGATCTCTAGGTGCGGTAACCGCAATCGTGACTGGTTGCTGCGTGGAACTGGTCATGGTGGGAATGTGTCACGGCAGTTGGCGCACCGCCGGCGGCCCCCTTCAGCCACCACTGCAGCCACCGACCCCGGCACATAGACGCTGCGGTCGCCGCGAGCAACGCCCCATGAGCGGGCCGTTGTTCTGGTCTTGAACGTTAGCCGGGGATCGTCTGGCACGACGCGGCGCCCTGCGATGCCACCTCCTAAGATCCTCTAGACATCTACAGGACTGTCTTGTCTGGGGGACGAGTTGGGGGCCATCGAGCAGCTCGTGACGGTAGCTGCCGTTCTGCTGGGGGCGTTGACCACGCACGTGACCAACCATGCGATGGAGCGGAATCGCAACCGGGTCATGCTCTTAACGCGGTGGGACGACAGGAAGCTCGATGCATACGAGGGCTACGTCGACGCCGTACGGGCGTGCATATTCTTGGCCGTGCAGCTCTACGAGCACAAGGAAGGCCTGCGCCCGAGCGGCAAGACCGAGCCGGAGATGATCGCCGAGCTGGCGGAAGCCGGCCGGCTCCGGGGCCGTGCCTTCGAGCGGATCATGCTGCTCGGCGGGGACGATGTTGTCGAGGCCGCGCACCAGCTGAATGCGGCGGCTCTGCAGATCGACTGGCAGGCGACCGGCAGGGTGACGGGCAGCTTGGAGGAGTGGCGCGAACGGAACCGGGTCACCTTCAAGGAGATCAACGAGTTCCATGAGGCCGCCCGGGTGGACCTCGGCGTGCAGGGGAGCCTCAAGGACGAGAGCCACCCGGAGCGGGATCTGCTGCTTCCTCCGGGGGAGCCGCGGGGGAGCGATCCCGCCGCCTAGCATGGGGCCGCCTGCACGCGGTGCCGAGGCGGCCGGAGGCGCGATTTCCGGAGGCCCCGGACCAGGGACGGACCAAACGCCCCCGCAGACGGGTCCGCCAGGTAGGCTGTAGC
>NZ_JAAAXQ010000133.1 GCF_009916105.1 Streptomyces sp. GC420 | reverse complement strand
GGGCGGGTAGGGTCACGTCCGGCGTTCGCGTGAGCGCCCCGGCGGTCCTGGGTCCCGTCCTTGCCCCGGGCCGCCTCGACGGCCACGCCGGAGACGGACCCCGAAGACGATGCGGACCGGGATCCGGTACTGAACGCGCGGGCGCTCGGCCGCTCCCGTCCACGTGCCGGGCGCTCGTTCTCATCATCCCACCGATGCCGAGGAGCGCGGCTGCCGCGACGCCACCCGGCCCCGACCGGGTGGGCACCGGCGCCGCCGGCCGCGTGCCCCGCACGCGCCGCCGCTCCGCGTCCATCGAGCCGTGGCGCGCCGCCCGTCGCGGGCACCGCACCGCCGCCAAGGACACCGGCGCCCGGAACGCGCTGCGCGAAACGTCGTCGCCCCGCCGATGAGGGCGGCGGCCGTACGTCCGAGCACCGAGGCGCCACCCCGGGCACACCGTCCCGGCGCCCGGTCGAGGCACCGGCGCCCCGCCCGCCGGAGGCCGACACCGGGACCGCGTTCCCGGGCCGTGCCGGACGCCGCGTCGAGACGCCCTCCCGGCGCCGGTGCCCGCCGGGCACGGAGTCCGGCGGCGCGGCACCGCGTGCCCTGCGGCCATCGCCCCCGCCACGGGCGGCCGGCCCGGTGCCGCGGGTCTCGCCCGGGCGAGGGCCGTGCGACCGTGGCCGCAGGACGGGGCCACGGTCCCGCGCCCCGGGCATCCGGTGGGTCTTCCGGATTCCGGCCCGGGGCACGGCCGCTCCCCCGCCGGACGCGGGCGCGGGGACATGGGCCGGGGGTCGGGGCATCGCGAGCCCTACGTTCCGGTGAGGTGCTCGGGCCGTACCGGCGTCCGGTTCAGTTCCAGACCCGTCGCGGCACGGATCGCCGCGAGGACGGCCGGGGTCGAGGACAGGGTCGGCGCCTCGCCGACGCCGCGCAGCCCGTAGGGCGCGTTGTCGTCGGCGAGTTCCAGCACGTCGACGGGGATGGCCGGGGTGTCGAGGATGGTGGGGATCAGATAGTCGGTGAACGAGGGGTTGCGCACCCTCGCCGTCTTCGGATCGACGATGATCTCCTCCATCACCGCCATGCCCAGGCCCTGCGTCGTACCGCCCTGGATCTGCCCGAGGACGGACAGCGGGTTCAGCGCCTTGCCGACGTCCTGGGCGCAGGCAAGTTCGACGACCTTGACCAGACCGAGTTCCGTGTCGACCTCGACCACGGCCCGGTGCGCGGCGAACGAGTACTGCACATGGCCGTTGCCCTGGCCGGTGTGCCGGTCGAAGGGTTCGGTGGGGCGGTGCCGCCACTCCAGCTCGAGGTCGATCGCCTCGTCCCCGAGCACGTCGGCGAGGTCGGCCAGCACCTCCCCGCCGTCGGTGACGACCTTGCCGCCCTCCAGGAGCAGCTCGGCGTGGGCCCAGGCCGGGTGGTACGGGCCCAGCTTGCGGCGGCCCAGCTCGAAGACCTTCTCCCTGACGGCCTCGCAGGCGTTCTTGATCGCGCCACCGGTGACGTACGTCTGCCGGGAGGCGGACGTCGAACCGGCGGAGCCGACCCGCGTGTCGGCCGGGTGGATGGTCACCCGGGTGACGCCGAGTTCGGTGCGGGCGATCTGCGCGTGGACGGTGACCCCGCCCTGCCCGACCTCGGCCGCCGCGGTGTGCACCATGGCGACCGGTTCCCCACCGACGGCCTCCAGCCGGACCCGCGCCGTCGAGTAGTCGTCGAAGCCCTCGCTGAAGCCGACGTTCTTGATGCCCACGGCGTATCCGACGCCCCGTACGACACCTTCGCCGTGCGTGGTGTTGGACAGTCCGCCGGGCAGGGCCCGCACGTCGACGCCTTCCGTCGTCTCCCACTCGCGCTCGGGCGGCAGCGGCATCGCCTTGACGCGGCGCAGCAGTTCCGCGACCGGGGCCGGGGAGTCGACCCGCTGTCCCGTCGGCATGAAGGTGCCCTGCTCCATGGCGTTGAGCCGCCGGAACTCCACCGGGTCCATGCCGAGCCGCGCGGCCACCTTGTCCATCTGCGCCTCGTAGGCGAAGCACGCCTGGACGGCGCCGAAGCCGCGCATCGCGCCGCAGGGCGGGTTGTTCGTGTAGAGGGCGAGCGCCTCGATGTCGACGTCGTCGACGGCGTACGGTCCGACGGACAGCGAGGCGGCGTTGCCGACGACGGCCGGGGAGGCGGAGGCGTAGGCGCCGCCGTCCAGCACGATGCGGCACTTCACGTGGGTGAGCTTTCCGTCGTTCGTCGCCCCGTGCTCGTACCACAGTTTCGCCGGATGCCGGTGGACGTGCCCGAAGAAGGACTCGAAACGGTTGTAAACGATCTTAATGGGCTTGCCGGTGCGCAGTGCCAGCAGGCAGGCGTGGATCTGCATCGACAGGTCCTCGCGGCCGCCGAACGCGCCGCCGACACCGGAGAGGGTCATCCGCACCTTGTCCTCGGGCAGGCCGAGGACGGGCGCGATCTGCCGCAGGTCGGAGTGGAGCCACTGGGTGGCGATGTAGAGATCCACACCGCCGTCCTCCGCGGGCACGGCGAGGCCCGACTCCGGTCCCAGGAACGCCTGGTCCTGCATGCCGAACTCGTACTCGCCGCTGACGACGACGTCGGCGCGCTCGGCGGCGGCGCGGGCGTCGCCGCGCACGATGGGCTGGCGGTGCAGGATGTTGGGGTGCGGGACGTGGGCGGCGTGGTGGTCGGTGCGGTTCTCGTGGACGAGGGGCGCGCCGGGCGCGGTCGCGGAGGCCTCGTCGGTGACGACCGGCAGTTCCCTGTAGTCGACCCGGATTCTGGCGGCGGCACGCCGGGCGGTCTCGGGGTGGTCGGCGGCGACGATCGCGACGGGCTCGCCGTGGTGACGCACCCGGCCGTGGGCGAGGACCGGGGTGTCCTGGATCTCCAGTCCGTAATGCCTGGTCTCCGTCGGCAGGTCGTCGTAGGTGAGCACGGCGTACACGCCGGCCTGGGCGAGGGCGGCGGAGGTGTCGATGGAGACGATCTCCGCGTGCGCGACCGGGGAGCGCAGAATGTGGCCCCACAACATGTCCTCGTGCCACATGTCGGAGGAGTACGCGAATTCGCCGGTGACCTTGAGGGTGCCGTCGGGGCGGAGCGTGGACTCGCCGATGCGGCCCTTGTCCCTGGCGGCGGTGCCCTGGGTGATCGTCTCTGGGGTGCGCATCGTCAGACCGTCCCTTCCCGGGCCGGCGCCCCGCCCTGGCGGGCCGCCGCGAGGCGGACGGCGTCCAGGATCTTCTCGTAGCCGGTGCAGCGGCACAGATTGCCCGACAGCGCCTCGCGGATGTCACCGTCGGAGGGGGTGGGGTTGCGTTCCAGCATCTCGTCGGCGGCGATCAGCAGGCCGGGGGTGCAGAAGCCGCACTGCACGGCGCCCGCGTCGATGAAGGCCTGCTGGATCGGGGAGAGGCCGGGGCCCTCCGCGCCACCCGCGCGGCCGTGTGCGCCTCGCTCGTCCTGTCCGCCCCGTGTGCCCTGGGCACGCTGCCTCGTGTAGTCCGCGAGTCCTTCGACGGTGACGACCTCGCGGCCCTCGACCTGTCCCGCGGCGACCAGGCAGGCGCACACGGGCACGCCGTCCAGACGGACCGTGCACGAACCGCACTCGCCCTGCTCACAGGCGTTCTTCGAACCGGGCAGGCCCATGCGTTCACGCAGTACGTAGAGGAGGGACTCGCCCTCCCACACGTCGTCGGCCTCCTGCCGGCGGCCGTTGACCTTGAATGTCACGCGCACAGCGCGCCCCCTTCGCCCTTGCCTCCGGTGTCCCCGGGGTCCCCGGCGCCTGCGGCGCCCCGGTTCCTCCGGTACTCCTCCCAGGTCCAGCCCAGCGTGCGGCGGGCCATGGTCCCGACCGCGTGCCTGCGGTACTTCGCGGTGCCCCGCACGTCGTCGATCGGACTGCAGGCGGCCGCGCACAGATCGGCGAACTGCTTGGCGACGGACGGGGTGATGATCCTGCCGCTGTCCCAGAAGCCGCCCTCCTCGAGCGCCGCGTTCAGGAACTCCTCGGCGGTGGTGGCCCTGACCGGGGTGGGGGCCGCGGATCCGATGCCGGTCCTGACCGTACGGGTTCCGGGGTGCAGCGCCAGGCCGAACGCGCACACGGCGATCACCATGGCGTTGCGTGTGCCGACCTTCGAGAACTGCTGCGGTCCCGTCGCCCTCCTGATGCGCACCGCCCTGATCAGTTCGTCCGGTTCCAGCGCGTTGCGCTTGACCCCGGTGTAGAACTCCTCGACCGGGATCAGGCGGGTGCCGCGCACGGACGCCACCTCGACCTCGGCCCCTGCGGCCAGCAGCGCCGGATGCGAGTCGCCCGCCGGGGAGGCGGCACCGAGGTTGCCGCCCACGGTGCCGCGGTTGCGGATCTGCGGGGATCCCACCGTGTGCGCGGCGAGGGCCAGGCCGGGGAGTTCGGTGCGCAGGCGGGTGATGATGTCGGTGTAGGTGACTCCCGCGCCGAGCCGGACCGTGTCCTGAACGGCCGCCCCGCCGTCGCCACCGTCGCCACCGCTGCCACCGCTGCCACCGCTGCCACCGATCTCCCATTCGCGCAGCTCACCGATGCGGTTCAGGTCCATCAGGTACTCGGGGCGGCGGTGGTCGAAGTTGATCTCGACCATCACATCGGTGCCCCCCGCGATCGGCACGGCGCTCGGATGCTCGGCCTTGGCGGCCAGCGCCTCCTCCCAGCTGGCGGGGCGAAGGAAGTCCATGATCGGCTCTCTTCATTCGTAAGGACTGTCGTGGGCGGCGTGCGCCGGGGTGCTCGCGCCGGGGGGTGTGCCTGGTGGGCGGGCCTCGCCGGCGTGCGTCCGGGTGCGGGGCGGACGGTCCTCGGCCACTCGATTCAGGTGTGGTTCACGCGATGCGCCCCAGTACACAAGCCATGGTCCTGCCGGGTGCAGTCACGGAAAACATGAAGGAGTTGGCTGGTGGACGCCCTTGTCTTGTAGATTCATATGAAAGACGGGGCTGACTAACCTCACTGAAACCGACCGGAAAATCACCGGCAACATCGAGACGGACGGCGGCGACTGGATGCGGCTGCGCGCACTGCTGGAGACCGACGCGCTGGGCCTGCGGCTGCTCGGCGGCGGGGACGAACTGGACCGCGCCGTCCGGGGTGTCATGACCACCGACCTCCGTGATCCGAGCCGCTATCTGTCGGGGGGCGAACTCGTCCTCACCGGTCTCGCGTGGCGGCGCACCGCCGAGGACTCCGAACCTTTTGTCCGTATTCTCGCAGGTGCGGGCGTCGCGGCGCTCGCAGCGGGCGAGGCGGAACTCGGTGCCGTCCCCGACGACCTGGTGGAGGCCTGCGCGCGGCACCGGCTGCCGCTGTTCGCGGTCCACGAGTCGGTGGCCTTCGCGACCGTCACGGAGCATGTGGTGCGGCAGGTGTCGGGCGAGCGGGCCGGGGATCTGGCCGCGGTCGTGGAGCGGCACCGGCGGCTGATGACCCCGGGGCCCGCGGGCGGCGGTCCCGACGTCGTACTGGACCTGCTGGGCACGGACCTGGACCTGCGCGCGTGGGTGCTGTCGCCGACGGGGCGCCGGATCGCGGGAGGCGGGGCGCGGGACGGTGCGGGAGCCGCCGCGCCGGGTTCCGGACCGGCTGCGCCGGCCGGGCCGGGGGCCGTCACGGCGGCCGGTACGGGCACGGGAGCCGGTACCGGCGCGGGCACCGCGGCCGGGTCCGGGTCCGGTTCCGCGGCTGGTTCCGGTTCCGGTTCCGGGGAGTTGTCTCCCGGCGTGTGCGCCAGGCTCGCGGCCGAGGCGCTGGCCGCCGCCCGCACGGGCAAGCGGGTCCCGTACCGCGTCCTGGTCGACGGCACGACGTACTCCCTCTTCCCCGTCCGGCCGAGCGGGCGCGCCGGGCGGGACATCCGCGAGACCGTGCTGTCGGACTGGCTGCTCGCGGTCGAGGCGGACGCCGGCGACTGGGCAGGGGAACGCCTCGATCTCCTGCACGGCGTCACCCAGCTGATCGCCGTCGAACGCGACCGCCGCGAGGCGGGCCGTACGGTGCGGCGGCGGCTGGCTCAGGAGGTCCTGGAACTGGTCCAGGCGGGTGCGGCCCCCGCGGAGATCGCCGCACGGCTGCGCGTCACCGCGCCGGTACTGCTGCCCGGTCTCGGCAGTGCCCCGCACTGGCAGGTCGTCGTCGCCCGAGTCGACTGGGACGGCGGCGACGTGCCGGGCGGACCCGTGGCCCAGTCCGTGCTGGAGGAGATCCTCGTCGGCCCGGCCCTGGCGGGGCCCGGGCCCGCCGACCGCATAGCGGTCGCCCAGGTGGGGGACGAGGCGGTGGCGCTGGTGCCGTTGCCCTCCGTCCCGGACCCCGACGCGGTCGCCGCCGCCGCGGGCGACGCGGGCGCCGGCCCGGACGCGGGCACGGGCGCCGGCTCGGGCACGGGCACGGGCGCCGGCCGCGGAGAGGCGGGCGCGGACCCCCTGGCGTACGGCCTCAGCGCCGAAGCGCTGCTCGACGCCGTACGCGAACCCCTGTCGGGCGGGCTGAACGACGACGGCCGGCTGACGCTGGGCGTCAGCGCCGCCGTCCACTCCGCGGAGGGGCTGCGCGGCGCCTTGGAGGAGGCCCGGCACGCGCGGCGGGTCGCCGCCGCCCGCACGGGACGCGTGTGCGCGGCCGGCCACCACGAACTGGCCTCGCACGTGCTGCTGCTGCCGTTCGTGCCGGACGACGTGCGCAAGGCCTTCACGGCCCGGCTGCTGGACCCGCTGCGGGACTACGACCGGCGGCACCGCGCCGAGCTGATCCCCACGCTGGAGGCGTTCCTGGACTGCGACGGGTCCTGGACGCGCTGCGCGACCCGCCTGCATCTGCACGTGAACACGCTGCGGTACCGGGTGGGGCGCATCGAGCAGCTGACCGGCAGGGACCTGTCGCGGCTCGAGGACAAGCTGGACTTCTTCCTGGCCCTGCGGATGAGCTGACCGAGCAACCGGCCCTCCGTGCCGCAGCTCCGCCGCCCCGGCGGCACCGGGCACGGGAATGTCATGGACACAAAGGGGCGGGAATGTCTCCCTTGCGGGACCCTTGATCCGGGGGCGCTCGAATCCGGGCCGCACGGCGGAGGACGCACATGGGCGGGCGTGCGGCACGCCGCCGACCTGCGAACGGGCGAGAACAACGGTAGAAGTGGGGAGAGGAGCCGACGCGGCGGGCTCGGACGCTCCGGGCGCTCGGACGCCCTCGGAGACGACCCCCGAGACCGAGACCTGGACCACCGAGACCTGGACCGAGAGTGAGACGGAGGCCGGGACCCGGGCGTTCGCGGAGGCAGGATGGGCGACGGATGGACATGCATGGTGCCACCACCCTCGGTCATGGCTCCGGTACGTCCCCGGCCCCCGCGGCCTCGGCCACGGCGGTCGTCGACGCACATGGCGTCGTGACGGGATGGAGCGCGGGCGCCGAGAGGCTGCTCGGCTACCCCTCACGGGACACCGTCGGGTATCCCGTGGCCCGTCTGCTGGCCCCGGAGGCGGACATCGAGAAGGCGTTCCCCTCCGTCCTCGACGGCTGGAGCGGGACGGTCGTGCTGCGCCACCGGGACGGCCGGCGCGTCGACGTGTGGCTGCGGGCCCATCCGTCGTTCGACAGCCAGGGCAACGCGCAACTGCTCGTCGTGGCCACTCGGCCCGAGCGGCTCGTCTCGGACACGGACCGCGCGATGACCGAGGAGGCCTTCGCCCAGTGCCATCTGCCCGTCATGGTCTACGACAGCGAGTTGCGGGCCCGGAGGGCGAGCGCCGGGGCGAGCCGCGAACTGGGCCTCACCGAGGACCAGATCCGCGGGCGGCGCGTCACCGAGATCCTGCCGCCCCACATCTGCCGCACGGTCGAGAACGGCATGCGCCGGGTGTTCGAGACCGGGGAACCCGAGCGGTTCGACGTGCGCGGCGCCCCCCGGCGCGGGTCACGCGAAAAGGTCTGGTCCATCACCGTGTCCCCGCTGGTGAACCCCACGGGGCAAGTGCGGCACGTGCAGATCACCGCACTCGACGTCACCCAGCAGCACTGGGCCAGGGAGCGCCTCGCCCTGCTCAACGACGTCAGCACCCGCGTGGGAAGCACGCTCGACGTGATGCGCACCGCCCAGGAGATGGCCGACGTGGTGGTCGCCCGGCGGCTGGCCGACTTCGTCACCATCGACCTCCTCGACTCCCTCTTCCGCGGGGTCGAGCCGACGCCCTCCGTCGCAGGCACCGTCGCGCTGCGCCGCGCCGCGCAGCAGTCCGTCCTGCCCGGCGCGCCCGAGGCGGTGAACAAGCCGGGACATGTGGACTACTACCCGGAGTCCACACCACCCGTGCGCTGCCTGGCCACCGGCCGGGCCTCCCTGCACCGCACCCTGGACGACGCCATCAGGAACTGGCAGAAGGCCGACCCGACGCGAGCGGGCGTCGTCCGCAACTTCAAGATCCACTCCGTGATGGTGATCCCGCTGCGCGCCCGCGGCATCACCCTCGGCGTAGCGGTCCTGACCCGCCACCGGCGCCCTGAACCCTTCGACGAGGACGACCTTCTCCTCGCCGAGGAGATCGGCACCCGCGCCGCGGTGGCCGTGGACAACGCCCGCCGCTTCGCCCTCGAACGCGCCACCGCTCTCGCGCTCCAGCGCAGCCTGCTGCCGCAGCGGCTCGCCGCTCAGGACGCGGTGGAGGTCGCGTACCGCTATCTTCCCGCCCGCACCCGGGCCGGCCTGGGCGGGGACTGGTTCGACGTGATCCCGCTGTCCGGCGCCCGGGTGGCGCTGGTCGTCGGCGACGTGGTCGGCCACGGTCTGCGCGCCTCCGCCACCATGGGGCGGCTGCGGACCGCGGTACGCACCCTCGCCGACGTGGACCTGCCCCCGGACGAGCTGCTCGTACAGCTCGACGACCTGGTCACCCACCTGGCGTCCGAGGAGGAGGACACCACCGCGGAGCCGCCGTCGGGCCCCGAGCCCGACCTCGAGGTGTCACCCGATCTCATCGCCACCTGCCTGTACGTCGTCTACGACCCGGTCTCGCGCCACTGCGTCGCCGCTGCCGCGGGCCACCCGCCGCCCGCGCTGGTCACTCCCGACGGCAGGGCGGACTTCATCGACCTCCTTCCCGGACCGCCGCTGGGCGTGGGCGGCCTGCCCTTCGAGACGGTCGAGCGGGAGCTGCCACGGGGCAGCCTGCTCGCGCTGTACACGGACGGCCTCATCGAGGGAACCCAACACGACCTCGCCGAGGGCTCCGCCCTGCTGCGCCGGTGCCTGGAGCGGCCCGCCCGCTCACTGGAGGCCCTCTGCGACAGCCTGATCCAGACCCTGCTCCCCGCACAGCCCCCCGACGACGTCGCCCTGCTCGTCGCCCGCACCCGCGCCCTGGACACCTCCCAGGTCGCCACCTGGGAACTGCCCTCCGACCCGGCAGCCGTGGCCGGGGCCCGCGCCGAGGCCACTGCCAGGCTGAGGGCGTGGCAGCTGCACGACATCGCCTTCACCGCGGAGCTGGTGATCAGCGAACTCGTCACCAATGCGATCGTCTACGGCCAGCCGCCCGTACAGCTGCGCCTGATCCACGACGCCTCCCTCATCTGTGAGGTGTCCGACAGCAGCAGCACCGCACCGCACATGCGCCGCGCCCGCACCTTCGACGAGGGCGGCCGCGGCCTGCTGCTCGTCGCCCAGTTCGCCGAGCGCTGGGGCACCCGGCACCATGCGGGCGGGAAGACGATCTGGGCGGAGATCGACCTCTCCGACAGGCACGCCGGGTGAGGTCCCCTCGCGCGGCCCGGCCGCAGGTCCGGCCGTAAGCCCGGCCGTGGGTCCGGCCGGGTGCTCCGCCACAAGTCCCGTGCGCCGCCCTCGGGTTCGTCGCGGTCGGCCGGCCGGCCGCGGCCTCGCGGCGGAGCCGCTCGCCGTCACGGCCCGCGCCCCTTTTGGCCGTTGGGGCACCGCCGGGACCGCACCCGGCTTCGCCGACGAGCGGACCCGCTCAGTCGATGCGGGGGCTGCGGCGTTCGACGAGGACGACGTCCCGCCAGCGGCCGTGGTGCCGCCCGACGCGTTCCCGGGTGCCGATGACACGGAAACCGGCGCGCCGGTGCAGCGCCAGGCTGGCCGTGTTCTCGGGGAAGATGCCGGACTGGATCGTCCAGATGCCGGCCTCCTCGGTGGACTCGATCAGCGCGTCGAGCAGGGCGCGCGCGACGCCGCGGCCCCGGGCGGCGGGGCCGACGTACACCGAGTGCTCGACGACGCCCGCGTACGCACACCGGTCGGACACCTTGGACGCGGCGACCCAGCCGAGGACCCGGCCCGTGCCGGGATCGAGGGCGACGAAGCGGTGACCGGGCAGTTTGGCCCGGTCGAAGGCCTCCCAGCCGGGAGCCCCGGTCTCGAAGGTGGCGTTGCCCTCCTCGATGCCCGACCGGTAGATGTCCAGGACCTGTTCGGCGTGGCCTGCGGTGAGCGGCGCGATCGTGATGCTCATGGCCGCGCCATGATCGCGCGGACGGCGGCCGGGAAGCACTCCAAGCAGGCGCCGTTGACCTCGTAGCGCGTCGAGGTGCCGAGGCGCTCGGGCAGGACGAAGCGGACCTCGGCGAGGATCCGCAGGTGGTGCGAGACCGTCGACTGGCCGATCGGGAGCCGGCCGACGATCTCACCGACGGTCATGGGGCGACGTTCGGTCGCGAGCAGGTGCAGCAGGCGTACGCGCATGGGGTCGGCCAGGGCCTTGAACCATGCGGCGTAGCGGACGAAGTCCTCGGGGGTGAGCGGCGTGACGCCGCGCGCCATCTCTTCCATCGGCAATCGACGATAATAGATGAAGGCGTTCCGCAGAACCCCAGAGGGGTCATCAGTTGGCAGGCCTGGCAGGTTCGAGAGGTGTCTATGTTGACGCACATCAAATCAGAGCGCAGGCTTGTCGGTAGACCGGCGCACCGATGGACCGGTGCGCCGGGCACCGATGAGGCGCCGGCGGACCGGCGCACCGCGCGCCGGTGGACCGCTGGACCGCTGGACCGATGCCAAGGAGGCCCCCATGCCCATGACCGAACCGTCAGAGCTGCGCGAGAAGGTCCGTGCCGGATACGCCGCGGCGGCCGTCAAGGTCACCGAGGGCGGCACGGCATGTTGCGGATCGCAGACCGAGGGGATCGACGAGAAGTTCGGCCCCGCCGGGTACGCCGCCGACGAGCGCGACGCCCTGCCCGCCGAGGCGGTCGCCGCCTCGCTCGGCTGCGGCAATCCGCTGGCCGTCGCCGAACTGCGGGAAGGCGAACGGGTGCTGGACCTCGGGTCCGGCGGCGGCATCGACGTACTGCTGTCCGCGCGCCGCGTCGGAACGAGCGGCAAGGCGTACGGACTGGACATGACCGAGGAGATGCTCGCCCTCGCGCTGGCCAACGCGAAGAAGGCCGGGGTGACCAACGTGGAGTTCCTCAAGGGCGCCATCGAGGCCATCCCGCTCCCGGCGGCCACCATCGACGTGGTGATCTCGAACTGCGTGATCAACCTGTCCGTGGACAAGCCGGCCGTCTTCGCCGAGATGTTCCGGGTACTGGCGCCGGGCGGCCGGGTCGGCGTCTCGGACGTCGTGGCCGAGGACCACCTGACGCCCGGAGAGCGCGCGGAACGCGGCGACTACGTCGGCTGCATCGCCGGTGCGCTGTCCTTCGCCGAGTACCGCCAGGGCCTTGAGGCGGCCGGGTTCACGGAGGTCGAGATCACCCCGACCCACCAGGTCGCCGACGGCATGCACTCCGCCGTGGTACGGGCGGTCAAGCCGGCGCACGCACCCCTGCCGCTGGTGGCGGAGGCATCGGCCGGCGGTTCGTGCTGCGGCTGACCCGGCTCGTCCGCCGGTCCGTCCCTCCGGTCCGCCCACTGCGGTCAGCCCGCCTCCGACGAGAAGGCCCCCGGACGCGGCAGCGGCTGCCGGGTCCGGGGTCTTCCCGTCGGAACCGCCGCCCCTGCTGCTGCGTCCGCTGCCGCCTCTGCCGCTGCCGCTTCAGCCGAGGAAGTCCTCCAGCTTGCGCACGATCGTCGCCTTCGGCTTGCCGCCCACGATGCTCCTGACGACCTCCCCGCCGACGTACACGTTCAGCTTGGGGATGGACATGATCCGATACTTGGCGGCGGTGGCCGGGTTCTCGTCGATGTTGAGCTTGACCACCTCGATCTTGTCGCCGTACTCGGCGGCGATGGATTCGAGGGCCGGGGCGATCTGGCGACACGGTCCGCACCAGGGCGCCCAGAAGTCGACGAGCACGGGCTTGTCGCTCCTGAGCACGTCCTCCTCGAAGGTGCTGTCGGTCGTTTCCCTGAGAGCCATGCCGGCCTCCTGTTGTCGTGTCGCTGTGTGGCCCCGGTACGGTAGTCGGAGTACCGGAGCGGTGTGCTGGGGCCGGTATACCTACCGGGGCCGGTGTACCGGAGTCAGGCGGTGGCCGCGGCCGGGGCCGCCTCCGCGACCGCCTTGTGGGCGAGGGCCGCGAGGTACCGCTCGGTGTCGAGTGCGGCCGCGCAGCCGGACCCCGCAGCGGTGATCGCCTGCCGGTAGGTGTGGTCGACGACGTCGCCCGCGCCGAAGACACCGGGGATGCTGGTGCGTGTCGACGGGGACAGCACCTTGAGGTATCCCTCGTCGTCGAGGTCGAGCTGGCCCTTGACGAGTTCGGTGCGCGGGTCGTGGCCGATGGCGACGAACAGCCCGGTGGCCGCCAGTTCGGACTCCTCACCGGTCCTGGTGTCGCGCAGGGTGAGTCCGGCGAGCTTGCCGTCCTTCTCGTGCACGGCGGCGACCTCGCTGTCCCAGGCGAAGGAGATCTTGCCGTCGGCGAAGGCGCGGTCCTGCATGGCCTTGGAGGCGCGCAGGGTGTCGCGCCGGTGCACGACGGTGACCGAGCGGGCGAAGCGGGACAGGAAGGTGGCCTCCTCGAGCGCCGTGTCACCGCCGCCTACCACCACGATGTCGTGGTCGCGGAAGAAGAACCCGTCACAGGTCGCGCAGTACGACACACCACGGCCGGACAGGGTGTCCTCGTGGGGCAGGCCGAGCTTGCGGTGCTGCGAGCCGGTCGCGACGATCACGGCCCTGGCCCGGTGGACGCTCCCCGCACCGTCGGTCACGGTCTTGGCCTCGCCGGTGAGGTCGACGGCGGTGACGTCGTCCGGGACGAGTTCGGCGCCGAACCTCTCGGCCTGGGCCCGCATGTTGTCCATCAGGTCGGGGCCCATGATGCCGTCGCGGAAACCGGGGAAGTTCTCCACCTCGGTCGTCTGCACCAGCGCGCCGCCGGCGGTGACCGCCCCCTCGAAGACCAGGGGCCTCAGGCCGGCCCGCGCGGTGTACAGGGCGGCGGTGTAACCGGCGGGGCCCGAGCCTATGACGATGACGTTCCGGATCCCCGCGCCGTCCGTGGCGGCGGAGTCCGCGGCAGTGTCCGTGCCCGCGGTCATGCCGACTTCTCCGGCGCCGGGGCGATCTCCTCGATCAGGCCCTCGACGAGCTTCTTGATCTCGTCCCGGATCGGGCGGACCGCCTCGACGCCCTGTCCGGCCGGGTCGTCCAGCTTCCAGTCCAGGTAGCGCTTCCCGGGGAAGACCGGGCAGGTGTCGCCGCAGCCCATCGTGATGCACACGTCGGACGCCTTGACCGCGTCGACGGTCAGGATCTTCGGCGTCTCGGCGGTGATGTCGATGCCGACCTCCCGCATCGCCTCGACGGCGGCGGGGTTGACCTGATCGGCGGGGGCGGATCCGGCGGAGCGGACCTCGACACGGTCCCCGGCCAGGTGGGACAGCCATGCGGCGGCCATCTGCGACCGGCCGGCGTTGTGGACACAGACGAACAGGACGGACGGCTTCTCGGACATCAGGAGTCTCACTTGTCTCACGACGGCATCAGGCCCGTATGACACGCCCGGAACCGGGCCGCACGGCCCCGGAGGACGACGCGGCATACCCGGCGCGGCGCGACATCAGCACCTGGTGGTGTCAGCCACCACTGATGTGAGAGTATCAGCGCATGATGACGTCAGTCGACACTGACCTGATCCGGGTACTGGCCGACCCGCTCAGGCTCCGGATCGTGACCCTGCTGGCCCACGAGACGCTGTGCACCACGCATCTGGTGGAGGAGACCGGCGCCCGCCAGACCAATCTCTCCAACCATCTGCGGGTACTGCGCGAGGCCGGGGTCGTGGAGACCGAGCCGTGCGGCCGCTTCACCTACTACAAGCTCCGCCCCGACGTCATCGCCCGGCTCGCCGGTCAGTTCGCCGACCTGGCCGAGGCCGCCCGTACCGCCGCCGACAACAAGAGAGCATGCCCGTGACCCGCACCGAACCGTCCGCGACTCCCGGGGAGTCCTCCGTCGTCGCGAAGCTGTCGACACTCGACCGCTTCCTCGCCGTCTGGATCCTCCTCGCCATGGGCATCGGCCTCGGACTCGGCCGACTGGTCCCGGGCCTCGACAACGCCCTGTCCAAGGTCGAGATCGGCGGCATCTCGCTGCCCATCGCCCTCGGCCTGCTCATCATGATGTATCCGGTCCTGGCCAAGGTCCGCTACGACAAGCTCGACACCGTCACGAGCGACAGGAAGCTGATGGTGGCCTCCCTGGTCATCAACTGGCTCATCGGCCCGGCGGTGATGTTCACGCTCGCCTGGGTCTTCCTCGCCGACCTGCCCGAGTACCGCACCGGCCTGATCATCGTCGGACTCGCCCGCTGCATCGCCATGGTCATCATCTGGAACGACCTCGCCTGCGGCGACCGCGAGGCCGCCGCCGTCCTCGTCGCCCTGAACTCGGTCTTCCAGGTCCTGGCCTTCGGCCTGCTCGGCTGGTTCTACCTCGACCTCCTGCCCGGCTGGCTCGGCCTCGGCGAGGGCCAGGAACTCGACATCTCCATGTGGAAGATCGCCCTCAACGTCGTCATCTTCCTCGGCGTGCCCCTGGTCGCCGGATTCCTGACCCGCCGCATCGGCGAGAAGAAGCTCGGCCGCGAGACGTACGAGAACCGGTTCCTGCCGAAGATCGGCCCCTGGGCCCTCTACGGACTGCTCTTCACCATCGTCCTCCTCTTCGCCCTCCAGGGCGACAAGATCACCAGCCGGCCGCTGGACGTGGCCAGGATCGCGGTGCCGCTGCTGGTGTACTTCGCCCTGATGTGGTTCGGCACCTTCGCCCTGGGCAAGGCCGTCGGCCTCGCCTACGACCGCACCGCGACCCTCGCCTTCACCGCCGCGGGCAACAACTTCGAACTCGCGATCGCCGTCGCCATCGCCACCTTCGGCGTCACCTCGGGCCAGGCGCTGTCCGGCGTCGTCGGCCCGCTCATCGAGGTACCCGTCCTCGTCGCCCTCGTCTACGTCTCGCTCGCCTGGCGCAAGAAGTTCGCCACGCGGTGACGACACACTCCGGGCACACGGACGTGGTGGTGGTCGGCGGCGGCCAGGCAGGGCTCGCCGCCGGCTACCACCTGCGCCGCCTCGGCGTGGACTTCGCCGTCCTCGACGCGCAGTCCGCGCCGGGCGGGGCCTGGCAGCACGTGTGGGACTCCCTGCGCCTGTTCTCCCCCGCCGCGTACTCCTCACTGCCCGGCCGGCTGATGCCGCCGCAGGAAGGCGCCGCCTACCCCGACGCGCGTCACGTCGTGGACTACCTCGCCGACTACGAGAAGCGGTACGCGCTGCCGGTGCGGCACGGCGTGCGCGTCGCGGCCGTCCACCGCGACGGACCCTTCCTGCGCGTCGACACGGCCGCCGGTGTGTGGCGCGCCCGCGCCGTCGTCAGCGCGACGGGCACCTGGTGGCGGCCGTTCGTCCCCGCCGTCCCCGGCCGCGCGGCCTTCTCCGGCACCCAGATACACACCGTCGGCTACCGCGGCCCCAGGGACTTCGCGGGCCGGCGCGTCATCGTCGTCGGCGGGGGCAACTCCGGCGCCCAGATCGCCGCCGACCTCGCCCACGACACCGAACTGACCTGGGTCACGCAGCGACCGCCCCGCTTCCTGGCCGACGACATCGACGGCCGCGCCCTGTTCGACGCGGCCACCGCACGCCGCCGCGCCCTCGACGAGGGGCGCACGGACACCGGCGGAGTGGCCTCGCTGGGCGACGTCGTCGCCGTGCCGCCCGTGCGCGAGGCGCGCGACGCCGGGCTGCTGAAGGCGTCACCGATGTTCGCCCGGCTCGTCCCGGGCGGCGTCGAGTGGGCCGATGGAACACGGGCCGACGCCGATGCCGTCATCTGGTGCACCGGCTTCCGCCCCGCGCTGTCCCACCTCGCACCGCTCGGGCTGCGCGGCGCCCGCGGGCGCATTCCCCTCGCCGGCACCCGCGCCCTCGCCGAACCCCGCCTCCATCTGCTCGGCTACGGGGACTGGACCGGGCCTGCCTCCGCCACCCTGATAGGCGTCGGGCGGCCGGCCCGGGACGCCGCCCGCGAGATCGCGGAACTGCTGACGGCCGACGGGTGAGGCGGCAGCAATGAGCAGGGCAACGCGGCGCGCAGGCGGCGAGGTGACAAGGCGCGGGGAGGCGACGCGTCGCGGGAACGGTCAGGAGCCGTAGTGCCGCAGCATCCGGCCCATCGCGGCCAGCACTGAGGGCTCCACCCGGTAGTAGACCCAGGTGCCGCGCCGCTCGGAGGTCAGCAGCCCCGCTTCCTTCAGCTTCTTCAGGTGGTGGGAGACCGTGGGCTGGGAGACACCGACGTCGGAGATGTCGCAGACGCATGCCTCGCCGCCCTCGTGGGCGGCCACGGACGAGAACAGCCTCAGCCGGACCGGATCACCGAGAGCCTTGAACATCCGCGCGGTGCGTTCCGCCTCGTCCGCGGTGAGAGGGCGTTCCGTCAGCGGCGGACAGCAGGGCGCGGCGGCGTCCGGCTCCAGCAGGGGCAGCGCCTTCACGTTCGACATACGCCTATGTTGACACATGTCGAACCAATACCCCAGGGCCTCGCGACCCCGCTCGCGCACTCCCCCGGCCACCTCCGTAACGGTCGGGGCCGCGGGGGGTGACCGACTGCCTCCGAGACCGGGGGCAGCACCAACGGGATCAAGGGTGCCGGGGGCCTGTTATTGCTCAGAGTGACGCTTCGGCCAAGGACCGCACGAAGACGGGGCACCACTCGGGTAATGACTTGTGAATTCTTTCACCCGCGCCCTTGGCCACGCAGGGTAATTCGTGCTGAGATGCGCCCACAGCTCAATGACGCGCTCGGGGAGGCAATGTGGCGGACACCGCCATGTCCGGTTCCGGAACTGCAGCGGGGGACAACGAACCTTCCCCCGGCTACGGAGGGGAGCACCCGATCCAGACGGCGGTATGGCGCCTGCGTTCGCGCGGGTGCTGGTCCGACGCGGCCGCCCTGCTGGAACCGCACGCCTCCGCTCAGCCGCGTATCGCGCTCCAGCGTGCCTCCCTGCTCGTCGAACGCTGCCTGTTCACGGAGGCGGGGTGGTCGGAGGCCGAGGACGCCCTCCGGACCGCCGAGGCCGTCGCGCGGAGCGACGACGAACGCGGCGCGGCCGCTTGTGAACGCGGGCACCTGGCCTACGCCTCGACCGTCCTCGGGGTCCGCGACCGTGCCGACGAGGCACGCGCCGCCCTCGGACGCGCCGCCGCACTGCTGCCGCCCGCCGCTCCCGGACGGCCCCTGCTCGACTTCCGCCGCGGTCTCATCGCCGAGCACCTCGCGGACTCGACCCAGGCCGCCCGGGCCGCGTACCGCCGCGCCCACGCGGGCGCCACGACCCACGGCGACGTCCTGCTGCTCTCCTTCACCTGGCGCCACCTCGCGGGCCTCGCGCTGCGCGACGGGGAGCTGGCCGAGGCCCGTCACGGCTTCGCCGAATCCCTGCGCATCCGCGAGGAGTTGGGCTACCTCGTCGGCACCGCCCCGGCCCTGGTGGCTCTCGCCGAGGCGGAACCGGAACCGGAGTCCAGCCGGCTGCGGGCCGAGGCGGGCCGGCTGTTCCGCCTCCTGGGAGGCGTCCCCACCTGGCTGGCGGGCCAGTTGGACGCGGAACCGGCCGCCTGAACCGCTGAGCCGGCCCTTCCCCCGAGAGGTCGGCGCACGACCGGCACGGCGCGGGCGGGGCGCGGGTGCGGGGCGGAGTCCGGTACGGATGCCGTCCTCCTCCCCCAATACCCTGCCCGTCGGGCGTCGTTCAGCGGATCTCCCGGCGGTCGACGGCGAACCGCAGCAGGTCCCGCCCCACCACCACCTGGCCGTCGTAGCCGCGCGAGGCCTTGGTGCGCCAGGTCTCGTCGGTGACGAAGTCGGAGCGGCCGGGGACGAGGTGGCTGAGGACGAGGGTGCCGCAGCCTGCCTGCTGGGCGATGGAGCCGAGGACCGTCACGTCGGTGTGACTGGTCCTCATGTGCTCCATCTGGGCGGGCGAGAGGCCGGCCAGGGCCATGATCTCCATGTCGATCGCCTCGTGGACGAGGACGTCGGCGCCCCGCGCGAGCCGGACGAGGTTCGGCGTGGGGCCGGTGTCGCCGCTGAAGACGACCGAACCGCCAGCCGTGTCGAAGCGGAAGGCGTAGGACGGGAAGACCGGTGGGTGTTCGACCAGGATCGCGGTGACGCGGACCCGCTCGTCGCGCATCACCTCGAAGGGTTCCATCGCCGGGGCCATCGGGCCGCCGGGACCCGCCCCCACCGCCGGGACACGGATGTCGTGGGGTCGCACCAGGCGGCGGATGTCGGGCCAGCCCTCGCTGCGCATGCGTACGTTGATGTCGTAGGCGGTGGCTGCGATCTGTCCGCGTACCAGTTGGCTGAGCCCCGGGGCGGGCAGTTCGGGGCTGACCGGCGGGACGCGGCGGGAGGCCGGTGACGGTTCGGGCAGCGCGCCGGCCGGGGCGGGGCCGTAGA
>NZ_JAAAXQ010000132.1 GCF_009916105.1 Streptomyces sp. GC420 | reverse complement strand
GCCCCGACGACGCCGCGGACCTGAGCCCGAACCCCCGGGGCTCAGGTCCGGGCAGCCGGACCGGACGGGCGCCTACGCGGGGCGCACTCCGGCGTAGATGGGCATGTAGTAGATCGACTCGACGCGGACGTTCGTGCCCGGCTTCGGTGCGTGGATCATCTGACCGTCGCCGATGTAGATGCCCACGTGGCTGATGTCGTCGTAGAAGAAGACGAGATCGCCGGGCAGCAGGTCGGCGGTCGCGACCCGGGTGCCCACCTCGACCTGGTCCCAGGTGGTGCGCGGGAGGGAGACGCCGGCGGCCTTCCACGCCGCCTGGGTCAGCCCCGAGCAGTCGTACGAGTTGGGGCCCGCGGCCCCCCAGACGTACGGCTTGCCGATCTGCGCCTCCGCGAAGGCGATCACCTTCGCGGCCTTCGCGGCGTACGTCGACGAGTCGGTGGAGGTGCCGGTACCCGTACCCGTACCGGTGCCCGTACCGGTGCCCGTACCCGTGCCCGTACCGGTGCCCGTACCGGCGTCCTGCTGGGTCTGCTGCTGGGCCTGTTCCTGACGCGCGCGCTCCGCCGCCTCCGCGGCCTGCTGCCGGGCGAGCTCCTCGGCCTTGCGCTGCGCCTCCTCCTCGCGCTGCCGCTCCAGTTCGGCGAGCCTGGCCTTCTCCTGTGCCGTCAGCTCCGAGAGCAGTTGTCGCGCCGCCGCGAGCTTGCGCTGGACCTCCCGCTTGCCCTCCTTCAGCTCCTCCTGGGAGTCGCTGAGGGTCTCCAGGCTCTGCTGGGCCTCCGCCCGCTTCTCCGCCGTCGCGTCCCGCTGCTCCTCGTAGTCCGTGATGACCGCCTGCTGGCGGTCGTTCAGCCGGTCGAGGAGCTGGTTCTGGTCGAAGTACGACTGCGGGTCGTCCGCGAGCAGGAGGGAGGCCGTGGGGCTGACCGCGCCGGTGCGGTACTGCGCGGCGGCGTAGGAGCCGAGAATGCGGCGGGACTCGTTGAGCTTCTGCGTCTGCTTCGCGACGGTGTCGAGGAGCCGGTCCGACTTCTTGCGCTGCTGGTCGGTGCGCTCCTTGACGGCGTTGTACCGCTGCGTGGCGGTCCCCGCCTGCCGGTAGAGCTCGTCGACCTTCTTCTGGACCTCGTCGAGCGACGGCTTGGAGTCCGAGGGTGTGGGCTGGGGACTGGGGGCGGCCTGGGCGGAACCCTGGGAGAGCAGGGTGACGGAGGCCAGAGCCGCCGTGCCGAAACCGACGGCCGGCGTGGAGCGCGTTCGGATGTTCCGCGGCCTGCGGTGCGACCGGTTCGACGCCAAGATCGGCGACTCCTTCCGTGGACCGCCTACCGGGTTAGCTGTCGGGTTCGGGCTGATCTCGCCGAGCGGAGCAGTCGCTCGGTCTGATCGGAAGGACGCCCTACGGCTCACTCGTGAGCTTGCGCACACGAGCCGCGAGCCGATTCACCCCGGGGTTGCATGGGTGGGTCCCCGGCTCCGGACGCCGGGCGGCGGCCGGATTCGGCGGGGGGCGGCCCGTCCGGCGCGGTTCGCCGGTGGGGGTAAAGCCGCCCGTGGCACATGACGCTAGCCAACTCATGTGGTTCTTGTGAAGGTTGGTGTTCGATATGCCCGATACCTTTTTGTGATCAGTTCGGAGAGAGCGCTTTCTACCTACGGAGGGTTACGGCGTCGGTGCGGTGGGGTCCGGCGCGAGCGACCCGTGGGACCGGGGGGAACCCGGCGGAACCCTGGGTGGAGTGTCAGCGGGGGCGCCTAGACTCGGGAGGCGATGAGCAGCCTCTTTGACGACAGTTTCCTGGCGGACCTCGGCACAACGTCCGGACCCGGCCGGGCGCCCGGCCGCGGACCCGTGCCGCACGGCTCCGGCTCGGCCGCGGCCCATGGCCTCGAGGGCGAGGAGCCCCCGCCGCCGCCCGAGGACGACTACGCCCCGGAGGACATCCCGGACGACCTCTTCGGGGGGAAGTTCGACGCTCCCGTCGACCGTGACGCGTACTACCGCGACGGCGCCCCGAGGCCCGCCATCGACTCCGCCGCGCTGCTCGAGGGGCTCAACGAGCAGCAGCGCGCCGCCGTCGTGCACTCCGGCTCGCCCCTGCTCATCGTGGCCGGCGCCGGCTCGGGCAAGACCCGGGTGCTGACCCACCGCGTCGCGTACCTCCTCGCGGAACGCGGTGCGCACCCCGGCCAGATCCTCGCCATCACCTTCACCAACAAGGCGGCGGGCGAGATGAAGGAGCGCGTGGCGGACCTCGTCGGCCCTCGCGCGAGTGCCATGTGGGTCATGACGTTCCACAGCGCGTGCGTGCGGATCCTGCGCCGCGAGTCGAAGAGGCTCGGCTTCACCTCGTCGTTCTCGATCTACGACGCGGCGGATTCCAAGCGGCTGATGGCGCTGGTCTGCCGGGACCTGGATCTCGATCCCAAGCGGTATCCGCCGAAGTCCTTCAGCGCCAAGGTCTCCAACCTGAAGAACGAGCTGATCGACGAGGAGACCTTCGCCCAGCAGGCCGCGGCGGACGGCTCCGGGGGAGGCTTCGAGAAGACCCTCGCCGAGGCCTACGCGATGTACCAGTCGCGGCTGCGCGAGGCCAACGCGCTCGACTTCGACGACATCATCATGACCACGGTCCACCTCCTCCAGGCGTTCCCCGACGTTGCCGAGCACTACCGGCGCCGCTTCCGTCATGTCCTCGTCGACGAGTACCAGGACACCAACCACGCGCAGTACACGCTGGTGCGGGAGCTGGTCGGGCCCTCGGGCCCGGAAGAGGACCCCGCGGAGCTGTGCGTGGTCGGTGACGCCGACCAGTCGATCTACGCCTTCCGCGGCGCCACCATCCGCAACATCCTCCAGTTCGAGGAGGACTACCCGGACGCCACGACGATCCTGCTGGAGCAGAACTACCGCTCCACGCAGACGATCCTCGGCGCCGCCAACGCCGTCATCGAGCGCAACGAGAGCCGACGCCCGAAGAACCTGTGGACCAACGCCGGGGCGGGTGCCCGGATCACCGGCTATGTCGCCGACACCGAGCACGACGAGGCGCAGTTCGTCGCCGACGAGATCGACCGGCTGACCGACGCGGGCGAGGCCAAGGCCGGTGACGTCGCCGTCTTCTACCGCACGAACGCCCAGTCCCGTGTCTTCGAGGAGATCTTCATCCGCGTCGGACTGCCGTACAAGGTCGTCGGCGGCGTGCGCTTCTACGAGCGCAAGGAGGTCCGGGACATCCTCGCCTACCTCCGGGTGCTCGCCAACCCCGAGGACAGCGTCCCGCTGCGCCGGATCCTGAACGTGCCCAAGCGCGGGATCGGGGACCGCGCGGAGGCGATGATCGAAGCGCTCGCGCTGCGCGAGAAGATCACCTTCCCGCAGGCGCTGCGCCGGGTCGACGAGGCGTACGGCATGGCGGCCCGCTCCGCCAATGCGGTCAAGCGGTTCAACACACTGATGGAGGAACTCCGCACCGTCGTCGAGTCGGGCGCGGGTCCGGCCACGGTCCTGGAGGCCGTCCTGGAGCGGACCGGCTACCTCGCGGAGCTCCAGGCCTCGACCGACCCGCAGGACGAGACCCGGATCGAGAACCTTCAGGAACTCGCTTCCGTGGCGCTGGAGTTCGAGCAGGAACGTGGGCAGGCCGACGAAGCGGCGGGCGCGGGTGCGGGCCCGGGCACGCTCGCCGAGTTCCTGGAGCAGGTGGCCCTCGTCGCCGACTCCGACCAGATCCCCGACGAGGACGAGGAGGGCTCCGGCGTCATAACGCTGATGACCCTGCACACGGCGAAGGGCCTGGAGTTCCCCGTCGTCTTCCTCACCGGCCTGGAGGACGGCGTCTTCCCGCACATGCGCGCACTCGGGCAGACCAAGGAACTGGAGGAGGAGCGGCGTCTCGCGTACGTCGGGATCACACGCGCCCGCGAACGGCTCTACCTGACCCGCTCCACGATGCGCAGTGCCTGGGGACAGCCCGCGTACAACCCGCCGTCCAGGTTCCTGGAGGAGATCCCCGAGCAGTACGTCGACTGGAAGCGCATGGGGGCCGTGGCGAAGCCCGCCGGGCCGGTGGGCGGCATCGCCTCCTCGCTGTCGAGTTCGCGCTCGCGAGCGGGTGGTCCCGCGGGCTTCGCGACACAGCGGACCGGGGACCGGCCGGTGATCGCGCTCTCCGTGGGCGACCGGGTCACGCACGACCAGTTCGGGCTGGGGACGGTCACGGGCGTCGACGGGACGGGGGACAAGGCGAAGGCCACGGTCGACTTCGGTGACGGGCGGCCGAAGACGCTGCTGCTGCGATACGCGCCGGTGCAGAAGCTCTGAGGGACACGCCGTGCCGGGGCCGGCGGTTGACCGGCCCCGGCACAGGCCGGAGCAAGTGGTGCGGCAGCCGGGCACGGGCGGGTCCCTCGGCGCCCGCCTTGCCGTTGGTGCGGCGGTCCGCCGGCGCCGGCTACGTGGGGTCGAGGCCGTGGCTGCGGAGCCAGGTGAGGGGGTCGATCGCCGATCCGCCGCCGGGCCGCACCTCGAAGTGCAGGTGAGGGCCGGTGGAGTTGCCTGAATTGCCGGAGTAGGCGATGGTGTCGCCGGCCTTCACCGAGCCGGTGCGGATCCTGGTGCTGCTGAGATGGCAGTACCACGTCTCGGTGCCGTCGGCGGCGGTCACGATGACCATGTTGCCGTAGGCGGTGTTGTACTGGGTGCGCACGGTGCCGTCGGTCGCGGCCAGCACGGGCGTGCCGTACGACACGGGGAAGTCGATGCCGGTGTGCACGGACATCCAGTTGAGGCCGGCCTGTCCGTAGTAGGCGCTCAGGCCCTTCTGGTTCACCGGGACGGCGAACTTGGGGCGCAGTGCCTCCTTGCGCGCGGCCTCCTCGGCCTTGCGCTTCCGCTCCGCCTCCTGGCGCTCCTTGAGGTCGATGCGCTCCTGGGTACGGCTGGCCCGGTCCGCGAAGTCGTCGGCGTCGGCGCTGAGATTGGCGAGCTGGGTGTCGAGTTCGTTGTTGACCTTCGACGGTTTGACGGCGGTGCCCTCGTCGGCCGCGGCCTGGGTGGTGGTGTTCCTGTTCTCGGCGCCGGAGGTGCTGACGGAGGCCGCGGCGACGCCGGCGACGCCCATCACGCAGACGGAGGGGACGGCGACGGTGAGGAGGGCGGAACGTTTGGCGGGGGCGCGGCGCCTGCTGCGGTTCACGGCCCGGCCCGCGGGGCGGGCCTCGACGCGGCGGGTGCCCGGCAGCGGTTCGGTCACGAGGGGCGTCCCCTGCGCGGGGGTCGCGTCGGGCTCGTGCTCGTACTCCGCCCCGTACTCGGGGTGGTCGTAGCCCGCTTCGTCGTCGGGGTGGCCGGCGTGGTCTTGGGTGTCGTCACCGGGACGGTCCCCGTCCTCGGTCCGCGCCCCGGCAGGGTCCTCGTGACCGTGCCCCTCGTACAGGCCGGCGGGATCCTGGTAGGCCTGTGGGTCGAACTCCTCGTAGCCCTGTGGATCCTGGGCCTGTTCCTCCTCGGGGGCGGGACCCCGCTGCCCCGGGAGCAGTGCCGTTTCCTCCGGCGTCCAGGCGGTGGTGTCGTAGCCGCCGGTGTCATAGCCGTGGTCGGTGGTGGTCCACTGCCCGTTCGGATCGTACGGGCCGGTGTTGAACGTCCCCGTGGTGAACCGGGTGTCCTCGAACCGGCCTGTCTGGCTCCACGTGTTGGCGTCCCACTGGCCGGAGGTCTCCTGCGTGGCCTCTGCGGGCGCCGGCTGGGCGGGGATCCAGGCGGTGGTGGCGTAACCGCCCGTGTCGTACGAGGTCTGCTGGGTGCCGTAGGCGTCGTGGCCGGGGGCCTGCTGGGTCCACTGACCGGCGTCGTACTGGCCGGTGCCCGCATCGTGGCCGGGCATCGTGCCGAAGAGCGGGTCCTCGTGTCCGTAGGAGGTGCCAGCGGTGGAATAGCCGTCGTAACCGGTCTGGTTGTACGTGGCGCCCGTCTCCTCGTATGACGCGTAGTGCCCGAAAGAGGCGTCGGGAGTGGGGGCCTCGGGGGTGGAGATCCCCGACGGGTGACGGTCGTTCACCTACTTCTCTTTCGCCTCGGCAGCAGGAGAATTAGGCGCGACTGTACCCGGCGGTATGCGACGGCGACAATCTTCGGCGGATTCCGGCTGCGCGAGGAACGGGCATTTGGCCGCCTATCGGCGGACTGCGGACGCAGCTTTGGCCTTGTGTTCGATCCGTGTTCGACAAAGGGGGCGCCGGACGTACCTCCGGATGTGTCGCCGAGGTGTCGTTCAGGCGACGGAGACCGACCCGGAGGCGCCGAGGGCGTCCTCCTCGACCTCCAGGGCCTGCCGGATGCCGGTGGCGACCGCCGGGTGCACCGGAAGGGCGAGGTGTCCGACCCCGTTCACCCGCACGTTGTGCGCGATCAGGTCCGGGTGGTGGAGCTGGGCCGAGTCCACCGGCATCATCAGGCGGTCCAGATCGCTCCAGAAACTGATGAACCGCGTCCGGCAGCCCGGCGCGGCTTCGCGCAGTTCGTTGATGATGTCCGACTCGGGGCGCATCTGGCGGATGATCGGATGCGCGCTGAGCGGCGGGACGACCGTCGTGCCGGAGTGCGGGGTGCCCAGTGTCACCAGGACGCGCACGCGCCTGTCGCCGCCCAGCCGCTGTATGTAATAGCGCGCGATCAGGCCGCCGAGGCTGTGGCCCACGATGTCCACCTCGCGGTGACCCGTGCGGGCGCAGATCTCCTCGACATGGCGGCCCAGGATGTCCGCGGCCGCGCGGATGTCCCAGGTCAGCGGCGAATAGTTGAGGGATTCAACATGCGGCCAGCCGTTCCGGGCCAGGGAGCGGCGCAGCAGGACGAACACGGAGCGGTTGTCGATGAACCCGTGGAGCAGCAGCACCGGTGGCCGTGACCGGCCCTCGGTGGGCAGCTGAGGGGTGTCGCCCGCCAGGACGTGCCGGCGCTCCTGCACGATTCCCGTCGGGTACAGGAAGAGGTGCCCGGCGAGAATCGCCAGGTCGAGTGCCGCGGCCCTGACCAGCACCGCGGACTGCTGGACCTGGCGCCAGCACGGCGGAAGAAGCGAAAAGGGCGAGACCCTCATGGCCGACCTCCCGAATGGCAAGCGGGGGGACGACATCGTCCCCCGTTGCCCTCACGGGTAACCGTGATGAGGCCGATGATGCGTATGTGACCCAGTGTGACGGGTGCACAGTGTCGCCGGACGGGGTGCTTTCCCCGGCGCGGCGGCGTGAAGGCCTCTTGCGGCTCCCTCAGCGCGTTGCCCGTCCACGGCGGTGAGCCGCGTCGACGAGTACGGCGCTTGGCTGACTTGTCCCACCGTGTGATTTCCCCCTCTGTGACCACCGCGAAACGGCCCGGTGCGGGATGCTGGGGATAACGTTCGTTCACCTCCCGGGCCGCAGCCGTGGGAGGTTCCGTGCCAGTGACGGTGCAGTCGGTACATGGAGGCAGTGATGGGTGTGACCGGTCCGATCCGTGTGGTGGTCGCCAAACCGGGTCTCGACGGCCACGACCGCGGTGCGAAGGTCATCGCGCGGGCCCTGCGTGACGCCGGTATGGAGGTCATCTACACCGGGCTCCACCAGACGCCCGAGCAGATCGTCGACACCGCGATCCAGGAGGACGCCGACGCCATCGGCATGTCGATCCTGTCCGGCGCGCACAACACGCTGTTCGCCCGCGTCATCGAGCTGCTGAAGGAGCGCGACGCGGAGGACATCAAGGTCTTCGGGGGCGGCATCATCCCGGAGGCGGACATCGCGCCGCTGAAGGAGAAGGGCGTGGCGGAGATCTTCACCCCGGGCGCGACCACGGCGTCCATCGTCGACTGGGTCAACGCCCACGTGCGGCAGCCGGCCGACGTCTGAGGGCTCCTCCGGACGTCCGGCGCGACTCCCGCGGGTCCGTCCCGGCCGGGCGCACCCACACGGCGCAGGCGCAGGCCGTCACGGCCCCACCGTCCTCGACGGCGCCGCCGGACCGCACCGAACCTCGTCGGCCCCGCTCAGCACTCGCCCAGTTCGGCGAGCATCGCCGCGCGGAGCCTGAGCGTGCCGACGAGGCGCTGGAAGGCCTCCGACCAGTAGCTGCCCGCGCCGGGCGAGGCGGACTCCGTCTCGTCCGGCGTCGCGGTGAGGAGTTCCAGGCGGTCGGCCGCCGACGGGTCCAGGCACCGCTCCGCCAGCCCCATCACACCACTGAAGCTCCAGGGATAGCTTCCCGCGTCCCGCGCGATGTCCAGCGCGTCCACGACGGCGCGGCCCAGGGGCCCCGCCCACGGGACCGCGCACACCCCGAGCAGCTGGAAGGCCTCCGAGAGGCCGTTCGCCTCGATGAAGCGGGCGACCCACAGGGCCCGCTCCCCGGCCGGGAGCGTGGCGAGCAGCTTGGAGCGCTCGGCCAGCGAGGCGGTGCCCGGCGAGCTGCCGGTCGGGGCGCCGGGGGCGCCGAGCAGGGCACGGGCCCAGGCCGCGTCCTCCTGCCGCACGGCCGCCCGGCACCATGCCGCGTGCAGTTCCGCCCGCCACTCGTCGGCGACCGGCAGCGCGACCAGGTCCCCGGGCGTACCGCCGCCCAGGCGGGCCGGCCACGTGGCCAGCGGCGCGGACTCGACCAGCTGGCCCAGCCACCAGGAGCGCTCCCCACGCCCGGAAGGGGCCTTCGCGATCACTCCGTCGCGCTGCATCCCGGCGTCGCACTCGTGCGGCGCCTCCACGACGACGACCGGACTTTCACCCGTTCGGTCCAAGCTCACGCAGGAGGCGGCGCGCTCCGCCATCCGGGCGGCGAGCGCGGAGGCCGGCAGGGACGAGAGCAGCTCGGCCGCCATGGACCGGACATTGCGGCTGCGGTCGGCCAGTGCCTGATCGAGGAACGGCTCGTCCGCGTCCGACAGCCCCGATCGCAGCGAATCCAGGAACATCAGCCGGTCCTCGGCCCGCTCGGCCGCCCAGGTCGTGGACAGCAGATCCACCGCGGCCGCCGGGTCGCGGCGGCGCACGGCGGCCAGCAGCGTGACCCGCTCCGCGAACAGCCCCTCCTGCCACAGCCGGGCCACGGCCCCCTCGTCCGCGCTGTCCGGCAGCGTCGCGCTGCCCGCTCCGCCGCGCAGGGCGAACCTCCACTCCGGATTGAGCCGGGCGAGCCACAGGGCCCGCGGGCCGGCGAACGTCAGCACACCCGGGCGGAGATCGGTGCGGGCCCTGGCGGCGTCCAGGAGCGCGGGCAGCGCGGAGGGCGGGGCGGCGAAGCCCCGCCGGTTGGCCGCCGCAAGCCACTGCGGCAGCAGTTCCGTGAGGTCGGGGGCGGTTCCCCGGCGGGCCCCGCCGCGGTCGCCGCCCGCGCGGTCGGCCAGCAGCACGGCGAGCCTGCGCCGGGCCGCTTCCGGCAGCGCGGGCCGCGGATCCGCGGGAGCCGCCTCCGGCGGCGCCACGGCGGGCGCGGGCCGCAGCCCGGCACGCCGCCGCACCGTGTGCAGGGCCGCCGCGTCCAGCAGGGCCACCGCCGGCTCCCGCCCCGCGAGCGGCACCGGCGGCTTACGCCGATCGGTGCCCAGCAGGGCGGCCGTCACCAGTTCCTCCCAGCCGGGAGCCGGACGCGCCGCGCGGCCCCCCGCGGGCCGCGCGGCCGCCCCGCCCCACGGCGAGGAGGCGTCGTCGGCGGAGCCGTCGTCCGCGCCCGGGGCGGTGACGCCGCCCCACGGCGAGGCGTTCTTGTCGTCGGACGCCATGGCGGCGTTCCGCAGTGCGTTCGTACGAAGCATGGGTCCCCTCCGTTTTGAGTGCCGCGATCACGGCCGTCGGTCGGGCCGGCCGTACGCCGTCTTGAGAAGCGCCGCGCCGCGGCGGGCGCGGTTCCGGGTATGCGCGGGCCCGCCGGGAACGGCCGGCCCCGGATGTCCGAAGAAACGAAATGTCCGCATATTCAGCGGCACGGATCTGCTTTGTGCGAGTGATGGGGTTTCGAGATGAAGGTAGGGAAGACCGGAGAGCGAAAAAACTGAATTTCCTGAAAGGCGAAGTCGGTAGGCTCGGTCAGAGCGTGACCGGCTCCCCGGAGCCCTCGGCCCAGGCGGTCAGGGGAGTGAAACCCCGGTGGCCGCACTGACCGAAGACCGTGACCGGGTTGCCGCCGGACAGCGCGACGAGCCGCCACAGCCCCGGACGGCTCAGGAACGCCGGGTCCACGGGAAGGGCCAGGTCGCCCCCGGCGTCGGTGAGCTGCCAGCCCTCGTCCGCCGGGGCGGGTGTCGCACGGCCCAGGGTGGCCGGCCACGACTCCAGCCACGGGTCTTCCCGCAGGGCACGCCCGTAGGCGGCGAGCGCCGCGGCGGCGTCCACGCCGGGCGGCGGGGCGGACGTCTCGGCCCCGGACGGGCCGAAGCGCTCACCGAGAGCGGCCCGGAGAGTGCAGGCGCCCGGATAGAAGGACAGCTCGGCGTCCAGCACCAGCCCGGTGGGCAGGGCGAGCTCAGGGGCCCGGCCGGCCGCGCCGAAGGACAGGAGCAGCGCCGTCCGGGACGACTCACGGCCGTACAGCCAGATGCGCCGTGTCGTCAGCTTCCCGTCGTACGAGTCCTGTTGGGACAGCACGAGCCAGCGGTCCCGAAGCGCCGGCCCCTCGGCGGAGGCGGGCAGCCCCACGCGGGAACGTACCGTCGCCGCGAGCGGCTCGGGCAGGGCGCCGATCTCCCGCCAGGCACGGTCCAGAAGATGCAGCAGCCCGCACTCCTCCAGAAGCCGCACCGGCCAGCCGTGCCCGGAGGCCGGTATCGCGCCCAACTCCCGCACCCGCGCAGCCAGTCCGGGAGCCTGCGCGTCCACCATCCGGGCCGCGGTCTCCTCCCACGGCGCGTATCCGCCGTGACCCGCGGTGGCCAGGCCCGAACGCATCAGATCCGCGAGCCGCTGTTCCAGCTCGGTCGTGCCGGCCGTGATCCGCTCGGCGCGGCGTTCCGCCCGGCGCCGGGCGGCCTGCGGATCGGCGCCGGCGCGCGCGGAGTTCGCGGTCCTCTCCGCGGCCGCCGCCCCGCGCTGTCCGCGCGACTCCAGCCACTCCCGCGCCCAGTCCGCGGCGGTCGCGGCGACCGGCACCGCCTGTTCGTCCGCCGACCAGAGCAGCAGCAGTCCCAACGCGTGCTTGCACGGGAACTTCCGGCTCGGGCAACTGCACTTGTACGCCGGGCCGGTCGTGTCCACGACCGTCTGATACGGCTTGCTTCCGCTTCCCTTGCACAGCCCCCACACGGCCCCACGGTCCGACGCGCCCGTGCCCGACCACGGCCCGGCGGTGCCGAGCTTGCTCCCCGCCTTGCGTGACGCGGCGTCAGGGGCCAGGGCGAGCACCTGTTCCGCTGTCCAGCGCACCCCCCGCTCCGTGGGGTGCGGGGGTGTTCCCCCGTCAGATTGCAGCATGTCCCCGACCGTAGACGGCACCACTGACAAACGCTCCGACCTGCGAAGACGGCCCACTGTCAGTGGCGGGGTGCAGGGTGGTCACCACGTCCCGAACACCTGGGAAAGTTCTGGAGGGGGATCCATGACCGTGTCCGAGATCAGCGTCGCCGCGGCCGAGCCCGAGGCGGACCCGGCGTCCGAGCCGCAGGCCCTGCGGCCGCACGCCGAGGACGCCTTCGCGCAGGAGCTGAAGGCGCTGGCCGCCGCGGACGACCGCCCGCGCCCCGCGCGGTGGCGGCTGTCGCCATGGGCCGTCGCCACCTACCTGCTGGGCGGCACGCTCCCGGACGGCACGGTGATCACGCCGAAGTACGTGGGGCCGCGCCGGATCGTCGAAGTGGCCGTCACCACCCTCGCCACCGACCGGGCACTGCTGCTGCTCGGCGTGCCCGGCACCGCCAAGACCTGGGTCTCCGAGCACCTCGCCGCCGCTGTCAGCGGCGACTCGACGCTGCTGGTGCAGGGCACCGCCGGCACCCCGGAGGAGGCGATCCGCTACGGCTGGAACTACGCGCAGCTGCTCGCCCAGGGCCCCAGCCGGGACGCCCTGGTGCCCAGTCCGGTCATGCGGGCCATGAGCCAGGGCATGATCGCCCGGGTCGAGGAGCTCACCCGCATCCCGGCCGACGTGCAGGACACGCTGATCACGATCCTGTCGGAGAAGACCCTGCCCGTGCCGGAGCTGGGCCAGGAGGTCCAGGCGGTCCGCGGCTTCAACCTGATCGCGACCGCCAACGACCGGGACCGCGGCGTCAACGACCTGTCCAGCGCCCTGCGCCGCCGTTTCAACACGGTGGTGCTTCCGCTGCCCGCGACGGCCGACGACGAGGTCGACATCGTCGCCCGCCGCGTCGACCAGATCGGGCGTTCCCTCGAACTCCCGGCCGCGCCCGACGGCAGCACCGAGATCCGCCGGGTCGTGACCGTCTTCCGCGAACTGCGCGACGGTGTCACCGGCGACGGGCGTACGAAGCTGAAGTCACCCAGCGGCACGCTGTCCACGGCGGAGGCGATCTCGGTCGTCACCAACGGGCTCGCGCTCGCGGCGCACTTCGGTGACGGGGTCCTCAGGCCGGGCGATGTCGCGGCGGGCATCCTCGGGGCCGTGGTGCGCGACCCGGCCGCCGACCGGGTCATCTGGCAGGAGTACCTGGAGACCGTCGTGCGCGAGCGGGACGGATGGAAGGACTTCTACCGCGCCTGCCGCGAGGTGACGGCGTGACAGCCGCCGGGACGGCCCCGCGCGCTGCCGCCGCCGGGCCCTCACACGCGGCCGGGGCCGGGCCCGCGCTGCTCGGGGTGCGGCACCACGGGCCGGGCTCCGCGCGGGCGGTGCGGGCCGCGCTGGACGAGCGGGAACCGCGTGTCGTGCTCATCGAGGGCCCGCCGGAGGGCGACGCCCTGGTCGCGCTCGCCGCGGACCCCGGCATGCGGCCGCCCGTCGCCCTGCTCGCTCACGTCCTGGACGACCCCCGCCGTGCCGCCTTCTGGCCGCTCGCCGCCTTCTCCCCGGAGTGGGTGGCGATCCGCTGGGCGCTGCGGCGCGATGTGCCGGTGCGCTTCATCGATCTGCCCGCCGCGCACTCGCTGGCGTTCCCCGACGCGGACGGCGGTGCCGACGGGGACGGCCGGGGAGAGCCGGGCCCGACCGCCCGGCCGGACGCGGACTCGGGCACGGACGCGGACACAGGCGTGGACCCGGGTGCGGGGGCGGACGCGGAGAGCCTGCGGATCGACCCGGTCGCGGTGCTCGCGGAGGCCGTCGGCTACGACGACCCGGAGCGCTGGTGGGAGGACGTCGTCGAACACCGGGGCGACGGCACGCGCCCGCAGGAGGACGGCGCGCTCGCGCCCTTCCTCGCCCTCGGTGAGGCCATGCAGGCCCTGCGCGAGACCTACGGCGACGGCGGATACACCCGCGACCTGGTGCGCGAGGCCCATATGCGGCTCCAGCTGCGCGCGGCGCGCAAGGAGTTCGGCGACGACGGCGTGGCCGTGGTCTGCGGTGCCTGGCATGTGCCCGCGCTCGCCGCGCGCACCACGGCCACCGCCGACAGGGCCCTGCTGAAAGGGCTGCCCAGGGCCAAGGTGGAGATGACCTGGGTCCCCTGGACGCACCGCCGCCTCGCGCGGCACAGCGGCTACGGCGCCGGGATCACCTCCCCCGGCTGGTACGGGCATCTCTTCGCCGCACGGGACCGGCCGATCGAACGCTGGATGACCAAGGTCGCGGGGCTGCTGCGGGACGAGGACCGGCTCGTGTCCTCCGCGCACGTCATCGAGGCCGTGCGGCTCGCCGACACCCTGGCCGTGATGCGCGGCCGTCCGCTGCCCGGCCTCACCGAGACCCTGGACGCCGTGCGCGCCGTCATGTGCGAGGGCTCCGAGGTGCCGCTCGACCTCGTACGGGACCGCCTCGTCGTCGGCGACGTGCTAGGCGAGGTCCCCCCGACGGCGCCCGCCGTCCCATTGCAAAGGGACCTGGACCGCACCCAGCGCTCCCTGCGGCTCAAGCCCGAGGCCATGGAGCGCGAGCTGGAGCTGGACCTGCGCGAGGAGACGGGTGCCGCCCGCAGCCGCCTGCTGCACCGGCTGCGGCTGCTCGGGGTCGGCTGGGGCGAGCCGGCCGCCTCGCGCGGCAGCACCGGCACGTTCCGGGAGACCTGGCGGCTGCGCTGGGAGCCGGAGCTCGCGGTGCGGGTCGCCGAGGCCGGGGTGTGGGGCACGACGGTGCTGTCCGCCGCCACCGCCAGGGCCGAGTGGGAGGCACTCGCCGCCGCGTCCCTGGCCGAGGTCACCGGGCTGGCCGAGCGCTGTCTGCTCGCCGGACTCCCGGACGCGCTGCCGGTGGTGATGAAGGCGCTGGCCGACCGGGCCGCCCTCGACACCGACACCGCCCATCTGGCACAGGCACTGCCCGCCCTGGTCCGATCCCTGCGCTACGGCGACGTTCGCGGCACCGACACCCGGGCGCTGGCAGAGGTCGCGGCGGGACTCGCCGAACGGATCTTCGTCGGTCTGCCGCCCGCCTGCGCCGGCCTGGACGCGGACGGGGCGGCCGCCATGCGCGTCCACCTGGACGCGGTGCACTCCGCGGTCGCCCTGCTCGACGACGACCCGGTGCCCGCGCTGCGCGACCGCTGGGCCGGGGTCCTGCGGCAGCTGGCCGGGCGGGAGACCGTGCCCGGAGAGATCCGCGGCCGGGCGGCGAGGCTGCTGCTCGACGAGGGACGGCTGGCCCAGGACGAGGCCGCACGGCTGATGAGCCTGGCCCTGTCGCCCGGCACCGAGCCGGCCCGCGCGGCCGCCTGGATCGAGGGCTTCGCCGGCGGCGCGGCCGGCGCGGGGATGCTGCTGGTGCACGACGAACGGCTGCTCGGCCTCGTCGACACCTGGCTCACGGGAGTCCCGGCCGACTCCTTCACCGACGTACTGCCGCTGCTGCGGCGGACCTTCTCGGCGTACGAACCGGGGGTGCGCCGCACGCTCGGCGAGCTGGTCGGGCGGGGCGGCGCCGGGGCACCCGTGCAGGCGGCGGTGGCCGCGCCCGGATTCGGGGCGGAACAGGACCACGAGCGGGCCGACGCCGTACTGCCGACGCTGGGACGGCTGCTGGGGCTGGGCACCGACGACATCAACAGGCTGGTGGGGGCAGGATCGTGAGCGGGCGGACAACGGGAACACCGGCCGTGGAAGACGCCGGGAGCGTGGAAGCGGCCGCGGCCGAGCGGCTGCGGCGCTGGCGGCTGGTGCTCGGCGGGGAACCGGGAGCCGACGGCACCGGGTATGCCCTCGGCGGCCGGGACGCGGCGATGGACGGCACCCTCACCGCGCTCTACGGCGGCGGGACTTCGAAGGGCGGCAACAGGAACGGCGGCGACCGCTCCGGGGGACTCGGGGCCTCCGCGCCCTCCGTCGCCCGCTGGCTCGGCGACATCCGTACGTACTTCCCCACCTCCGTCGTCCAGGTCATGCAGCGCGACGCCATCGACCGGCTGGGCCTGTCCACGCTGCTGCTGGAGCCGGAGATGCTGGAGGCCGTCGAGGCGGACGTCCACCTCGTCGGCACCCTGCTCTCCCTCAACAAGGCGATGCCGGAGACCACGAAGGAGACGGCCCGCGCCGTGGTCCGCAAGGTCGTCCAGGACCTGGAGAAGCGGCTCGCGACCCGCACCCGCGCCACCCTGACCGGCGCCCTCGACCGGTCGGCCCGCATCAGCAGGCCCCGGCACCGGGACATCGACTGGGACCGCACCATCCGGGCCAACCTGAAGAACTATCTCCCGGAGCACGGCACGGTCGTGCCCGAACGCCTCGTCGGATACGGGCGCGCCTCGCAGGCGGTCAGGAAGGAGGTCGTCCTGTGCATCGACCAGTCGGGCTCCATGGCCGCCTCCGTCGTGTACGCCTCGGTCTTCGGCGCGGTCCTGGCGTCGATGCGGTCCATCGCGACCCGGCTCGTCGTGTTCGACACGGCGGTCGTCGACCTCACCGACCAGCTCGACGACCCGGTGGACGTCCTGTTCGGCACGCAGCTGGGCGGCGGCACGGACATCAACCGCGCCCTCGCCCACTGCCAGTCGCGCATCACCCGCCCCGCCGATACGGTGGTCGTGCTGATCAGCGACCTCTACGAGGGCGGGATACGCAACGAGATGCTCAAGCGGGTCGCGGCGATGAAGGCGGCCGGCGTTCAGTTCGTGACGCTGCTCGCCCTCTCGGACGAAGGGGCGCCGGCCTACGACCGCGAGCACGCCGCGGCGCTGGCGGCGCTCGGCGCGCCGGCCTTCGCGTGCACGCCGGATCTGTTCCCCGAGGTGATGGCGGCGGCCCTGGAGAAGCGCCCGATCCCCGTTCCGGACGCCGCGGCGGGACGCTGACCGGCGGCCGCGTCCCTCGGCCGTCCCATCCGCCCCTTTGTACGGCAAGGGCACAAAGGGGCAGGTCAGGACGGTTCGATCAGCAGCCTGTGACTGTAATCACCGCTCGGGTGTGAGATGCGATTTATGGAGGCCGGGTCTGCGGAGATAACCTGCGAGACGGACATGCCGCGTGCCCGGACACCGTGTACGCACCCCTTGTGACCCCTAGTGACAGCGGAAGTCACGTTGCCCTTCGCGGCACGCCCACGCAGACAGCAAACCTGCCAAGCGACGAGATCACTGATAAGGGACGGACGCGCGTGGACCTGTTCGAGTACCAGGCGAGGGACCTCTTCGCCAAGCACGGTGTACCGGTGCTGGCCGGTGAAGTCATCGATACGCCTGAGGCGGCGCGCGAGGTGACCGAGCGTCTCGGCGGCCGCTCGGTCGTCAAGGCGCAGGTCAAGGTCGGCGGCCGCGGCAAGGCCGGCGGCGTCAAGCTGGCCTCCGACCCGGACGACGCGGTCGAGAAGGCCGGCCAGATTCTGGGCATGGACATCAAGGGCCACACGGTCCACAAGGTGATGCTGGCCGAGACCGCGCCCGACATCGCCGAGGAGTACTACGTCTCGTACCTCCTCGACCGCGCCAACCGCACCTTCCTGGCCATGGCCTCCGTCGAGGGCGGCATGGACATCGAAGAGGTCGCGGCCACCAAGCCCGAGGCCCTGGCCAAGATCCCGGTCGACGCCGTCGAGGGTGTCACCCCGGAGAAGGCCGCCGAGATCGTCGCGGCCGCCAAGTTCCCGGCCGAGGTCGCCGACCAGGTCGCCGAGATCCTGCAGACGCTGTGGAAGACCTTCGTCGCCGAGGACGCCCTTCTCGTCGAGGTCAACCCGCTGGCCAAGGTCTCCGACGGCCGGGTCATCGCCCTGGACGGCAAGGTGTCCCTGGACGCCAACGCCGAGTTCCGCCAGCCGGGCCACGCCGAGCTCGAGGACAAGGCCGCGGCCAACCCCCTCGAGGCCGCCGCGAAGGCCAAGAACCTCAACTACGTCAAGCTCGACGGCGAGGTCGGCATCATCGGCAACGGCGCGGGTCTGGTCATGTCGACCCTCGACGTCGTCGCCTACGCCGGCGAGGCGCACAAGGGCGTCAAGCCCGCCAACTTCCTCGACATCGGCGGCGGTGCCTCCGCCGAGGTCATGGCGAACGGCCTGGAGATCATCCTCGGAGACCCGGACGTCAAGTCCGTCTTCGTCAACGTCTTCGGCGGCATCACCGCCTGCGACGCCGTCGCCAACGGCATCGTGCAGGCCCTGGAGCTCCTCAAGAGCAAGGGCGAAGAGGTCACCAAGCCGCTGGTCGTGCGCCTCGACGGCAACAACGCCGAGCTGGGTCGCAAGATCCTGACCGACGCCAACCACCCGCTCGTTCAGCAGGTGGACACCATGGACGGCGCGGCCGACAAGGCCGCCGAGCTGGCTGCTGCCGCGAAGTAAGGGACGGACACAACAACCATGGCTATCTTCCTCACCAAGGAATCCAAGGTCATCGTCCAGGGCATGACCGGCTCCGAGGGCCAGAAGCACACCCGGCGGATGCTCGCCTCCGGCACCAACATCGTCGGTGGCGTGAACCCCCGCAAGGCCGGCACGACCGTCGACTTCGACGGCACCGAGGTACCGGTATTCGGCTCCGTGGCCGAGGCCATCGAGAAGACGGGCGCCGACGTCACCGTCATCTTCGTCCCGGAGAAGTTCACCAAGGACGCGGTCATCGAGGCGATCGACGCCGAGATCGGCCTCGCGGTCGTCATCACCGAGGGCGTCGCCGTCCACGACACCGCCGAGTTCTGGGCCTACGCCGGCTCCAAGGGCAACAAGACCCGGATCATCGGCCCGAACTGCCCCGGTCTGATCAGCCCCGGACAGTCGAACGCGGGCATCATCCCCGCCGACATCACCAAGCCGGGCCGCATCGGTCTGGTGTCCAAGTCCGGCACGCTGACCTACCAGATGATGTACGAGCTGCGGGACCTCGGCTTCTCGTCCTGCGTGGGCATCGGTGGTGACCCGATCATCGGCACCACGCACATCGACGCCCTCGCCGCGTTCGAGGCCGACCCCGAGACCGACCTGATCGTCATGATCGGTGAGATCGGCGGCGACGCCGAGGAGCGCGCGGCCGACTACATCAAGGCCAACGTCACCAAGCCGGTCGTCGGCTACGTCGCGGGCTTCACCGCGCCCGAGGGCAAGACCATGGGCCACGCCGGTGCCATCGTCTCCGGCTCCTCCGGCACGGCCCAGGCGAAGAAGGAGGCCCTCGAGGCCGCGGGCGTCAAGGTCGGCAAGACCCCGACCGAGACGGCCAAGCTGGCGCGCGCCATCCTCGGTCACTGACACACCGGCCGGTGCTCCCCGCCGGCCGTCGAGCACGGCACCGACTGCTGGGCCCGCACCCTTCGGGGTGCGGGCCCAGCGGCCTTCCGGCGGGGGCCCGCCGGCCGGTGCCCTGGCCCGTACGGCCGCCGGGGCGCCGGACCCGGGCCCCGGGCGGTGGGCCCGCCGGGGCGCCGGGTCGCCACGCGGAGCAGGCGGGTGGGCAG
>NZ_JAAAXQ010000131.1 GCF_009916105.1 Streptomyces sp. GC420 | reverse complement strand
CCCTTCGCATGGGTCCTGGTGCGGCTGGACGGCGCCGACACCGCACTGCTGCACGCCCTCGACGCTCCCGGCCCCGAAGCCGTCCGCACCGGGACGCGGGTACGGATCCGCTGGGCCGCCGAACGCACGGGCGCCATCACCGACATCGCCTGCTTCGAACCGCACGGGAACGACGACGGCGCGAGCCCCGCGGACCCGTCCCCGCCGGCCACGGCGCGGCCGCACGGCGGCGCGTTCGCGGGCGCCCCCGTCACCGGCATCGTCGCCCCGGCCCGGCTCGACTACGTCCACAGCCCCGGCCGCGCCGCCGGCCGCTACCTCCACGCCCTCGCCGACCGCAGGATCCTCGGCGAACGCTGCCCCTCCTGCCGCAAGGTCTACGTCCCGCCCAGGGGTGCCTGCCCCACCTGCGGCGTCGCCACGGCCGAGCAGGTCGAGGTCGGACCCCGCGGCACCGTCACCACCTTCTGCATCGTCAACATCAAGGCGAAGAACCTGGACATCGAAGTGCCGTACGTCTACGCGCACATCGCCCTCGACGGCGCCGACCTCGCCCTGCACGGACGGATCTCCGGCATTCCCTACGACCAGGTGCGCATGGGCCTGCGCGTCGAGGCCGTGTGGACCGGCGGGGGCCGCCACCCCGACCACTACCGGCCCACCGGCGAACCCGACGCCGACTACGACCGGTACAAGGAGCTGCTGTGACCGCCCGCACCGCCGCCCGGGACGTGGCGATCGTCGCCTTCGCGCAGAGCGACCACCGGCGGGACACCGACGAACTCTCCGAGGTCGAGCTGCTGATGCCCGTCCTGCACGACGTGCTCGCCCAGGTCGGTCTCAGGGCCGGTGAGATCGGCTTCACCTGCTCCGGGTCGAGCGACTACCTCGCGGGCCGCGCTTTCTCCTTCACCATGGCCCTCGACGGCGTCGGCGCATGGCCGCCCATCACCGAGTCCCACGTCGAGATGGACGGCGCCTGGGCCCTGTACGAGGCTTGGGTCAAGCTCCTCACCGGCGAGTGCGACACCGCGCTCGTCTACGCCTACGGCAAGTCCTCGCCCGGCAGCCTGCGCGACGTCCTGACCCGTCAGCTCGACCCCTACTACCTCGGCCCGCTCTGGCCGGACTCCGTCTCCCTGGCCGCCCTTCAGGCCCAGGCCCTCATCGACGCGGGCGCGACCGACGAACGCGAACTCGCGGGCATCGCCGTCCGGAGCCGCACCGCTGCCGGGACCAACCCGCACGCCCAGCTGCGCGGCCCCGTGCCCTCGGGCGACTACCTGGTACGGCCGCTGCGCACCGGGGACTGCCCGCCCATCGGCGACGGCGCCGCGGCCGTGGTGCTCGCAGCGGGCGACACCGCGCGCCGCCTGTGCGCCCGCCCGGCGTGGATACGGGGCATGGACCACCGTATAGAGGCCCACTCGCCCGGCGTGCGCGACCTCACCGACTCGCCCTCCGCGCGGCTGGCCGCCGGCAAGGCCGGGGCTTTCGAACGGCCGGTCGACACAGCCGAGTTGCACGCGCCCTTCACCTCCCAGGAGGTGATACTCCGCAAGGCCCTCCGGCTCGGCGAGGACGTATGTGTCAACCCGTCGGGCGGGGCACTGGCCGCCAACCCCGTGATGGCCGCCGGACTGATCCGCCTCGGCGAGGCCGCCGCCCGGATCTCGCGCGGCGAGTCGGACCGGGCACTCGCCCACGCCACCTCCGGCCCGTGCCTGCAGCAGAACCTGGTCGCCGTGCTCGAAGGAGAAGAACGACCCGAAGGAGAAGTACGACCCGAAGGAGAAGTACGACCCGAGGGAGAAGTACGACCCGAAGGAGGGGACCGGCCGTGAGCAAGGAACCCGTCGCCGTCGTCGGCATCGGCCAGACCAAACACGTCGCCGCCCGCCGGGACGTCTCCCTCGCCGGCCTGGTCCGGGAGGCCGCACTTCGCGCCCTGGAGGACGCGGAACTCGGCTGGGCGGACATCGACGCCGTGGTCATCGGCAAGGCTCCCGACTTCTTCGAGGGCCTGATGATGCCCGAGCTCTATCTCGCCGACGCGCTCGGCGCGGTCGGCAAACCCGTCATGAGGGTCCACACGGCCGGGTCCGTCGGCGGATCGACCACGCTCGTCGCGGCCAGCCTGGTCGCCGCCCGCGTCCACTCCACCGTCCTCACCCTCGCCTTCGAGAAGCAGTCCGAATCCAACGCCATGTGGGGCCTGTCGCTGCCGGTCCCCTTCCAGCAGCCGCTGCTCGCCGGGGCGGGCGGCTTCTTCGCCCCGCACGTCCGCGCGTACATGCGGCGCACCGGCGCCCCCGACTCCATCGGCTCCCTCGTCGCGTACAAGGACCGCCGCAACGCGCTGAAGAACCCGTACGCGCACCTCCACGAGCACGGCATCACACTGGAGAAGGTGCGGTCGTCCCCGATGCTGTGGGACCCCATCCGCTACTCCGAGACCTGCCCGTCCTCCGACGGGGCCTGCGCGATGGTCCTCACCGGACGCGCGGGCGCCGCCCGCGCCCCGTACCCGCCGGCCTGGGTGCACGGCGGTGCGATGCGCAGCGAGCCCACCATGTTCGCGGGCAAGGACTTCGTCTCCCCGAGGGCCGGCCGGGACTGCGCCGCCGACGTCTACCGGCAGGCCGGCGTCACCGACCCGCGCCGGGAGATCGACGTCGTGGAGATGTACGTGCCGTTCAGCTGGTACGAGCCGATGTGGCTGGAGAACCTCGGGTTCGCCGCCGAGGGAGAGGGCTGGAAGCTCACCGAGTCCGGCGTCACCGAACTGGACGGCGACCTGCCCGTCAACCCGTCGGGCGGCGTGCTGTCCACCAACCCGATCGGCGCCTCGGGCATGATCCGCTTCGCGGAGGCGGCACTTCAGGTACGCGGCCGGGCCGGCGAGCACCAGGTCGGGGGAGCGCGCATGGCCCTCGGGCACGCGTACGGCGGCGGCTCGCAGTTCTTCTCGATGTGGCTGGTCGGCGACCGCCCGCCGGACGGCTGAGCACGGCGTACGCCGGACCGTTTCCGCGGCCTGTCCGGGGACTGCGGCGATCGCTAGGCTGGCCACGGACGACGAAGCGGGAGGAGCAAGCACGTGGCCGAGCGCACCACCGAGCAGCCGCTGGTTTCCGGATGGAACAAGCCCCAGCTCGATCTCACCGGGGCCGACTGGCAGTCCAGCAGTCAGGGAGCGGGCGACGTCCAGATCGCCTTTGTCGAAGGGTTCATCGCCATGCGCCACGGCGGCAATCCGGCAGGCCCCTCCCTGATCTTCAGCCCCGCCGAATGGCGGGCCTTCGTACTGGGCGCGCGCGAAGGGGAGTTCGACCTCACCTGATGCGCGACGCCGGCAGCGGCGCCCCCGTCGGCCGGGCCCCGGCCGGAACGCCTCACCCACCTCCGGCCGCCGCGCACGCGCCCCGGCGGGTCGTCCCGCTCTCACCCGGTCCGCGCGCGTGCGGCGCGCTCCCGCCGTGCGGCACGGCGCCACTGACGGGGCATCAGGTCTGGACCCGCCCTGCGGGCGGCCGGAGCCCGTTCCCCGGGAGCGCCTAGTTGTATTGCCCTGAGAGGTTGGGGACGCGGCTGGCGGGTGGTTGGCCTTTCAGCGCGGTGTGTCCGCGGTGGTGATTGTAGGTGTGCAGCCAGTTGGGGAACGCGTCGCGTCGTTCGGTCTCCGTGCGGTAGGGGCGTGCGTAGGCCCACTCGTCCAGCAGGGTGCGGTTGAAGCGTTCGACCTTGCCGTTGGTCTGCGGCCGGTAGGGCCGGGTGCGCTTGTGGGTGATCCCGGCTGCTGCCAGCAGATCGCGCCAGTCGCGTGAGCGGTAGCAGGATCCGTTGTCGGTCAGCACCCGCTCGACCGTGATCCCGTACTCGGTGAAGAAGGCGTGGGCCCGCTGCCAGAAGCCCGTGGCGGTCTCCTTCTTCTCGTCGGTGAGGATTTCGCTGTAGGCCAGGCGGGAGTGGTCGTCGACGGCGGTGTGCAGGTAGCTGTAGCCGGCGCCGGATCGGGTCTTGCGGCCTGCGGCCCGGCCGAGGACCTTGTGGCCGCCGCCGTCGGGGATGTTGCCGAGCTTCTTGATGTCGACGTGCACCAGTTCGCCGGGCTTTTGCCGTTCGTAGCGGCGTATGACGCGGCCGGTGGCCCGGTCGAGGTGGGTCAGGCGGGCCAGGCCGAATCGGGTCAGCACGCGGTGCACGGTCGAGGGCGCCAGCCGCAGCAGGTGCGCGATGCGGGCCGGGCCCCAGCGGCGCAGGAGTCGGACCTTGACGATCCGGCGTTCGGTGCGGGTGGGGGTGCGGCGTGGGCTGGCGTGCGGGCGGGAGGAGCGGTCGCACATCCCGGCCTCGCCGAGTCGCCGGTAGCGGTCGGCCCACCGCTTGGCTGTCGTCGGCGAGACCTGGAAGCGTTCGGCAGCCCGGCACAGCGGCCAGCCGTCCTCGACCACGCAGCGGGCCAGACGAAGGCGTCCGGTCTCGGTCAGGGGTGCATTACGGTGGGGCACGAGGGCCTTTCTGTTGGTGTAGACGTCGCAATCCACACCGAACCGGAAGGCCCTCACCTGTTCAAGATCCCTCAGCCGAGACCTGCCTCACCCGTCCACAACCTCCCGGGACAGAACACCTAGTGCCGCGTCAGTCAGGGTTTGCCCGCTGAGGAGCGGCGTCCGGTGCGGTGCATCGCAAGGCGGCTGGAAGCCCTCGTAGTGGGCCTACTCGGGCTTTCGGCCAACGCAGCGAGGTGCCGTGCAGGTCGTCGCGACGGGGCGAACCTTGGCTGACGCGGCACTAGAGTGACGCCATGACCGGCGAGCGCGATCTCGGGAAACTGCTGAGCGGTATGCGGCCCGAGCTGCACTCCGGCCGCTTTGTCTTCACCACCGTCACCGGCGGCGTCCCGGACGGTGTCGCCCCCGTCGTGACCGTCGCCGAGCAGGAGGGCACGACCCTCGTGCTGCGCCGTGAGGAGGCCGACGCTGCCGGACTGCCGTACGCCTACGTCGCCGGGTGGATCACACTGCGCGTGCACTCCGCCCTGGACGCCGTGGGACTGACCGCCGCCGTCGCCCGGGAACTCGCGGCCGCCGGCCTGAGCTGCAACGTGGTCGCCGGGTACCACCACGACCACCTCTTCGTACCGTACGAGCGCGCGGAGGAGGCCGTCGCCCTCCTCCGGACCCTGTCGGACAGGTCCGCCGGACCGGCCTGAACGGCGCCGGCCTGAACGGCGCCGGCCTGAACGGCGCCGGCCTGAACGGCGCCGGCCTGAACGGCGCCGGCCTGAACGGCGCCGGGCTGACGGGACCGGGTGTGCCGCCCGGCACCACGAGCGCGCCCCCTACCATCACGGCGCGGATTCCGCCGGATGTTCGACCAAATCCCCCCGATGAGAGTCACCCTGTGCGCTCACGGACGTACGCTGTGGTGCCTCCGGAAGCGGCCCACCCCCGATGCGCCGTGCCGGATCTGGGGGGCACCACATGACACCAAGAACGGCGCGCACACGGCGCCACCTGCTGGAACGCGAGGCCGAACTCGCCGTCGTGGACGAGGTCCTGGCCGCGCTCACCGGCCTGGGCGGCCCGCCCGGCGGGCCCCGCGCCGCGGACGGCCGCCCGGCCCCCGGCGCGCCCGGCCGGGACGGCCCGCACGGCGCCGTGCTCGCGGTCGCCGGCTCCGCGGGACTCGGCAAGACGTCACTGCTCGCCGAGACCCGGCGCCGCGCCGCCGCCCGCGGCTGCACGGTGCTGTTCGCACGCGGCGGCGACCAGGAGCAGAGGGTCGCCTTCCACGTGGCCAGGCAGCTCCTCCAGCCGCGCCTCGCGGGCTGCTCCGAGACGGAACTGCGCTCCTGGCTCGGCGGCTGGTACGCCATCGTCGGCCCCGCCCTCGGGCTGTGCGCCGCCGAACAGGGCGCCCCGCCCGACCCGCAGGGCCTGCGCGACGGACTGGACTGGGTGCTCACCCAGCTCGTCGTGCGCCGCGCCCCCGTGGTGCTGGTCCTCGACGACGCCCACTGGGCCGACGCCGAGTCGCTGAGCTGGCTGACCGCCTTCGCACCCCGCGCCGAGGAACTCCCGCTGCTGATCGTCGTGGCCTACCGCCCCGACGAACTCCCCGAAGGCGCGGACGCGTTCCGCGAGCTGCCCGGCAGGGCCGGGCACCGTCCCCTCGGCCTGGAACCGCTGAGCGCCGGCGCGATCGGCCGCCTCGTCCGCGAATCGGTCGGCCCGCACGCCGACGAATCCTTCTGCCGCGAATGCTGGGCCGTCACCGCGGGAAACCCCTTCGAGGCGGTGGAACTCACCGAGAAGGTACGCGACCGCGGACTGCGCCCCGACGGCACCAGCACCCACCTGCTGCGCGACCTCGCCTCCGCCGTCAAGGGCAGCGGGCTGATCGCCCGCATCCAGCGGCTGGGCCCGTCCACGGTGCGGCTCGCCTGGGCCTGCGCCGTCCTCGGCACCGAGACCTCCCCGGCACTCGCCGCGAGCGTCGCCGGACTGGGCACGGAGGAAGCGGCCGACTGCGCCGGCCGGCTGCGCGACGCCCGCATCCTCAAGGGCGTGGACACCCTGGAGTTCGTCCACCCGCTGATCGCCACCGCCGTCTACCGCGCCATCCCCGACGCGCTGCGCGTCGCCCTGCACGGCCAGGCCGCCTGGGCGGTCGTCGACGCCGGGCTCGGACCCTCCGCCGCCGCCCGCCACCTCCTGGAGACCCACCCCGAGGGCGACCCCTGGGTCGTCCGCCAGCTGCGCGCCGCCGCCTCCGAGAACCTGCTCGCCGGCGCCCCGGACGCCGCACGCCGCCACCTCGGGCGCGCCCTGAGCGAACCCCCGCCGTTCGAGGACCGGGCCGCCGTCCTGTACGAACTCGGCCGGGCCTCCCTGCTCACCGAGCCCGCCACCACCGTCAACCACCTGCGGGCCGCCCTCGCCGAACCCGTCCTCGACCGCGAGCTGCGCAACAACATCGTCTACCGGCTCTCCCAGGTCCTCGCCCACTCCGACCGCCTCGCCGAGGCCTCCGCCACCCTGGCCCGCGAGATCAGGTCCGCCACCGACGCCCGCACCCGGCTGCGCATGCAGTCCGAGCAGTTCATGTGGGACGCCTTCCGCGCCGACGAACCGGACTCGCCCGCCCGGTCCCGCCGCCTGGCCCGGCTCGCCGACCGGCTCACCGGCCGCGACCTCACCGAGCGGTACATCATCGGACTGCGCGCCTGGGACGCCACACTGCGCGGCGAGGGCGCCGCCATCGCCCTCCACCACGCCGAACGCGCCCTCGCCGGCGATGACACGCTCAGCTGGGCGGACGACAACCGGGGCTTCGAGGTGCCCGCGCTCGTCGCCCTCACCTTCCTCTACGCCGACCGGCCGGGCCGCGCGGAGCAGCTGTTCGCCGCGGGCATCGCCGAGTTCGAGCGGCAGGGCTGGCGCGGCGGTCATCTGTCCTTCGGCTGCACCCTGCTCGGGTACATCCGCCACCGCCGCGGCCGGCTGGCCGAGGCCGAGGAACTGGCACGCGCCGGGCTGCGGCTCGCCGGACGCGTCGGCCCCGGCACCCCCGCCATGTGGTACGCCGTCGCCGTCCTCGTCGAGGTCCTGCTCGCCAGGGGCCGCCCCGACGAGGCCGCCGAGCTCGCCGAGCGGCACGACTTCCGCGAGCCCTTCCCGGCCGCCGTGGTCTTCCCCGACGCGCAGACCGTCTACGCGGAACTGCTGCTGGCCACGGGCCGGCCCGTGGAGGCGGCCCGGCAGCTCACGGCGGCGGGGCGCAGGCTCGAACCGCGCGGCATCCGCAACCCCGCCTGGTGCCCCTGGCAGCTCGGGCTCGCCCTCGCCCAGTCCCACACGTCACCCGAGCGGGCCCGGGCCACCGCCGAGGAGGCCGTCCGCCGCGCCCGCGGCTTCGGCACCCCCTCCGCCGTCGGCCAGGCGCTGCGCGTCGCGGCCGAGGTCGCCCCGGGGCCGGAGCGCGAGAAACTGCTCGACGAGGCCGTACGGCACCTCGAGTGCTCGCCCGCGGGATACGAGCTCGCCCTGGCCCAGGTCGCGCTCGGCCGGGAACTGATGGGCACCGGACGCACCGCGGAAGCCGCCGGGCACCTCTACCGCGGCCTGGCGGCCGCCGTCGAGTGCGGCGCGGACGGACTCGCCGAGGAGGCCCGCGACCGGCTGACCGCCGCAGGCCTGCGGCCCCGCGAGCTGCGTGCCACGAGCGAGACCGGCACCCTCACGGTCCAGGAACACGCCGCCGCCGTACTCGCCGCCGGCGGTGCCTCCACGGCCGGGATCGCCGAACGGCTCGGCGCCGACAAGAGCGCCGTCACCGCGCTGCTCTCCGCCGTCTACCGCAAGCTCGGCACCGAGCCGGAAGGGCTGCGCGCGGCCCTGGGCGAGCGGCCGGCCGGGGAGGGCACCGGCTGAGGTGCCGTGGCTCGCCCCGGCACCTCCCCGCGCCCGTGTGCACGTACCATTGCGGCATGTCCTTCCTCCGCCGCCGCAGCGCGACCCCCACCGGCCCGGACTTCGACGTCCTGGCCATGGACCCGGGCGACTGGCCCGGCAACCTGGGTGCCGGTCTGCTGCCCGCCCCCGACGGCAGCTGCCAGGGTGTCTTCCTGCGTTACGACCTGTTCGGCGGCCGTGGGCCTGCCATGATCATCGGCAACCTGCCCGAGGGCTCGCCGGCCCGGGAGACGGAGGAGGGCGAGGTTCCCTTCGAGGTGGCGCAGCTGCTGCTCGCCCTGGGCAACGACGAGCCGGTCGAGGTGACGGGTACCGAGGACATGCCCGTCATGCAGGGCGACAACCTGCTGATCGTGCGCCGCGTCAAGCTCTCGGAGAGCCGCATCTCCTGCGTCCAGTTCGACCGCAGCGACAAGGTGCTGGTCACCATCGCCAGCTGGGACCGGCCCATCACCGACGACCTGTACGCGCTGCTGAAGCCGCTGCCCGCGGAGCTGTTCCGCCAGGGCTGAACCACCGCGCGGGCGGCCCGTCGCCGCGGCCCCGCGGCGACGGCGGGCCCGCCCACTTACGGGCCCGCCGTCGCCGGCACGCGGCTACCGCGCGGCGCTCCGCACGGTCACGTCGGACGCCTTCACGTAGGCGACGCGGTGCCCGAACTGGATGAGGTAATACTCCTCCCCGCCCCGCACCACCGTGTGGTTCGTGGTGTCGAACGTGGGGGCGAAGTAGTACTCGCCCGGCACCTTGCCGCCGGTCGCGTACGACTGCCCGGCCAGTAGCCGGTACGGCAGCGGGGAGACGGACTGGACCGGCACCCCCGCGGGGTAGGCCGAACTCTCCGGATACGCGCGCCCGTACACCGGTACCTCCTCCAGGCCCGCCTTCGGCGTCACGACCCGGCCCTTGGCGGGTACCGCCGCCGGGGCGGACGCAGGGTTGTGGAACCAGGCCTTCTGCCCGAGGTACCAGATCGCCGTCCAGTCGCCGTCCCGGTCCGCGACCGCGTACGTCTGGCCGGTCGAGGCGCGTGCCCCGGTGTCGTTGACCCCGGTCGTCGAGTCGCCGCCGCCCGGACGCAGCCCGGCGTCCTTGACCAGCGGCGCGTCGGCGGAGGGCGCGGTGTGCAGCCGCACCGCTCCCGAGCCGTGCGCGGCACAGGGCTCGCCCGCCGTCTCGCAGCCGGTGTACACGGGCCGGTGCGTGTCGTAGTCGGGGCGGACGGTCACCAGTTCCGAGCCGGCGCCCCCGGCCGGTGCGAACGGCTTGCCGAGCAGCGCGAAGTAGTGCGCCCAGTCCCAGTACGGGCCGGGGTCGGTGTGCATGCCCGCGATGTTGGCGGTGACGGGACCGGGGACATTGTCGTGGCCGAGGATGTGCTGCCGGTCCAGCGGAATGCCGTACTTCGTCGCGAGGTGCCTCACCAGCCGCGCCGACGTCCGGTACATCGCCTCCGTGTACCAGGCGTCGGGCCGCACCAGGAAGCCCTCGTGCTCCAGACCGATCGACTTGGCGTTGACGTACCAGTTGCCCGCGTGCCAGCCGACGTCCTTCAGCGCGAGGTGCTGTGCGATGTGCCCGTCCGATGAGCGCAGGGAGTACTGCCAGGACACATAGGCCGGGTCCTGGACGAGTTGGAGCGTGGTCTCCCAGGTCGCCTCGGTGTCGTGGACCACGATGTAGTCGATGCTCTGGCTCTCCGGGCGGTTCGCCTTGTCGTGGTTGCCGTAGTCGCCCTCGCCGAACTCCTCGTAGGGGGCGGGGATCCACTCGCAGGTCACGGTCCGCGGACAGTCGGTGGCGCCGGCCGCGGTCCTGCGCAGCCCGAGCCGCCCCAGCCGGCCGGTCCGGAGCGCGGGCACGGGCTCGGCCCGCAGTGTCACGCGCTGCCCGAGGTCCGTGGTCCGCTGTTCGCCTTCCTCGATGACGGCGAACACCTCGTCGGCGTACCTCTTGGCACTCCCTGTGTCGTCGGCGCCGGAGTAGCGGGCGACGGCCCCGTACCAGTCGGCGGGGTCCTGGCTCGGTGCCTGCCCCAGCGCCCGCTGAGCCTCGGCGAGCAGCGCGGCACCGCCGCGGACATTGGCCGCCGGCTCCTCCCGCAGCCGCCCGGCGGGGATGCCGCTCAGCTCGGCGGCCCGCTCCAGGGTCCGCAGGCGGTCCGGGAGCTCCGCCCTGCCGGAGACGATCGCCTCCTTGGCGGCTCGGGAGGCGTCGCCCCGCGGGTCCTCGTCGCCGTGGCTGTGGTGCGGGTCCCGGGCGAGCGCGGTCCTGGCGTCGGTGAGGTGCATCGGCCCGTAGCCGCCGTCGACGCTGGGTGCGCCGCCGTGCGTGTCCCACCGGGACTGCAGGTAGGACACGCCCAGCAGCACACTCTCCGGTACGCCGTACTCGGCGGCGGCCCGGGCGAAGGCCTGTTGGAGTGACTGCGGCGCGGCGGGGGCGGGGGCGGCACCGAGGAGCGGTAACAGCAGGGCGGCGGAGGCGAGAACGCCGACGGCGCGTGCCGGGCCGAACTCTCGTGGGGACTTGTGCAAAGGGGGCCTCCGGACGGGCGTTGCGAGACGGATGGGGTGTGGCGGACGGTGTTCCGCGGACCTTCGGGGCTCGGGTGCCCTTAGGGGTATCGGCTCGCGGACGATCCGTCAATCACCCCTGGTCCGTGCCGAACTCGCACGTCAGAGGCCGGGTGGGGAGGTTTCGGGGCAGCAGGCCCCGGGCCTGGCCCGCGTCAGTGGACTGGACCACACCGGACCGCCGGCCGCCCGGTGCCCGGTGACGCGGACACCGTCCCTCGCGCGCACCGTGGATTCGTGCCGCAGGAGGGGCCGTACCGTACGGCGGTCACAACGCACGGAGGCCCGTGGCCGCACCCCGGACGGTGCGCGGCCACGGGCCGTCCGCTCCCCGTCAGCGAGTGCCGACCGCGGCACGCACGGCCCGGCGGGCCAGCGCGCAGTCGTCGTGCAGCCGCCGCAACAGCAGCCGCTGCTCCTCGCCGGACGGCGCAGCGCCGGGCTGGGCCTGGCCCGGAGCCGCCGGGGCCGAGTCGCGCATCGTGCGCGCCACCGCGGTCTCGTACGTACGGATCTCCCGTGTCAGGACGAGCATCAGATTGACCAGGAAGGAGTCCCGGGCCGCGGGGCCCGATGCCTGCGCGAGCTGACTGATCTGCCGGCGTGCCAGCGGGGCGTCGCCCAGCACGGTCCACAGCGTGGCGAGGTCGTAGCCCGGGAGGTACCAGCCCGCGTGTTCCCAGTCGAGCAGCACGGGACCCGCGGGCGTCAGCAGCATGTTGGAGAGCAGCGCGTCACCGTGGCAGAACTGGCCCATGCCCTGGCGCCCTCCCGCGTGCGCCAGCCCGTGGAGCAGCTTCTGCAGGTCACCGAGGTCCCGGTCGGTGAGCAGACCCAGTTCGTGGTACCGGGAGATGCGCGACGCGTAGTCGAGCGGAGCGTCGAAGGTCCCGGCGGGCGGCCGCCACTGGTTGAGCCGGCAGACGGCCCCGAGCGCCGCCCGGACATCGGTGCGCGGCGGGGCCTCGGCCGGATGCCGCTGGAGCGCCGCGACCCGTCCTGCGACCCGCTCGATCACCAGGGTGCAGTTCTCCGGGTCCGCGGCGATCAGCCGGGGTGTGCGCACCGGCGGGCGGTGCCGCACGAAGGACCGGTAGGCCGCTATCTCGTGCCGGTACCGCTCCGCCCAGGCGGGGGAGTGGTCCAGTAAGCACTTGGCGACCGCGGTGGCGCGGCCGGTGGTGCCCACGAGCAGCACGGACCTGCCGCTGCGGCGCAGCACCTGGACCGGGTTGAACTCCGGACAGATACGGTGCACCGACGCGATGGCGGTGCGCAGCTGGGCGCCCTGAGGGCCGGACAAGTCGATTCTCCCGCTGAGCGGTTGGGTGCCGAGCCCCGGAAGCCGCCGTGACCGACCGCCTGCGACGGCCGCTGCGGCCGAACCGTGGTGGGGGTCGAGATAGGGGCCGCCGCTCCTGCTGCCCGGAGTCCCCGGGACGGCCGGGGAGCGGGGACGCAGCGGCCGGGACGGGGCGGACACGGAGGACGATGCTGTGTACATGGGAGATACAGATCCCTTCGTGTTCCGACGTATTCGCGTGCCGGCCCCGTCCCGGCCGCCGTGCAGCACCCTGGGGAATGCCGTCCGGCCGCCGGGGCGGGGTGGCGCGTTCCTACCTGACACCCGATGGCGGGTGGCACACCATCTGGCGCACCCTGGCGAACCCTGGCGAATAGTCGCCCAGCAACTGACAGCCGGTTAATGTCAACTCAGCCGAGAACCTGGGGGCTTGACGTGACCAGAGAACCCAACACCCGTCTCGCGGACCTCTTCGGCCTCGCCGGCTGGTCCAAGGGCGAACTCGCAAGGCTGGTGAACCGGCAGGCGGCGGCCATGGGCTACCCGCAACTGGCCACCGACACCTCGCGGGTGCGGCGTTGGATCGACATGGGCGAGACCCCGCGCGATCCCGTGCCGAAGGTGCTGGCGGCCCTGTTCACCGAGCGGCTCGGTCGCGCAGTGACCATCGAGGACCTCGGTTTCGGGCGTCAGGGGCGTACGGGAAAGGGACGGGCCGCCACCCAGGTGGACGCCCTGCCCTGGACACCCGGTCTGACGGCCGCGGTCCTCACCGAATTCACGGGAATGGACCTCATGCTCAACCGACGCGGTCTGGTGGGCGCGGGTGCCGCGCTCGCCGCAGGCTCCGCACTCAGCGGCTCCATGCAAGACTGGTTCCGAAACGACCCCGATCCCGCATCCGACGCTCCCCGGCCCCAAGACCTTCTGCAAGCGGATCCCGCCGGCTACGACCGCTACGAGGCCGCACCCGTCGGGTCGCAGGAGATCGAGGAACTGGAGCGCTCCGTGGAGGTGTTCCGGGCCTGGGACGCCGCCCGTGGCGGCGGTCTGCAGCGCAAGGCGGTCGTGGGGCAGCTCAACGAGGTGGGCGGCATGCTCTCCTACCGCCACCCCGAGCACCTCCAGCGCAGACTGTGGGGGGTCGCGGCCAATCTGGCCGTGCTCGCCGGCTGGATGTCCCACGACGTGGGTCTCGAACCCACCGCCCAGAAGTACTTCGTGATCGCCGCGCACGCGGCACGCGAGGGCGGGGACCGCCCGCGCGCCGGCGAGGCGCTGTCCCGGTACGCCCGTCAGATGGTCCACCTGGGCCGGCCCGACGAGGCGCTGGACCTCATGAAACTCGCCAAGTCCGGTTCGGGCGACGAGACGCTGCCCCGCACCCGGGCCATGCTGTACACGGTCGAGGCGTGGGCGCAGGCGTCGATGGGCCGCGGCCAGGCCATGCGGCGCACCCTCGGCAAGGCGGAGGAGCTGTTCGCCTCCGACAAGGGCGACGTACCGCCGCCGAGCTGGATGCAGTTCTTCGGAGAGGCGGATCTGTTCGGCATGCAGGCGCTGGCGTACCGCACGCTGGCGGAGCACGATCCGACGGTCGCCAAGCAGGCGCAGCACTACGCCGACCGGGCACTCGAACTGCGCGGTGAGGCCCAGCAGAGGTCGATGATCTTCGACTATCTCTCGATGGCCTCCGCCTGCTTCATCGCGGACGATCCCGAACAGGCCGACCGCTACGCGAGGATGGCGCTGCTCACCATCGGCACGACCTCCTCCCACCGGACCTGGGACCGGCTGCGTGAGATGTACCGGCTCACCGGGCAGTACGCCGGATACTCGAAGATCGAGGATCTGCGCGAGGAGATCCAGCTGGCGCTCCCGAAGAGCAGCACCAGGCCCAGGATCCGGGGCAACCGGGCGTAGACGTCCGTACGCACCCGGCACGTACGGCACTCGGAACGCGTACGACCTCTCGGACGGCAGGCAGCGCCGCGCGATGCCGGCCATGGACCGGTCGTCGAGCTCCCCGGAACCATGCCCAGGGGAACCTCTGTTCAGCGACGCCGCTGAGCGGGAACCCGTCCGTCAGCGACCGATCGCGGCGACCAGCACACAGGCGTCGTCCTCGCGCTCCGTGTCGCCGAACTCCTCCACGACGATCCGCACGCAGTCCTGCGCACCGCGCGCCCGGGCGAACCTCGGGCCGAGGGCCAGCAGCCTGCGGACGCTCGCCTCCCCGTAACCGCCCGATCCCGTCAACTCCTCGCTGCGGGAGGACAGTCCGTCGGTGTGCAGCACCAACACATCACCGGCCCGGAGTTCCACCTCGGCCTGGGCGTAGACAGCGCCCGAGGTCGCACCGAGCAGCACGCCCTCCGGGGGCGTCAGCGGGATCCCCGTCCCGTCGCGGAACAGCAGCGGGGCGGGGTGTCCCGCCTGCGCCCATGTCAGCAGGCGCCGGCGCGGGTCGTAGCGGCAGCACACCGCGCTGCCCAGCGCGGGCTGTGCCGAGGCGTCCAGCAACCGGTTCAGCCAGCCCATCAGCGGTCCCGGCTCCAGGCCGGCCACCGCCATGCCGCGCAGCGCGCCCAGCAGCATCGCCATGCCGGAGGTCGCGGTCACCCCGTGGCCGGTGAGGTCGCCGACCGTCATGAGGGTGTCGCCGCCGGGCAGTTCCAGTGCGTCGTACCAGTCGCCGCCGATCAGCGCACTGGTCGCGGAGGGCAGGTAGTGCGCGGCCATGTCCAGCGTGCCGGGGCCGCCGTTCGGGAACCGCAGGGGGCCGCGCCACGGCGGCAGCACGGCCTCCTGCAGTTCGACCGCGAGCCGGTGCTCGGTCTGCGCGAAGTGCCGCTGGCGTTGCAGTGAGTCACGGGTCTCACGCTCCACCCGCTGGCTCCGGCGCAGTTCGCTGACGTCGCGCAGGACCGCCCACATGGAGGCGGTGCCGCCGTCGGCGTCGAGCACGGGTTCGCCCATCATGTGCACGGTGCGCACGCCTCCGCCGGGGCAGAGGATGCGGAACTCCCCGTCGATGGGTTTTCCGTCCACCAGGCAGGCGGTGACCATCGCGGTCAGCACCGGCTGGTCGTCGGTGAAGACGTAGGAGGGGAGCTCGTCCAGGGTGAGCCCGCCCTTGGCCGGGTCCCGGTCGAAGATCTCGAACAGCTCGTCCGACCAGTGGACCGCGTCGGTCAGCAGGTCCCACTCGGCGCTGCCCACCCGGCTCAGCGGGCCGGCCCGGTGCTCCTCGGGCGGCGCGGCGGGCGCCGGGATTCCGTTCTCGGCCGGCTCGGGCGGCAGTCCGGCGCGCAACTGGCCCAGATGGGCCCGGAGATCGTCGAGCTGGTGGACCGCCAGTTCGCACAGCGCGCGCTGCCACCGCACCTGCGGGTCGTCGTCCTCCACCGCGTCCCGGCGCACCGCGTCGACCTCGCCGCGCAGCCGGCGGGTCTGCGTGATGAGGGCGTCGAACACCCCGCGTTCGGGGTGCGGCGCGGACGAGCGGTCCGCGGAGAGATGGGAGGGCATGTCGTTCTCCGATGCAGGCGCGGCGCGGCCAGGTCTGACGGAAGGACCGGTTATGACTGTTGCACAGGCGGCGACGCCCTGTAAGGGATTTGGCAACACCCGATCCGGTGGTGCACGTGGCATATGCCAACGGCGAGAAGTTGCTGAGCGCCGGCCCCCGGCTTCCGTCGGGGCCACGCATGCTACCCAGGGTGACTGACGTGGGCCAATGCAACGAGCACGTGTGCGAGAGGTGTGCGGCGCACGGCGCGGCGGCCCGGAGTCCGCGGGGGAGCGCCGCGGGTCCGGGGGCGCCCCCCCGGACCCGCGGCCGCGGGGGCTCAGCCCCGCGGCAGCACGGTGGCGAGCACGGAGGGCAGCGGGTACCAGTCGGAGGTGACGATGCTGCCGTGGGACCGGGCGAGCAGGGCGACCCGCTCCAGCGCCTGGGCCTGTGTCGGACTGGTGCCGTCGATGGCCGGCGAGACGCTGTGGGCGCTCGTCATGATCAGCAGATAGTGGTTGCCGTCGTACCAGGCGGTGTCGATGCCGCCCGTGTAGGCGGAGGCGTCCCCGTCGAAGACCACGAACCAGGGGCGCAGGCTCGCGTCGGAATAACGGGCCGACCGCGGATCGCCCGCCGCCGCCCCGTGTACCGCGGGAAAGGCCGCGGCCTCGCCGAGCCGCCCGGCGGCGGCCAGGTCGCGCAGCCGGGTCGCGTACTCCCGGTCGGTCCAGTAGGTGTCGAAGGGGTTGGCCTCCTCGACCGTGCCGGGGATCAGTTCGAAGAGGAACTTGCCGGCGAGCGCGTCCCGGCTCGGCCAGCCGTCGGCCCGCACCGCGGCGTCGAGCGTGGCGTGCCCGCCGAGCAGGTCGCCGGGCCGGAACAGCGCGTCGCCGAGCCTGTCCCGCAGCAGCGCGTCGAACTCGTCGGGGCCGCGGCCCTTGGTGTCGAGGAAGCCGTCCTTCATCTCGACCTTGACGAGGATCGGCCGGTGTCCGGGGTGCGCGTCGTGCCAGGCCCGCATGTCGGCCAGGCAGCCGTCCAGGGGCTGGTTGCGGGACTTGGTGCGCAGTTCGGCGGCGGAGGCGGCATTCTCGCAGTTGTTGTCGCTGCCGAGCGGGTTCTCGTGGGACACCCGCCATCCCTTGCCGATGTTGTTGGTCCACACGTCGAGTTCCAGGAGCGCCGCGCCGGAGTCGAGGGCGTCCGCGAAGTAGGTGTACTTCGACTTCTCGTAGGCGTTGTGGACGCCGACCGAGGTGGTCGAGCCGTAGGAGGGAGCCTCCTGCGCGGCGGCCGCCGAGGGGGCCGCGAGTGCGGCGACTGCTGACAGGGCGAGGAGAGCCGGGGCAGAACGGGACATGCGCATCTGGTGCCGCCTCAAGGTGGGGGGTCGCAAACAGGCAGCAGAGTAGGGCCGATTGTTGGACGTGAACATGACTAAGACGCGAAGAGCTGACCAAGATCGGCCGGCGCCTGTCCCCGCCCGGGAAATCGCACCCGGCGTATCCGGCACCGCGGTCGTATGGTGGCTGGGTAACCCCGAAAAACGCCGCGCGGCGAAGGTACGAGCACATGGCCGACCCCAAGGGATTCCTCACCACGCCCCAGCAGCAGTGGCGTCGCCGGCCGGTCGCCGAGCGGGTCCGGGACTGGCAGGAGGTCTACCGGCCCGGCGCGCTGCTGCCGATCATCGAGGGGCAGGCGGGACGCTGCATGGACTGCGGCATCCCCTTCTGTCACGACGCCTGTCCGCTGGGCAATCTCATCCCGGAGTGGAACGACCTGGTCCACCGGGGCGACTGGCTCGGGGCCGCCGAGCGGCTGCACGCCACGAACAACTTCCCCGAGTTCACCGGACGGCTCTGCCCGGCGCCCTGCGAGGCCGGCTGCGTCCTGGCGATCAACCAGCCCGCGGTCACCATCAAGAACGTCGAGGTCGCCATCGCCGACCAGATCTGGGCCCGCGGCTACGCCCCGCCCCAGCCGCCGGAACGGCTCTCGGGGAAGATCGTCGCCGTCGTGGGCTCGGGTCCCGCGGGTCTCGCCGCAGCCCAGCAGCTCACCCGGGTCGGACACACGGTCGTCGTCTACGAGCGTGCCGACCGGATCGGCGGGCTGCTCCGTTACGGCATACCGGACTTCAAGATGGAGAAGCGCCACCTGGACCGCAGGCTCGCGCAGATGGAGGCGGAGGGAACGAGGTTCCGTACCGGCGCGGATGTCGGAGGCGAGTTCGACGCGGCGGAACTGAGTGACCGCCACGACGCGACGGTGATAGCGGTCGGGGCCACCGTCCCGCGTGAACTCCCCGTACCGGGAAGGGAGCTGGCGGGCATACACCAAGCCGTGGAGTACCTGACCGAGGGCAACCGGGTGCAGGCCGGGGACCTGTCCACCCCCTCGGTGAGCGCCGAGGGCAGGCACGTGGTGATCGTGGGCGGCGGGGACACGGCCGCGGACTGCCTGGGCACCGTCGTACGCCAGCGCCCCGCCTCGGTGGTGCAGCTGGACATCTACCCGCAGCCTGGGGAGGAACGGCCCGAGGGCCAGCCCTGGCCGACGTACCCGAAGATCCACCGCACGTCCCCGGCCCACGAGGAGGCCGAGCAACTGGGCGTGTCACCCATGGCCGACGCCGACGCGCGGCTGTTCGCCGCCTCGACGGTCCGTTTCACCGGCGACGGACGCGGGCATGTGCGCGAACTCCATGTGGTCGAGGTGGAACCGGGCACCCGCCGTCCGGTGTCGGACAGCGAGCGGGTGCTCCCCGCCGACATCGTCCTGCTCGCCATCGGCTTCTCGGGGCCCGAACACGGAGGCCTCGTCGCCCAGCTCGGTCTCGCGCTCGACGCGCGCGGCAACATCGCCCGCGACCCCGGCTTCGCGACCGGCGTCGACGGGGTCTTCGCGGCGGGCGACGCGGGCCGGGGCCAGTCGCTGATCGTGTGGGCGATCGCCGAGGGCCGCGCCGCGGCGGCGGCCGTCGACCGCTACCTGACCGGCACGACGAACCTGCCCGAGCCCGTACGGGCCGACGACCGGCCGCTGGCGGTGTGAGGCGCGGGGCTCGCGGCGGCGCCGGCGCGCCGGGCGGAGCGAGGGGGCGCTGTGCGAGGGCGGGCCCTGGTGCGAGG
>NZ_JAAAXQ010000130.1 GCF_009916105.1 Streptomyces sp. GC420 | reverse complement strand
CCCGGGGCCTGAGCAACCGGGAGATCGGCGGGGAACTCTACATCTCGGAGACGACGGTGAAGTTCCACGTCCGCAACATCATGCGCAAGCTGGACGCCGGCAGTCGTGCGGAGGTCGTGTACGAGGCCAGCAAACTGGGCGTGATCTAGGGTCCGCCTCCGGGGTCCGCCTCCGGGCTCACGGGACGGGCCGGTCCTTTCGCGCCAGATAGCGCGCGTGTCCCCGCCGTCCGATCCGTTCCAGGAGCGGAATCGCCCGGTTGGACAGTCCGGGTGAGACCGCCATCAGCCGGGACACGAGGCTGTCGCCGTACGGCAGGAAGATCTCGAGACGGCGGGTGCGCAGTGCCTGTTCGTATCCGCGTACGACATCGTCCACCGAGAGGACCTTGCCCACGAAGTTGAGCATGCTTCCCCCGTTGCGTGCCTCGTGTTCGAGCATGCGGGTGTCCACGCCGCTCGGGTATATCCCGCTCACCGCCACTCCCGACCCGCGCAGTTCGGCGGACAGGGCCGCGAGGAAGGCTCTGAGGCCCGACTTGGCGGCGGAGTAGCCGGCAGAGCCGGGCAGGGCGAGGACTCCTCCCATCGATACCGTCGCCAGGATGTGTCCCGAACGGCGCCTCTTCATGACGTCGGCTGCGGCGGCGACGAGCTGGATCGTGCTCGTCAGCATGACCTCCAACTGCGCCGTCAGGTCGTCCGGACCCGTGTCGACGACATTGCCGGGGACGATGACACCGGCATTGCAGACGATGACGTCGAGCCGTTCGGCCCATTCCCCCCGGATGCGGTCGCACAGCGCCGCGACGTCCCGCCGGTCACGGGCGTCGCAGGCGACCGGCAGTGCCTCCCCGCCGGCCGCCGCCGCGGCCGCCGACGCCAGTTCGTCGTTCAGTTCCACGGTGAGCAGCTGATGACCGCGCGCGGCCAGCATGCGCGTCACACCCAGTCCGATGCCGCCTCCGGCACCGGTCACCAGGGCGAGGCGGGCCGGTTCAGTGCCTGTCATCGGCGAGTGCCCTTCCGTGGGCGCCGGTGCGCGCGGCGTCGAACATCCCCGGGGTGAGCCCGGTCCAGCCCATGCGCCTGGTGAGCGCGCGGAGGTGCTTCTTGTAGGCGCGCACCTCGACGTAGGAAGCATGACGGTCCGAGCCGATGAAGCGGATGCCGCCGGAGAGGTCGGGGCGGTCGGAGCGGATGATCCGCCGGAAACGCTCGGCGCGCTCGGGCCGGTGGCGCTGGTCGTCCAGGTACTGGGCGATGAGGTTGGCGATGTGGTCGAAGAGCGTGTAGGCGCTGGAGTTGACCTCCAGGTAGCCGAGTCCGAAGAGGTTGTGTCGTTCCCGGCTGAAGGCCGTGAGGTACATCTGGGGACGGCCGCCCTTCCAGACGAAGTGGTCGGAGGGCGCGTAGGGGATGCTCATGCGGTAACCGGTGGCGAAGACGACGAGGTCGACCTGTTCGCGGGAACCGTCGGTGAAGACGACCTCACGTCGGTCGAAGCGGTCGATTCCGGGCTTGGCCGCGATGTCGCCGTGCTGGAGGTGATGGAGCAGCTGCGTGTTGAGCAGCGGGTGCGACTCGAACAGGCGGTGGTCGGGGCGCTGGAGGCCCCAGCGGGTCACGTCGCCGATCATCACGCGCCGGACGACTCCGTAGAAGAGGCGCTCCGCCCAGATGGGCAGCCACTCCGTCTGGTCCGAGGGCCGTCCGAAGGTGTGCTTGGGAACGAAGTGGTAGCCGCGCCGGGTGCTGATGAACGCCGCGTCGGCGTTCGCCGCGGCGTCGCAGGCGATGTCGGCTCCGGAGTTGCCCAGGCCGACTATCAGTGCGCGTTTGCCGGCGAAGAGATCCGGATCGCGGTAGGCGACCGAGTGGATGACCTGTCCGTCGAACGTGCCCGGGACCTGCGGCATCTGTGGGTCCCAGGTCACACCGGTGGCACATATGACGGCTGCGGCGCGGCTCTCGCCGTTCTCGGTGCGCACCGTCCAGGTGCCGTCCGCGGCCTGCTCCACAGCGGTGACGGGGGTGTTGAAGCGGATGCCGCGCCGCAGGCCGAACTCGTCGGCGAACGTGCGGGTGTACCGCAGGATCTGTTCGCGGCTGGGGTAGTCGGCGAAGTCCTCCGGCATCGGGTGGTCGAAGAAGCCCGACTTGTCGCGGGACGAAATGAAGTGGGCCGAGCGGTACATGGGCGTGCCGGGGTTGTCGATGTCCCAGATGCCGCCCACGTCGCTGTGGCGTTCGAACTGGACGTAGGGGATGTCCAGCCGTCGCAGCGCGCGTGCGGCCGACAGTCCCGCGGGGCCGGCTCCGATGATCGCGACGGGCAGATCCCCGTCGCGGGGGGTGGGGCCGGCGGGCGTGGTGGTCATGGGCGCCTCCCTGTTGCAAGGTGGCGCGAGCCTAATTTGGTCACATGACCAAGTCAAGCGTCCGCTCAGTTCCTGGGTGCAGGCCGGCCGGGCACCGGGCTGTGGAAGGATGACCGGGATGGAGAAGTCACGGAGGAAGCGGCCCCGGGGTGAGTCCGCCCGCAGCGCCCTGATCGAGGCGGCGGTGGCCGTGGTCGAACGGGACGGTGTCGCGGCGGCGACGACCCGCCGCATCGCCGAGGAAGCGGGCCTGCCCCTCGGAACCGTTCACTACTGGTTCGCGGACAAGGACGACCTGATCCAGGCGGTCATCCACGCACTGCTGGCGGAGATGCGGGAAAACCTGTCCCGGCACGGATCGGGCACGGACACCGGCGGCCGGCTCCTCGACACCTTCGCGGCTCTCACCTCGATGGCACCGAGCCGCCAGCTCGCGTACTTCGAGCTCACGACCTACGCACTCAGAAACGCCCCGCACCGGGCACTCGCACGCGATCAGTACGCGGCCTACCGGGACACTGCCCGAGCAGGGCTGAAGCCGTGGGAACGCTACGCGGACGAGTCCCTGCCCGGAGGTTCGCCCGCCCTGGCCACGCTCCTGGTGGCGGTCTTCGACGGGCTGACCCTCGCCACGCTGGCAGACCCCTCCGAGAAGTCCACTCGTGACGCTCTCGCCCTGTTCTCGCACCTGCTCACCACCGCGGGCATCGGCGGTGACCCGGGCGACGCGGAGGACGGCGGCGGTGACCCGGGCGACGCGGGCGACGGCGTCGAAGGCACCGGCGGCACCCGCCCCGCGCCCGCCTGACGGACCACCGGGCGGACCACCGGGCGGCGGGCGCCGTCACCGCCGGCCCAGGCCCTCCGGGTCCGTCCGGGCAGGGCGGCGCCGGGGCGTCAGGCGAGGTCGAGGACCAGCCAGCCGCCGTGGTACGAGGTGACGGTGAACGGCAGGCCGGCGCGCCTGCCCAGTGCGGCGAGCTGGTCGGGGCCGAAGCACCGCACATGCCCGTACGCCGCGGTCGGTTCGTCCTCGTAGGGGACCGCCACCACGATCCGCCGCCGGGCGAGGCGGAGCGCCTCCGCCACGACGGCGTCGCCGTGCGCGGGGTCGAGGTGCTCCAGTACGTGGATGACTGTGACGGTGTCCACGGAGCGGTCCGGGAGCGGCACCCGTGCGGCGTCGCAGGCCAGTGTGGACAGGCGCGAGCCGCGGGCGCGGGCCACCGTGGCGAGCAGCCGCATGGTGCCCGGCGAGAGGTCCGAGGCGATCACGGCGCCCCGCGGCCTGTCCCGGTCGGTGCCCGGGAGGTTCGCCCTGCCGCCGTTCTCGGCGAGCATCAGGGGCAGGAAGCCGAAGCACGAGCCCACGTCGAGCACGGTGCCCGCGCCGGCCAGTTCCAGGGTCCTGCGGTACACCGGCGCGAACCCGGCGATCGACGAATGCGCGGCCGGACCGGGCGTGCGCCAGCATTCCCGTATCCGGGCCAGGGTGTTGTCGTAGAAGGTGGTCCAGGCGGGCACCGGGCCGTCCACGCACGAGCGCACCACACCGGTGAAGACCCGCTCGAAGATGTCGCTGCCGGTCAGCCATCCGGGCGCGAACAGCTCCTCGGCGAGCAGCCCGGCCAGGTCGTTGTCCAACTGCTCGGGGCGCAGCCAGTGGCCCAGTTCGACGCGCCGGCCGCGCCGGCGCAGGCTGAAGTGCTCGGTCCTGACGATCGGCCGGGGCGCCGGGACGCCGCCGAGGCGGCTCTCCCGGACGACACCGACCAGGGCGTCCGCGTACCGGCCGGGCGGGTTCTCGGCCAGCGGGTCGATGCGGCGTGCGGCGACGGCGATGCGGAGGCTGGGGACGTTCATCGCCCGGTCGCCTCCGTCGCCATCCGGTCGGCGGTGCGCCGCAGCCCTGCGAGGTCGGAGACGACCTGGACGCGGTCGCAGTACTCCGCGTAGCGCGGCAGGTCGCAGCCGCCCAGTCCCCACGAGTAGCGCGGTTCGGGCGTCAGCCAGACGGTCTCCCGCACCCTGCGCGTGATGTCCTCGAACGCCGCCACGCCGGGGGCGTTGCCGTTTCCGCGGCCGTCCCCCAGGACGAGCAGGGTCGTACGCCTGCCCAGCGCGGAGGCGTGCTCGTCCAGCAGGAGCTCGAACATCCGCCCGTAGTCGGAGTTGGCGTCCACGTCGAGCAGGCCGCCGGACGGCAGCCCGTCGAAGACCAGCCCCAGCGCCCGCTCCAGCGGGTGCTCGGTGAACAGCTCGGTGATCTCGGCAGGCTCGTCGACGAAGGCGAACGTGCGGACCTGTCCGAACAGGGACTGCAGGCCGTGCACCAGATGCAGGGTGAACCGCGCGGCGGACCGCACCGACAGGGAGACGTCCACCAGGACGACCAGCCGGGGCCTGTCCTCGGCGCGGGTGACCGTGACAGGCCGGAACGGTACGCCGTCGTAACGCATGTTGCGGCGCATGGTGCGGCCGGGGTGGACGCGGCCGCGCGGGGTGGCGCGCCTGCGGCTGGTCAGCGCCCCTTCCAGGGAGCGGCCCACCCGGCGCAGCGTCTCCTCCAGCTGCGTCCGCTCGTCCTCGTCGACGGCCTCGGCCCGGGCCCGTTCGGCTGTCGCGGCGGACTCCACGGCCACCGACCGGAGTTCGGCCAGCCGGTCGAGGTGCCGGGCCAGCAGTTCGGGCAGTTCGCCGATGATCCCCGCCAGGCGGCGGCGCAGCGCGGCGTGTTCGGGATCTTCGCCGGGGTCCCCGGAATCGCCGGAGCCGTCCGGCGGCCGGCCGGGCGGGACGTGGTGCTCCGCGACGCTCAGCTCCGTGCCGACCCGCTGTCCCGTCGCCGCCGCCAGCTCTCCGGGCGCCCCGGGAGCGTGCAGCCGCTCCGTCTCCAGCTGGACGGACGGACCGCGGTCGCGGTCGCCGGCGCCGCCGTCCTCGGACAGGACGATCTCGTCGGTCATCGAGGCCAGGTCGATCTTGTTGGCCTCCTGGTGCAGGTTGTACTGCTGCGCCAGGTCCTGCTGGTCGAAGAAGTCACGGATGTCGGCGGGCTTGCCGTGGCTGTGGCCCTGCTGAGGGGTCTGCGAGGGCTCCTCGGAGACGGTGAACGACTCCAGTTCGCCGGTGTCGGCCAGATCGTCGTGCTCATGGCTGTGGCCATGGCCTCCGGACCGGCCGCCCACCGGGCTCAGGGAGAAGAAGGCGGTGAACAGCTCGTCGAACAGCGCGTGGTCGCGCCGGTCCTTCACCAGCGTCATGCGCAGCGCCTCGCGCAGGGTTCCGGGCCCGCCCAGCATGCCGGGCTGGGCGGCGCCGCGCATGGCGTCCATGGTCTCCGACACCGACACCCTCAGTCCGTACAGCCGCAGGATGCGGACGAAGCGGTGCACTCCGGCTTCCATTCGCCCCACCCCTGTCAGTCGGTTCGGCGCCGGGCGATCGCGGCGAAGGAGCGGGCTCCCTGGCCGGCGCCGGGGGTGGCGCGGTGCGTGGGGCCCGGCCCGGGTGCGCCGTAGTAGCCCTCGTCGTGGCGGCCCTGCCGGTCCTTGTCCGCCCGCACGGCACGCCCGTCGGGGCCGTCCGGCCCTTCGGAACCGCCCTGCGGTGTGTGGCCGGCGTCGTGGCCGGCGTCATGGTCGTGGTGGTGGCTGTGGTGGTCGTGACCGTGCCGGCCATGACCGTGTCCGTCGTGGGTGTGTCCGTCGTGGGTGTGTCCGCCGCGGTGGGGGCCGGGCTCGGGCAGCGTGCGGTTGGGGTCGACCAGGCCCGGCAGCACGTCCAGCGCGCGGTGCAGGTCCCGCTCGTACTTGAGGACGACGTTGGCCGTGTCGGCGAGCACCTCCGGATCGAGTTCCTCCACGCCCAGCACGGCGAGGGTACGGGCCCAGTCGACGGTCTCGGAGATGCTCGGGCTCTTGCGCAGCGGCAGCTCCCGCAGCCCGCGCACCACCGACACCAGGTGGCGGGCGGTCGCCTCGGACAGCCCGGTCTCCTTGGAGCGCAGGATCTCCAGCTCGCGCTCCGCGTCCGGGTAGTCCAGGAACAGGTGCAGGCAGCGGCGCTTGACCGCGGCGGACAGGTCACGGGTGTTGTTGGAGGTGAGAACCACGTAGGGCGGGATCTTCGCGGTGTACGTACCCACCTCGGGCACGGACACCTGGTACTCGGCCAGGCACTCGAGCAGGACCGCCTCGAGCGCCTCGTCGGCCCGGTCGACCTCGTCGATCAGCAGCACCGCCGGCTGCTCGCCGCGCACCGCGTCCAGCAGCGGCCTCGGGGCGAGGAAGCGGTCGGAGAAGAACACGCTGTCCTGTTCCTCGATCCGCCGCACGGCCGCGCCCAGGTCGGGAGCGTCGGCGGTGAGGTCGCCGATCTTGTCCCGCAGCATCTGCGTGTACAGCAGCTGCTTGCCGTAGTCCCACTCGTACAGCGCCCGGCTCTCGTCCTGGCCCTCGTAGCACTGAAGGCGCAGCAGCCGGCGCCCGGTCGCGGCCGCGAGCGTCTTCGCCAGCTCGGTCTTGCCGACCCCGGCCGGGCCCTCCAGCAGCACCGGCTTGTCCAGACGGGTGAGCAGGAAGACGGTCGTGGCGAGCCGGCGGTCGGTGATGTAGCCGTGCTCGGCGAACCGCTCGGCAACCTCGTCGACCGAGGCGAACTCCTGCTGTGGCTGCTGCTGTCGCTCCTTCGATTGCTCCTGGCGTGGCTCCTGCCGTGCTGTGTCCTGGGGGTCGTCGGGGTGGGTCGGGGTGTGCGTGTGCGGCACGGCTCCTCCGTGGAAGAAGTGCGGGAGTCGGGGTGGGGGCGGCGGCTCCGCCCCCACCCCGCGCGGATCGCTCAGCCGAGCAGGTCGTCCAGGTCGCCGGTCATGCAGTGCTCGACCACGGGCCGGACGGTCTCGAACGTGCACTCCTTGGCGTTGCCGGGCGTGCAGGCGTCACCGAGGACGTGGTGGGTGATCCGGTCGACGTCCGCGGCGTCGCCCCTGATCTCCCCGGCCCGCTCGTAGAACTTCGTCGGGCCCTGGCCGAGCCGGTTCTTGGAGTAGGTGTCCTGCCGGACGTCGGTGAACTTCTCCGGAATGCCGACGTCGCGCAGCAGCCGGATTCCCGCCGCGAGCGCGGCCTCGGCGGCCCGGACCTTCGTCATGCCGTGCGTGTCCACCCCCATCGCCTCGGCGATGTCGGCGAACCGCTCGTACTGGGCGGGCATGTTGAACGCCCAGACCCGGGGCAGCGCGATGGCGTTGTTGAGGCCGTGGTGGGTGTCGTAGAACGCGCTGACCGCGTGCGAGATGGAGTGGATGATGCCGAGGCCGCCGGAGTTGAACGCCTGCGCCGCGATGTACTGCGCGTACATCATGCCCTCACGGCCGGCCAGGTCCTGGCCGTTCCACACCGCCTGGCGCAGGTGACGTGCGGTCAGCTTGATGGCCTGGAGTGAATTGCCCAGGGACGGCTGAAAGTTGAGCCGTGACACATACGGTTCGGAGGCGTGCGCGAGTACGTCGAAGCCGCACTGCGCGGTGTAGTCCAGCGGGCAGTCGTAGTACAGCGTAGGGTCGTCGATGGCGAGCGAGGCCACGGACGCGTCGTCGAATGCGACGTACTTGTGCGGGTTGTCCGGGTCGGTGGTGGTGTCCGTGATGACGTACGCCCACGAGGTCTCCGAGCCGGTGCCGGCCGTGGTGGAGACGGCGATGTGGGGCGGGTTCTTCGGGTTCTCCGACTTGTTGAAGCCCTCGAAGTCATTGACGTTGCGGCCGTCGTGCGCCACCGAGATCCGGGCGCCCTTGCAGGCGTCGTGCGCGGAGCCGCCGCCGATGGACACGAAGGAGTCGCACTTGTTCTCCTGGTACAGCGCCACGGCGTCCATGACGTTGTAGTCCTTGGGATTCGACTCCACCTTGTCGTAAAGGACCACCTCGAGCCCGTGGTACTTCATCGACTCGACGATCCTGTGCACGGTGTCGCTGCCGCGCAGCCCCGTGGTCATCACCAGCGTGCGCCGGAAGCCGAGTTTCTTGGCCTCGGGACCGATCAGCTCGTGCGCGCCCGGGCCCATCAGAGCCCGGGGGAAGGGGTGGAACTCCTTGATCGGAAACGGCTTGAGTAGTTCTTCGACCTGCATGATCGCGACTGTCCTCTCCGCGCGGTGGGCCGCGCGTACTGCGGCGACTGCTTCTTTGCCGGCGGCGCAGATGTCCGGATGGATCACGGACGTGCCGGGCGTTCGTGGCGTGTCTCACCCTCCGCCGACCGGGCCGCGCGGCGATACCGATCACCCGGGCGGCAGCCGGGCGCGAACGGACGGGCAGCCCCCTGTCCGATCGGACAGGGGCGTGCGCCGGACCGCGCCGCGGCGGTGGCGCACCTGTCCGACCGGACAGGGCGAGTGCGGCCGGAAGCATGGCGAGACACGTGAGCGGCCCGCCCTAACGTCGTTACCGGAGCGGTCGCCGCGCTGCCGAGGACCGCCCCTCTCAACTCCCCCACCCAACAGGAGGTTCGCCATGCGAGACGAAATCCGTGACGTCGAGCGGCACATCGACACCCCCCAGACCGTCACGGCCGAGGACCTCACCGAGGAAGTCCTCGTGGAAGAGGTCTCCATCGACGGCATGTGCGGCGTCTACTGATGCCCGCCGACAGCCCCGCCCCGTTCTCCCCTGCGGCCCCGTCGGCCCTGGCGTTCGACGTGACCCGGGCCTACCGGCTGAACCCCTGCGTCGCGCTGCGTCCCGAACCGTTCGGCGCGCTCGCCTACCACTTCGGCACCCGCCGGCTGTCGTTCCTGAAGGCGCCCGGACTGGTCGATCTCGTCCGGGGACTGGAACGGCACCCCAGCGCCGGGGACGCCCTGGCCGGCGTCCCCGGCGTCCGGCGGGCGGCCCTCCTGCGCGCGCTGGCCTCGCTGGCCGCCACCGAAATGATCGTCCCCCTGTGAAGCGGAACCGGAGTGCGGCGATGACGACCACCCTCAGCGACTCCACGCGGGCCGAGCCCGTGCCCGCGCTCGTCGAACAGTTCAAAGGAGGCCTGAACGCCCCGATCTGCCTGACCTGGGAGTGGACGTACGCGTGCAACCTGTCCTGCGCCCACTGCCTGTCCTCTTCCGGGCGGCGTGACCCCCGGGAGCTGTCCACCGGCGAGATGAAGTCCGTGATCGACGAACTCCGGCGGATGCAGGTGTTCTACGTCAATGTCGGCGGCGGAGAGCCGACGGTGCGCCCGGACTTCTGGGAGCTGCTGGACTACGCGGTGGACCACCAGGTCGGGGTGAAGTTCTCCACGAACGGGCTGCGGCTGACGCCCGGGCGGGCACGCCGGCTGGCCGCGACCGACTACGTCGACGTGCAGATCTCCCTCGACGGAGCGACCCGGGAGGTCAACGACGCGGTCCGCGGCGCCGGTTCGTACGACATGGCGGTGCGCGCCATGGAGAATCTCGCCGCCGCCGGCTTCACCGGTTTCAAGATCTCCGTAGTGATGACCCGTCAGAATGTGTCACAGCTGGACGACTTCGCGGCCATCGCCGACCGCTACGGGGCTCAGCTGCGCATCACCCGGCTGCGGCCGTCCGGTCGTGGCGCCGACGTGTGGGACGAACTGCATCCCACCGCGGGGCAGCAGCACGAGATCTACAACTGGCTCGTCGGGCACGGCGACCGCATACTCACCGGGGACTCGTTCTTCCACCTCAACGCACTGGGCCCGGCACCGATCCCCGGCCTGAACCTGTGCGGGGCGGGACGGGTGGTGTGCCTCATCGACCCGGTGGGCGACGTCTACGCCTGCCCGTTCGCGATCCACGACGCCTTCAGGGCGGGCACCGTCCGTGCGCCGGGAGGTTTCGAGCGGGTCTGGCGGGACTCGGAGCTCTTCGCGGATCTCCGCCGGCCCTCCTCCGCAGGTGCCTGCGCGGGCTGCTCGGCGTACGACGTCTGCCAGGGCGGCTGCATGGCCGCGAAGTTCTTCACGGGTCTGCCCCTGGACGGCCCGGACCCGGAATGCGTCAAGGGCCACGGCGAGGCGGCACTGCGGTCCGCGGACCGCGCAGGGCTGCCGCGGCAGGGCAACGACCACTCGCACCGGACCGTGCCGCTCGGCATGCCCGCCGTGCGGGTGAGCCGTCCTGACCGCCTCTGCGACGAGAGCCCGCTGGCCGGGCTGGAGCCGAAGTGACGGGCCGCCGAGGAGAACGTGCGTCGCGGACGAGTGAGAACGAGGAAGAAGGATGGTCATGAGCGGATGGTTCGAAACCGTGGCGGAGGCCCAGCGACTGGCCGGGAAGCGGCTGCCGAAGTCCGTGTACAGCGCGTTGCTCGCCGGCTCGGAACGCGGCGTGTCCTACGACGACAACACCAAGGCGTTCACCGAACTGGGATTCGCTCCGCACGTCGCCGGCCTGTCCGGCAAGCGGGACCAGGCGACGACGGTCATGGGCGAGCAGATCTCGCTGCCCGTGCTCATCTCCCCGACCGGCGTACAGGCGGTGCATCCCGACGGCGAGGTCGCGGTGGCCCGCGCGGCCGCGGCCCGGGGAACGGCGATGGGGCTCAGCTCCTTCGCCAGTAAACCGCTGGAGGAGGTGGTCGCGGCCAACCCGCTGACGTTCTTCCAGATGTACTGGATGGGCAGCAAGGACGCGATGCTGCGCCGGATGGAGCACGCCCGCACGGCCGGGGCCAGAGGACTGATCGTCACCCTCGACTGGTCGTTCTCGCACGGCCGCGACTGGGGCAGTCCCGCGATCCCGGAGCGGCTCGACCTCAGGGCGATGGCACGGTTCGCGCCCGAGGCACTGCTGCGGCCGCGCTGGCTGCTGGACTTCGCCAGGTCCCGGCGCCTGCCGGACCTGACGACGCCCAACCTCGCCGATCCGGGGAAGGACGCGCCCACCTTCTTCGGCGCCTACGGCGAGTGGATGCAGACCCCGCCGCCCTCCTGGGAGGACGTGCGCTGGCTGCGCGAGCAGTGGGACGGGCCGTTCCTGCTGAAGGGCGTGTGCCGGGTCGACGACGCCCGGCGCGCGGTGGACGCCGGGGTCACCGCGATCTCGGTGTCCAACCACGGCGGGAACAACCTGGACACGACCCCGGCCCCGATCCGTGCCCTGCCGGCCGTCGCGGACGCGGTGGGCGACCGGATCGACGTCCTGCTCGACGGGGGCGTCCGCAGGGGCAGCGACGTCGTCAAGGCGCTGGCACTCGGCGCGAAGGCGGTGATGATCGGCCGCGCCTACCTCTGGGGCCTGGCGGCGGGCGGGCAGAGCGGCGTGGAGAACGTCCTCGAAATTCTGCGCGGCGGCATCGACTCCGCCCTGCTGGGGCTGGGCCGCTCGTCCGTCCGGGAACTGACCCGCGACGACGTGCTCGTCCCCCCGGGGTTCACCCGGGATCTGGGCGCGGTCTGACATGGACGCCGCCCCCGGTCAACGCCGCCCCGGCCACAGCCGGCCCGGTCCCGCGGCGGACACGCGCGAGCGACTCGTCCCGGCGGCCGTTCTCGCGGACCTCGCCTGGCCCGACCTGACGGACCGCCGGCCGCTGGTGCTGCTGCCGCTCGGGTCCTGCGAACAGCACGGCCCGCACCTCCCGCTGCACACCGACACCGAGGTGGCCTCAGCCGTCGCCGGGCGGGCAGCCGCCCGGCTCGGGGAGGAGATGGACCTGGTCGTCGCCCCCGAGCAGTCCTACGGCGCGAGCGGCGAGCACGAGGGCTTCCCCGGCACGGTGTCCATCGGTCACGCCGCGCTGCGGCTGCTGATCACGGAGATCGGCCGCTCGGCACTGCGCTGGGCGGGCCGCCTGCTGGTGGTGAACGGCCACGGCGGCAACCTGGCGAGCCTGGCCGGAGCGGTGGCCGGGCTTCGCGAGGAGGGCCGCGACGTGGCCTGGTGGCCCTGCGCCCCGCCCGGTGCCGACGCGCACGCGGGCCGCGCCGAGACCTCCATGATGCTGCGGCTGCGGCACGGGACCGTACGCGTCGGACGGGCCGTCGCCGGGCCGACCGACCCGGTTCACCGGCTGATGGACCGGCTGGTCACCGAGTCCGTCCGGGGCGTCAGCCCGTGCGGTGTCCTCGGCGACCCGGCCGGGGCCGGGGCGGACGAGGGCGAGGAACTGCTCGGCCGGATGGCGGACCGCCTCGCCGACGACATCCGCGCCTGGCGGATCTCCGGGCGCGGACGGCTCGGCCGGCCGTCCGGGCGGCAAGTCACCGCCCGGACGGGGGCGCGGCGATGACCGGCCGGAGGGTCGCCGTCGTCACCGGTGCCGCGCGCGGAATCGGGGCCGCGACCGTACGGCGACTGGCCGGGGACGGCTGGGCCGTCGTCGCCGTGGACCGCTGCGCCGACGAGCCGGGCGTGCCGTATCCGCTGGCCACACCCGACGAACTGGCCGCTCTGGAGGAGGAGTTCCCCGATGTACTGGCTCTCCGCGCGGACGTGAGGGACGCGGCGGCGCTGCACACCGCCGTGGAGACGGCCGAGTCCGCGTTCGGCGGACTCGACGCGGCCGTGGGCGCGGCGGCCGTGATACTCGGCGGGGGCCCGGTGTGGGAGCACACCGACGCCCAGTGGCGGACCCTGCTCGACATCGACCTCATGGGCGTGGCGAACCTGGCGCGCGCCGCCGTACCCGCGCTGCTGCGCAGGCCACGGCCCCGGCACGGCAGGTTCGTCGCCCTCGCCTCGGCCGCCGCGCACCGCGGACTGTGGGGGCTCGGGGCCTACTGCGCGGCCAAGCACGCGGTGGTCGGCCTGCTCCGCGGCCTCGCCTGCGACCTGCGGGACACCGGCGTGAACGCGCTCGCGGTGTCCCCGGGCGCGACACAGACGGACATGCTGCACGCCACGGCGGACCTGTACGGGCTTTCCGACGCCGGGCAACTGGCCGACCGGCACCTGGTCGGAAGGCCACTGCGGCCGGAGGAGGTGGCCGCCGCGGTGGCCTGGGCCTGCTCGGCCGAGTCCTTCGCTCTCACCGGCTCCGTACTCCGCGCGGACGGGGGGTTGACGGCTTGATGGCTTCTTGCCGGGGATGTGGACGAGGTCGGGTTGACTCGATCGCGTGGTGGTCTGCTTGCGGGCTTGCGGTGTGCTGGGCTGTTCGGGCTTCGGTGATCGTGCGATCCGGCACGGCGGGTACGGCGCCTGGAGGCACCCCCGGCGGTAGCCGGGGGATTGCGGGGGCCCGCCCCACCGGAGTGATGGTTCGGGGCCTCCCCGTCGCCTCCGGCCGTATCCGTCCGGCAGGGTCGCGAGGGAACCGGCCTCCCGGGACCGGACCACGGACGGGATCCGTCTCGCCGCCCCGGGGCCGAGTACGCCGGGGACCATTGCGCCCAGGACCGTTCGGGGCGCGCGGCTGCACGGGCTCACTCCTGCTCAGTCTTCAGAAACGGGTCACCGCATGAGACTGTTCGGACGACCGAGACGCACGCCCCCACCGGGCGACCCGTCACCCGTCGGCACGCCGCCGGAGGCGATGTCGCCGGGCGGAAGCACGCCGCGGGCCGCATCACCCGCCGGGGCTCCCCCGCAATCCCCACCACCGGACGGGGTGGCGCGGTGTCTCGCGGTGCCGGTTCCGCCGGACGCTCCGCTGCCGCGTGGCTTCGTGGTCGAACTCGCCACCGACACGCACCGGTCGCGCGACGGACGGCTCATGCTGGGCGGCTCGCCGCCCCGCCTGGTGCGGCTGAGCACCAGGGCGGTCCGCCTGCTGCCCGACGGCAGACTCACCGTCACCGACCCGGCCGGCGCCGCCCTCGCCCGCAGGCTGCTGGACACCGGCGTGGCGCACCCGCGGCCCCTCCTGCCGCCGGTCGGCGACACCACGGTCGTGATCCCCGTCCGTGACCGTGCCGACCAGCTGGACCGGCTGCTGGCCGCGCTGCGCGCCGACCCGTCGGCCCCGGATTTGCCGGTCCTGGTGGTGGACGACGGCTCCCGGGACCCGGCGGCCCTCGCCCGGGCGGCGCGTCGGCACCGCGCGCGGCTGCTCGTCCATCCGCGCAACCTCGGTCCCGCCGAGGCGCGCAACACCGGACTGCGCCACGCCCGCACACCGTTCGTGGCGTTCTGCGACTCCGACATCGTGCCGGAACCGGGCTGGCTGGCGCCGCTGCTGGCCCAGTTCAGCGATCCGGCGGTCGCCCTCGTCGCGCCCCGGGTGGTCGCGCTGCCCGTGCGCGCACCACGCCTCCTGGACCGGTACGAGGAAGTGCGCTCCCCACTCGACATGGGGCCGAAGGAGGGACCCGTCAGGCCGCTGTCCGCGCTGTCCTACGTGCCCAGCGCCACCATCGTGGTCCGCCGGTCCGCGGTCGGCGCGGGCTTCGTTCCCGCCATGCGCGTCGGTGAGGACGTCGATCTGTGCATGCGGCTGCACGAGGCGGGCTGGCGGCTGCGGTACGTACCAGAGTCACGTGTGGGCCACCGGCACCGCACGGACCTGCGCAGCTGGCTCGCCCAGCGGGCGGGATACGGCACCGGTGCCGCCGATCTCGCGCTGCGGCATCCCGGGCAGGTACCGCCGTTGTACGCCGCGCCATGGTCGCTGGCCGCCTGCGCGCTGCTGCTGTCCGGCAGGCCTCTGCCGGCAGCCTTGGCCACGGCGCTGACCGGGACGACGGCGGGGCGGCTGGCGCGGCGCATGCCCGACGCCGACTCGCCCGTCCGCGCGGGGACCCTGCTGTCCCTCGCCGCACTGGGCGGCACCGCCGTGCAGTTGCTGCGCTGCGCCACCCGGCATCACTGGCCGGTCGCGGTGGCCGCAGCCGTCGTGAGCCGTCGTGCGCGGTACGGTCTGGCCGCCGCCGCCCTCGTCGAGGGCCTGGCCGACCACCACCGCTCGGGCTCCTCGCTCGGGCCGGTCGCGCACACGGTGGTCCGCCGCCTCGACGACCTCGCCTACGGCTGGGGCGTGTGGCAGGGCGCGGTGCGCCGCAGGACGGCCGCCCCGCTGATGCCGCGCATCGCGCTGCGGGCGCGGGAGCGTTTCCTCCGGGAGGACGCCTGAGGGAGGCTCTGGGGGAGGCCGCTCCGGGACCGCCGGTACCGGAGGCGGACCCGGTACCGGACGTGGACCCGGTACCGGACCCGAGGCAGGATCGGCTCGTGATCGACGCCCCCTCGCCGCGCCGTGAGGCTGCCACGTCATCAAGGAGGCACCGTCCGGCGAAGCGCCAGAAACGCGGCCGGAGCCGCGTGTTCCGCATAACGGTGGCGCCGCTCGACACCCCTGCCGGGGTGGAAGGCGTGCACCATCGCTCACCGGCCCGCGCCCAGCGGTGGATGACCACACCCTCCGCACGACAGGACGCCCACACCACCCGCCGGTGAGCGCGGGCGTCCTACTGTGTCAGGGGCATCGCCTGCCAGGGGTGCCGCCCTCCATCCGACCAGCAAGGAGCACCATGCTGTGAAGGTCGAAATCCAGCCGGACGTACGCGACATCGCCGCCCAGTTGGGGGCAAGCGTTCCCTATGCGCTGAAGGCCCTGGCCGGCCGGCTGGCCGACGACCCTGACATGGGCCGGCCCTCGGGGCTGCCCGGCATCCTGACCGTGACGGTCGACGGCGACATGTTCGATGACTGCCCCGACCTGTCCGTCGGCTACATCCGCGAGCCGGACCGGATCGAGATCCGGTTCCTGAGAGCGGCCCCCTCCACCGCGCCCTCCACGGACGCCCGTGATCAGGAGCAGGAGCAGGGCCGAGACCAGGACCGGCCTGCCGACCCTGCCACCGCCGCGGTCACCGTACGGGAGGTCGCCGATGCCTGGCGGCGCATCACCGGCTGGCTCAAGCACAACGCCCCCGACTCCTACGCCGCGCTCCGCGCCGGCGCCGGCCCCGCCGCCATCGCCGCCCTGGAACGGGACCTCGGCATCCGGATCCCCGTCGAGCTGCGCGTCCTGTGGCTGCTGACGGCGGGCGACGACGGGGGCGGTGGCTGGGGATGCCTTCCGAGCAACAGAGCCCTGATGACCCTGGACGCCGTGGCCGCCGTCTACCGGCTGATGATGGACGCCCAGGCCCGCGAGGACGACCTCAACGCCGACCGTTCCGAAGACGACCGGATCACCGTGTGGAAGCCCACCTGGATACCGGTTGTCTCCCACGGCGCGGCTGACAGCACTTCGGGCCTGTACCTGGACGCCGCGACCGGTTACCTGGGCCGCTGGTCCCGCTGCGACGAAGGCCCCGGCGAAGAACTCGACACGCTGGTCACCTACCTGGAAGAGGCTGCCGACATGCTCGAAGCCCCGGCCCTGGCCACGCGGGACAGGCCCGGCCTGATCGGTGGGGCGCTGGTGTGGGGCAGCAGACTCGACCCCGCGCAGGAAGACCGGTGGCAGCCCCTGACCGGCTGACCACCGTCGCCGGCGGAGGTACGGGACTCGTACAGCACGCGGGGCCGCGACTTGCCGTGCGCAACATCAGGTCATCCGTCCCGGACTCTTGACTCCGGTTGCGACTGTCGGGATTCTCGTCCCACCATTTGCGCGCTCATGACAAAAGGAGCTCGGTCCGGGCCCCTGCTCCGGCTCATCGACCGCGCCACCGGCCCACCACCCAGACGTGAGTGATGACCATGACTCGATCCCCCCACCGCAGACGCAGGTCCATCACAGTTCTCTCCGTGCTCCTCGCCGTAATGACCTTGATGCTGGGCCCCGCGCCCGGCTCATCGGCCGAGTCCGGCTGGTGGATCCCGGCCGCGCGGCCCGCGCCGGACTCCGGGATCAATGTGACGGGCGAGCCCTTCACGGGGACCGGCCCGCAGGGAGAAGTGCGCGGATTCGTCGACGCCCACAACCACCTGATGTCCAACGAGGCCTTCGGCGGCCGGCTCATCTGCGGCAAGCCGTTCTCGGAGCTCGGGGTCGCGGACGCCCTCAAGGACTGTCCCGAGCACTACCCCGACGGCTCGCTCGCGGTCTTCGACTTCATCACCAAGGGCGGTGACGGCAAGCACGATCCGACCGGGTGGCCGACGTTCAAGGACTGGCCGGCCCACGACTCGCTGACCCATCAGCAGAACTACTACGCCTGGGTCGAGCGGGCCTGGCGCGGGGGTCAGCGCGTGCTCGTCAACGACCTCGTCACCAACGGCGTGATCTGCTCCGTCTACTTCTTCAAGGACCGCAGCTGCGACGAGATGACCTCCATCCGCCTGCAGGCGCAGAAGACGTACGACATGCAGGCCTACATCGACAAGATGTACGGCGGCACGGGCAAGGGCTGGTTCAGGATCGTCACCGACAGCGCCCAGGCGCGCGAGGTGATACGGCAGGGCAAGCTGGCCGTCGTCCTGGGGGTCGAGACGTCGGAGCCCTTCGGCTGCAAGCAGATTCTCGACATCGCGCAGTGCGACAGGGACGACATCGACCGCGGCCTGGACGAGCTGCACAAGCTGGGCGTGCGCAGCATGTTCCTGTGCCACAAGTTCGACAACGCCCTGTGCGGCGTACGTTTCGACGAGGGTGCCCTCGGCACGGCCATCAACGTGGGCCAGTTCCTGTCGACCGGCACCTTCTGGAAGACGGAGAAGTGCACGGGCCCTCAGCACGACAACCCCATCGGCATCGCGTCGGCGCCGAACGCCGAGGCGGAACTCCCGCAGGGCGTCGAGGTCCCGGCGTACGACTCGGACGCACGGTGCAACACCCGCGGTCTCACCGAACTCGGTGAGTACGCCGTGCGCGGGATGATGAAGCGCAAGATGATGCTCGAGGTCGACCACATGAGCGTGAAGGCCACCGGCCGGGCCCTCGACATCCTCGAGTCCGAGTCGTACCCGGGTGTTCTGTCGTCCCACAGCTGGATGGACCTGAACTGGACCGAGCGGGTATACCGCCTCGGTGGGTTCATCGCCCAGTACATGCACGGCGCGGAGGACTTCGGCGCCGAGGCGGACCGCACGGACGCACTGCGCGACAAGTACGGCGTCGGGTACGGCTACGGCACGGACATGAACGGTGTCGGCGGCTGGCCGGCCCCGCGCGGCACCGACACCGCGAACCCCGTGCGGTATCCCTTCCGCAGTGCCGACGGGAGCGCCGTCATCGACAGGCAGACCACCGGTGAGCGCACCTGGGACATCAACACCGACGGCGCCGCCCACTACGGGCTCGTTCCGGACTGGCTGGAGGACGTACGGCTCGTCGCCGGGCAGGGCGTGGTCGACGACCTCTTCCGGGGCGCCGAGTCCTACCTGACCACGTGGGAGGGGTCCGAGGACCACAGGGCCGGAACCGATCTCGCCGCCGGGGCACCCGCCTCGGCCAGTTCGTCGGAGTGGAATCCGTTCACGAGCTACGCACCGGGCAGGGCCGTGGACGGCGACACGGACACCCGCTGGGCGAGCGACTGGAGCGACGACCAGTGGCTGCGGATCGACCTCGGGACCACGAGCCTCGTCAAGCGCGTCACCCTCGACTGGGAGCGTGCGTACGGGAAGGCCTACCGCATCGAGGTCTCCACCGACGGCTCCGCCTGGCAGCCGGTGTGGTCCACGACCACCGGTGACGGCGGCCTGGACACGGCCCGGTTCACGGGTGTGCCGGCCCGCTATGTGCGTGTCCACGGGCTGGAGCGCGGCACCGAGTGGGGCTACTCCCTGCGGGAAGTCGGCGTCTTCGGCGGCTGACGGCACCGAGCCGGTGCCCGCGGGGCCGGGGCCGGCCGGATCAGGATTCCTGATC
>NZ_JAAAXQ010000012.1 GCF_009916105.1 Streptomyces sp. GC420 | reverse complement strand
GGGCCGGGGCCCGATTGGGCGGAGCCCGGCGGGAGTGTTTTCGGGGCCGGATGCGGGAACGCGGAGGACGGCCGGATTTCGTCCCCGGGGTCGGCATTCGGGTGTGACGTTCGCCGCTCCCGGCGACGGGGCTGTGCAGCCTGGTTACTCGCAAGTAGCATGTGCGGAGCGAGCCGCCGCAGCGTTGCGTCCGTGCGGTGTGCCCGGCAGTGCCCGTATAGCACCCTGGAGGAGAGCCATCGTGCCTCGTACCGTCAGGGACGTCGTCTTCGTCGACGGCGTCCGCACCCCGTTCGGCAAGGCGGGCCCGAAGGGCATCTACCACGAGACCCGGGCCGACGACCTCGTCGTCAAGGCGATCCGTGAGCTGCTCCGCCGCAACCCGAACCTGGACCCGGCCAAGATCGACGAGGTGGCCGTCGCCGCCACCACGCAGATCGGCGACCAGGGTCTGACGCTGGGCCGCACGGCGGGCATCCTCGCCGGCCTGCCGAAGTCGGTGCCCGGCTACTCGATCGACCGCATGTGCGCCGGTGCCATGACCGCCGTCACCACGACGGCCGGCTCCATCGCCTTCGGCGCGTACGACGTCGTCGTCGCCGGCGGTGTCGAGCACATGGGCCGCCACCCGATGGGTGAGGGCGTCGACCCCAACCCGCGCTTCGTCAGCGAGAAGCTGGTCGACGAGTCCGCCCTGTTCATGGGCATGACGGCGGAGAACCTGCACGACCGCTTCCCGCACCTGACCAAGCAGCGCTGCGACGAGTACGCGGTGCGCTCGCAGGAGAAGGCCGCCAAGGCCTACGCCAACGGCAAGATCCAGCCCGACCTGGTGCCGATCTCCGTGCGCCGCAGCAACCCGGAGGTCGGCGAGACCGGCTGGGGCCTGGTCACGGCCGACGAGCCGATGCGCCCGGGCACCACCCTGGAGAGCCTGGCGAGCCTCAAGACCCCGTTCCGCGCGCACGGCCGGATCACCGCCGGCAACGCGGCCGGTCTCAACGACGGTGCCACCGCCTCCCTGCTGGCCGCCGAGGACGTGGCGCGGGAGCTGGAGCTGCCCGTCAAGATGCGCCTGGTCTCCTACGCCTTCGCGGGCGTCGAGCCCGAGGTCATGGGTGTCGGCCCGGTCCCCTCGACCGAGAAGGCCCTCGCCAAGGCCGGTCTGTCGATCTCCGACATCGGCCTGTTCGAGGTCAACGAGGCCTTCGCCGTCCAGGTCCTGGCCTTCCTCGACCACTTCGGCATCGCGGACGACGACGCCCGGGTGAACCAGTACGGCGGCGCCATCGCCTTCGGCCACCCGCTGGCCTCCTCCGGCGTGCGTCTGATGACGCAGCTGGCGCGGCAGTTCGAGGAGCAGCCGCACGTCCGCTACGGCCTGACCACCATGTGCATCGGCTTCGGCATGGGCGGAACGGTCATCTGGGAGAACCCGCACTTCGACGGAGGCAACAAGTGAGTACCACTGAGCTCCTGAAGGGCGCGGCCGAGCTGTTCCCGGACGAGGTCGTGACGCAGGCGCACGTACGCCACTTCGACCTGCCGGCCGGCGCGGGCCGGTTCGCCCTCATCACCCTGGACAACGGCTTCGACCACACCAAGCCGACCACCCTCGGGCCGCAGTCCCTCGCCAACCTGAACACGGCGATCGACCAGGTGGAGAAGGAGGCCGCGGACGGCGAGATCGTCGGCGTCGGTGTCACCGGCAAGCCGTTCATCTTCGCCGTCGGCGCCGACCTCAAGGGTGTCGAGCTGCTGAAGTCGCACGAGCACGCGCTCGCCATCGGCAAGGGCGGCCACGACGTCTTCAAGCGGCTGTCGGGCCTCGCGGTCCCCACCTTCGCGTACTACAACGGCGCGTCGATGGGCGGCGGTGTCGAGGTCGGTCTGCACTGCACGTACCGCACGGTGTCGGCCTCGCTGCCCGCGTTCTCGCTGCCCGAGGTCTTCCTCGGCCTCGTCCCCGGCTGGGGCGGCTGCACGATCCTGCCGAACCTGATCGGCGCGGACCGGGCGGTTTCGGTCATCATCGAGAACTCCCTCAACCAGAACAAGCAGCTGAAGGGCGGCCAGGTCTACGACCTCGGCATCGCGGACGCGCTCTTCGAGGGCGCGGACTTCCTGGAGCAGTCGCTGGCCTGGACCGCCTCCGTACTCAAGGGCGAGATCACCGTCGAGCGCCCCGAGGTGGACCGCGGCGAAGCCTGGGACCAGGCCGTCGGACGCGGCCGCTTCATCGCGGACAGCAAGGTGCACGGCGCCGCCCCGGCCGCGTACCGCGCGCTGGACATCATCGCCGCCGCGAAGAACGGTGACCTCCAGCAGGGCTTCGACGCCGAGGACCAGGCCCTCGCGGACCTGATCATGGGCGGCGAGCTGCGCGCCGGCATCTACGCCTTCAACCTGGTGCAGAAGCGCGGCAAGCGCCCGGCCGGAGCGCCGGACAAGTCCCTCGCGCGGCCCGTCACCAAGGTCGGTGTCGTCGGCGCCGGTCTGATGGCCTCTCAGCTCGCGCTGCTGTTCGCCCGCCGCCTCGAGGTGCCGGTCGTGCTGACCGACATCGACCAGGAGCGTGTCGACAAGGGCGTGGGCTACGTCCACGGCGAGATCGACAAGCTGCTGCTCAAGGGCCGGGTGAACCAGGACAAGGCCAACCGCCTCAAGGCCCTGGTCACCGGTGTCCTGGACAAGGCCGAGGGCTTCGCGGACGCGGACTTCATCATCGAGGCCGTGTTCGAGGAGATGGGCGTCAAGCAGAAGGTGTTCGCGGAGGTCGAGGCTGTCGCCCCGGCGCACGCGATCCTCGCCACCAACACCTCCTCGCTGTCCGTCAGCGAGATGGCGTCGAAGCTGAAGCACCCCGAGCGGGTCGTCGGCTTCCACTTCTTCAACCCGGTCGCGGTGCTGCCGCTGCTGGAGATCGTGCGCGGCGAGAAGACGGACGACGCCTCGCTGGCGACGGCCTTCGCGGTGGCGAAGAAGCTGAAGAAGACCGCCGTCCTGTGCAAGGACGCCCCGGCGTTCGTCGTGAACCGCATCCTGACCCGCTTCATGGGCGAGGTGCAGAACGTCATCGACGAGGGCACCCCGGTCGAGGTCGCCGAGAAGGCCGTCGAGCCGCTCGGTCTGCCGATGTCCCCGCTGGTGCTGCTCGAACTCGTCGGCCCGGCCATCGGCCTGCACGTCTCGGAGACCCTGCACGGGGCCTTCCCGGACCGCTTCAAGGTCTCCCCGAACCTCAAGGCGGTCGTCGAGGCCGGCAAGCGCGGCTTCTACGTCTACGACTCCGGCAAGCCGGAGCTGGACCCCGAGGTCGCCGCGCTCCTCAAGCAGGGCGACACCGTCCTGACGGAGGAGCAGGTGCGCGCCCGCGTGCTCGAGGCGGTCGCGCAGGAGATCGGTCTGATGCTGGACGAGGGCGTCGTCGCCGAGGCCCAGGACGTCGACCTCTGCCTGATCACCGGCGCCGGCTGGCCCTTCCACCTGGGCGGCATCACGCCGTACCTGGACCGTGAGGGCGTCTCGGAGCGCGTCAACGGCAAGAGGTTCCTGGAGCCGGGTGTGGCCAGCGTTCCCGCGTAACACCGTCTGCCGCCGTGGTGCGAGGAGGGTCCCCGCAGCCGCGGGGACCCTCCTCGTCTTCTCCGGCGGGCCACGGCAGCCGGGCTTCTGGCGGACAATGGCCCCGTGTCCGAGCGCAAGATACTGATCGTCGACGCCGCCAATGTCGTCGGCTCCGTGCCCGACGGCTGGTGGCGCGACCGGCGCGGTGCCACCGAGCGGCTGAGGGACGGCCTGGCCGGGTACGCCGAGCGGGAGCGGGCCGAGGTGGTGCTGGTCGTCGAGGGTTCCGCCCGGGGGGTGGAGTCCGTGCCCGGGGTGCGGGTGGAGTCCGCGCCGGGCAGCGGGGACGACCGGATCGTGGAGCTCGTCGCCGCCGCTGCCCTGCCCTGTGTCGTCGTCACCGCCGACCGGGAACTGCGGCGGCGGGTGGGCGAGTTCGGCGCCGAGTGCCTGGGGCCGCGTGCCGTGCGGCCCGCCGCGCCCCACGCCCACGCCCGCGACGGCACGGGCGCCGGCAACGGTGACGGCGACCGCGACCGCGACCGCGACGGCTGACGGTCACCTCCGGGCATGCGCGGCACCCGCGTGCAGCCGGCTGTGGCTGCGCCCGTAGAGGAAGTACACGAGGAAGCCCAGCGCCATCCAGATGCCGAACCGCACCCACGTCTCGGCGGGCAGGTTGAGCATCAGCCACAGCGAGGCGGCCACCGACAGCACCGGCACCAGGGGCACCAGCGGGGTGCGGAAGGCGCGCGGCAGGTCCGGGCGGGTGCGGCGCAGGATGACGACGCCGAGGGCGACGACGACGAAGGCGAAGAGCGTGCCGATGTTCACCAGCTCGGCGAGCTCCGAGAGGCTGGTGAATCCGGCGAGCACGGCGATCAGCACGCCCAGCAGGATGGTCGGACGGTGCGGGGTCTTGAACTTCGGGTGCACCCGGGAGAAGAAGCGGGGCAGCAGCCCGTCGCGGCTCATGGCGAAGAAGACCCGCGTCTGGCCGAGCAGCAGGATCATGCAGACCGTGGTGAGGCCGACGGCGGCGCCGAAGCTGATGACGCCCGCGTACCAGGGGTGCCCGGTGGCCTTGAAGGCGTCGGCGAGCGGGGCGTCCACGGACAGCTCGGTGTAGTTCTGCATGCCCGTGACGACGATGGAGACGAGGACGTACAGGGTGGTGCAGATGAAGAGGGAGCCGAGGATGCCCCGGGGCATGTCCCGCTGCGGGTTCCTGGTCTCCTCCGCGGCGGTGGCCACGACGTCGAAGCCGATGAAGGCGAAGAAGACCACGGAGGCAGCCGTGAAAATGCCCATGACGCCGAAGTTCGTGGGTTCGTAACCGAACATCAGCTGGACCAGTGGCGAGTCGAGGCTCCTGCCCGCCTCCTGCTTCTGCGCCTCCGGGATGAAGGGCGAGTAGTTGTCGGCGGTGATGAAGAAGGCGCCCGCGACGATGACGATCAGCACCACCGTCACCTTGACGGCCACGACCAGTGAGGTGACGCGGGCGGACAGCTTCATGCCGATGACGAGGATGACCGTCAGGACGAGGACCAGCCCCGCGGCGAGGACGTCGAAGCCGAGCCCCTCGGCGACGTCGGGCCCGCTCAGCGTGTCGGGCAGGTGCCAGCCCGCGTTGTCCAGCAGCGATCGCACATAGCCCGACCAGCCGACGGCGACCACCGCGGTGCCGAGGGCGAACTCCAGGACCAGGTCCCAGCCGATGATCCAGGCGGGCAGCTCGCCGAGCGAGGCGTACGAGAACGTGTACGCCGATCCGGCCACCGGCACGGTGGAGGCGAACTCGGCGTAGCACAGGGCCGCCAGGGCGCAGACCACACCTGCGGCGACGAAGGCGAGGGCGGTGGCGGGGCCGGCGTTCTCCTTGGCGACCGCGCCGGTGAGGACGAAGATGCCGGTCCCGATGATGACGCCGACGCCGAAGATGGTCAGGTCGAGGGCGGAGAGCGACTTGTCGAGCGCGTGCTCCGGCTCCTCGGTGTCCGTGATCGACTGTTCGATGGACTTCGTCCTCAGCAGGCCGCCCGCGGACCTCGGCCCCGTGCTCGGCTGCGTACTCACCGGCGTACCTCCACGCGTTCGTCGTGGGCCCCATGATCGGGACAGTGGTGGTCCGGCACGGCGTCAGAAATGCGGTTTTCATACGAAAGGACCGGCCGGACCACCCGTACAGGGTGCCCCGGCCGGTCCTCCGCGTAACGGGCCGCACGGGTGCCACCGAGCGCTCCGCGCTCCCTCGGTCGCGGGCTCGGTCGCGGGCTCAGTCGCGGGCGGCCTGCGCCGGCGCGTCGTCGAAGCGGCCGTCGAGCTTGGCGACCAGCCCGGTGACCTGGCGGGCGATGTCGGGCGCGGTCAGCCCGATCTCCGCCATGACCTCCTTGCGGGAGGCGTGGTCGAGGAACCGCTCGGGGATGCCGAAGTCGCGCAGCGGCAGGTCCACGCCCGCGTCGCGCAGCGCCTGGGCCACGGCGGAGCCGACACCGCCGGTACGGCTGTTGTCCTCGACGGTCACCACGACGCGGTGCCGTTCGGCGAGCGGGGCCAGCGCCTCGTCGACGGGCTTGACCCACCTCGGGTCGACGACGGTGCAGGAGATGCCCTGCTTGTCGAGGAGGGAGGCGATCTCCAGGCACATCGGGGCGAGCGCGCCGACGGAGACCAGGAGCACGTCGGGCCGGTCCGTACCGGCCTCGAGGAGCACGTCCATGCCGCCGATGCGGTCCACCGCGGGCACGGCGGGCCCCACGACGCCCTTGGAGTAGCGGACGACGGTCGGCGCGTCGTCGACCTCGACGGCCTCGCGCAGCTGGGCGCGCAGCTGTTCGGCGTCGCGCGGCGCGGCGATCCGCAGGGTCGGGACGACCTGGAGGATCGACATGTCCCACATTCCGTTGTGGGAGGCGCCGTCGTCGCCGGTGACACCGGCGCGGTCCAGCACGAAGGTGACACCGCACTTGTGCAGGGCCACGTCCATCAGCACCTGGTCGAAGGCGCGGTTGAGGAAGGTGGCGTACACGGCGAAGACGGGGTGCAGTCCGCCCGTGGCCAGACCGGCGGCGGAGACGGCGCCGTGCTGCTCGGCGATGCCGACGTCGTACACCCGGTGGGGGAACGCCTCGGCGAACTTCTTCAGGCCGACGGGCTGGAGCATGGCGGCCGTGATGGCGACGATGTCCTCGCGCTCCCGGCCGAGCCTGACCATCTCGTCGCCGAAGACCGAGGTCCAGCTGGCGGCGGCGGTCTTGACGGGCAGTCCGGTGTCCGGATGGATGGGGCCGATGCCGTGGAAGCGGTCCGCCTCGTCCTGGACGGCGGGGTCGTAGCCGCGGCCCTTCTCGGTGATGCAGTGCACGATGACCGGGCCGCCGAAGCCCTTGGCGCGGGCCAGCGCGGACTCCAGGGCCTCGATGTCGTGGCCGTCGATGGGGCCGACGTACTTCAGGCCGAGGTCCTCGAACATGCCCTGCGGGGCGACGAGGTCCTTCAGGCCCTTCTTGGCGCCGTGCAGCGCCTCGTACATGGGCCTGCCGACGACCGGGGTGCGCTCGAGGAACTCCTTGCCGCGGGCCAGGAAGCGTTCGTAGCCGTCCGTGATGCGCAGCGTGGCGAGGTGGTTGGCGAGACCGCCGATGGTCGGCGCGTAGGAGCGCTCGTTGTCGTTGACAACGATGACCAGCGGTCGGTCCTTGGCGTCGGCGATGTTGTTCAGCGCCTCCCAGGCCATGCCGCCGGTCAGCGCCCCGTCTCCGATGACGGCGACGACGTGGTCGTCCTTCTTCAGCACCTGGTTGGCCTTGGCGAGGCCGTCGGCCCAGCCGAGCACCGTGGAGGCGTGGCTGTTCTCGATGACGTCGTGCTCGGACTCGGCGCGCGAGGGGTAGCCGGACAGGCCGCCCTTGGCGCGGAGCCGGGAGAAGTCCTGGCGCCCCGTGAGCAGTTTGTGTACGTAGCTCTGGTGCCCGGTGTCGAAGAGGATCTTGTCCCGGGGCGAGTCGTAGACACGGTGCAGGGCGATGGTCAGCTCGACCACACCGAGGTTGGGGCCGAGGTGGCCGCCGGTCTTGGAGACCGCTTCGACCAGGAAGGTCCGGATCTCGGACGCGAGCCGGTCGAGCTCCTCCGCGCTGAGCCCGTCGAGATCGCGCGGCCCCTTGATACGGGTCAGCAATGCCACCCGTGCCTCCTTGCGTGTGTGCTTGCCGGTCGAGCGTGCAGTCCGCCCGAGTCTAATGTTCCGGCCCGGCCCGCGGTCACCGGGAGGTCACGTCCGTCCATCACCGCGTTTCCGTGAGAGAGCGTGGCGGCCGCAAAAGGCACGGCAGGAACGGGACATGCCCGGAAAAGGGGATGTGCCCGGCACCGTGGGACGGTGCCGGGCACGTGTGGTCGGGCGCGGGCCAGGGGCTAGGCGCGGCCGGCCGTCTTCTGCGTCTTGCGGGAGACCGAGTCGATCACCGCGGTGATGGCCAGGACGGCCGCCGTGATCATGTTCTGGACCGAGGACTCCACACCCTGGAGAGCCAGGCCCGAGCTGATCGACTGGATGACGAGCATGCCGAGCAGGGCGGACCAGGCCGAGCCGCGGCCGCCGAAGAGGCTGGTGCCGCCGATGACGGCCGCCGCGATGGCGAGCATCAGCAGGTCGCCGGCGCCGGCGGACTGGTTGGCCGCGGCGATCCTGGAGGCGATGTAGAGACCGCCGAAGGCCGCCATCGTGCCGGCGATGGAGAACACCGAGATGCGGATCGCGGTGACGTTGATGCCGGCCCTGCGGGAGGCCTCGACGCTGCCGCCGAGCGAGAACACCTTGCGTCCGTAGGAGGTGCGCCGCAGGACGAAGTCGGCGACCACGAGGACCACGAGGAAGATCAGCACACCGAGCGGCAGTCCGCGGTACTGGTTGAAGATCCAGGCCGCGGCGAAGGCGAACACCGCGAGGACGGCGGTGCGGACGATGATCTCGCTCATGGGCCGGGACGGGACACCCGCGGCCTCCCGGCGGCGGCTGTCCAGGAAGGCGCTGAGGAAGAACGCGGCGACCGCGAGGGCGGCCGCGCCGTAGGCGGCGGCGACGTCCGAGAAGTGGTACCGGGTGAGGTTGCCGACCAGGCCGTCGCTGTCCAGGTTGATGGTGCCGCTGGAGCCGAGCACCTCCAGCATCAGACCGCTCCAGGCGAGCAGACCCGCCAGGGTGATCACGAAGGCCGGTACGCCGATCTTGGCGAAGAAGAACCCGTGGAGCGCGCCGATCACGGCGCCGGTGAGCAGGGCGGCGATCAGTGCCCAGACCTCGCCCACGCCCTCGTTGACCGCGAGCACGGCGAAGACGGCGGCGGCTAGACCGCTGACCGAGCCGACGGAGAGGTCGATCTCGCCGAGCAGCAGCACGAAGACCAGGCCGACGGCGATCAGGCCGGGACCGACCATGGCGACGGCGAGCTTGCTGAGGTTCTCCGCGCCGAGGAAGGCCGAGTCCATGCTCTGGAAGATCGCCCAGATGATGATCAGGCCGATGACGACCGGGATGGAGCCCAGCTCACCGCTGCGGATCTTGCGCCTGAACTCCGTGACGTATCCCTTGAAGCCCTCCTGGCGGACCAGGAGGCGGGGGTCGACGGCGGTGACGGCGTCGGGCGCGGCGGCCGGAGCGTCCACGGGCGCGTGGTCGGTCTTGCCGACGACGGGGGTGTCCTTGGTGCTCACTGGGCCTTCGCCTCCGCGGTGCGCGCCTTGCGGCGGGTCACGGCATTGTCCGTGGCGCCGGTGATGGCAGAGATGATCTCTTCCTGAGAGGTGGTGCGGACGTCGAAGACGCCGTTGTTGCGGCCCAGCCGCAGGACCGCCACCTTGTCGGCCACGGCCTTGACGTCGGCCATGTTGTGGCTGATGAGGATGACGGCGAGGCCGCGCTCGCGCAGCCGCTCGACCAGGTCGAGCACCTGGGCGGTCTGCTCGACGCCGAGGGCGGCGGTGGGCTCGTCGAGGATGACGAGCTTGGGCTCGCCGAGCAGCGAACGGGCGATCGCGACGGTCTGGCGCTGGCCGCCGGAGAGCGAGGCGATCGGGATCCGGACGCTCGGGATCCGGATGGACAGCGTGGAGAGCAGCTCACGGGAGCGGCGCTCCATCTCGACCTCGTCGAGCACGCCGAACCTGCGCAGTTCGCGGCCGAGGAAGAGGTTGCCGACGACGTCGATGTTGTCGGCGAGTGCGAGGTCCTGGTAGACCGTCGCGACACCCAGCTCCTGGGCGTCGTGCGGCCGGGTGATCTGGACGGGCTTGCCGTCCCATTCGATGACGCCCTCGTCGGCGGGGCCGACGCCGGCGATCACCTTGACGAGAGTGGACTTGCCGGCGCCGTTGTCGCCTACCAGGGCGACCACTTCGCCCGCGTGGACCTCGAGCTCGATGTCGGTGAGGGCCTGCACCGCACCGAACCGCTTCGAGATCCCGCTCAACGCCAGCACAGGCGCTGCGGACACGTGAACCATCTCCTTCGCCGCCTGACCGGCGGGGGATGTGGAAAGCATGGCATGGAAACCGTCCGGCGCCCGCCCCGCAGCGGGGTTTTTTGGTGGGGCGGGGCGCCGGACAGAGGGGGTGACGGGCGGTCGTCCGGCCCGTCAGGCCTTGGGGATGGTCCCCGGGTGGACTACTTCAGACCGATCTTGTCGCAGGCGGCCTTGTACTTCGCGGTGCAGATGTCCGCGACGGTGTACAGGCCGTCCTTGACGACGGTGTCCTGGATGTTGTCCTTGGTCAGCGAGACCGGCGGGATCAGGACCGAGGGGACGCCCTTGGCGCTGCCGCTGTCGACGGTGGTCTTGGCGATGTCGTCGAGCTTCTCGCCCTTGGCCAGCGCGACGGCCATCTCGGCGGCCGCGTAGGCCTCCGGCTGGTACGGCTTGTAGACGCTCATGAACTGCTCACCGGCGACGATGCGCTGCACACCCGCGAGCTCGGCGTCCTGGCCGGTGACCGGCGGCAGGTCCTTGATGCCGGCGGACTTCAGGGCCTCGATGATGCCGCCCGCCATGCCGTCGTTGGCGGAGTAGACGCCGACGATCTTGTCCTTCCCGAGGGACGAGATCGCGCCTTCCATGTTGGTGTTGGCGTTCTCCGGCTTCCACTCCTTGGTGTCGTACTCCTTGCCGACGTTCACCTTGCCGTCGAGCACGGAGTGGGCGCCCTTCTTGAACAGGGCGGCGTTCGGGTCGGTGACCGACCCGTTCATCATGACGATCTCGCCCTTCTTGGCGTCGCCACCGAGCGCCTCGAGCAGAGCGGTGCCCTGGACCTTGCCGACCTCTTCGTTGTCGAAGGAGGTGTAGGCGTCGATCGGGCCCTCGGCCAGGCGGTCGTAGGCGACGACGGGGATGTCCGCGTCCTCGGCCTGCTGGACCGCGCTGGCTATGGACTTGGCGTCGACGGCGTCGAGGATGATCACGTCGACCTTCTTCGTGATCATCGTCTCGACCTGCTGCTGCTGCTTCGTCGCGTCCTGCTGGGCGTTCGCGTAGGTGATGGTGGCGTCCGGCGCGAGTTCCTTGATCCGCTTCTCGATGAGCGGACGGTCGAAGTTCTCGTAGCGCGCGGTCTGGTTCTCCGGCAGGAGCAGACCGACCGAGAGCTTCGACTTGTCGGCGCCGGACTCCTTGTCACCGCTGTCGCCGGACTCCTTGGCGCTGCCGCAGGCGGCGAGCGAGACGGCCATGGAAGTGGCGGCGAGAGCAACGGCTGCACGACGCATACGCGTGTTCATCTGTGGAACCTCCCTGACGAGGCCGCGTCGCTGCGGCCGAGGTGGCTGGAAGTCAACTCGCCCGACGGCTTGGCGTCAAGAAGTAAATCATTAACGAGATGGCAACGGTGCCAGTCGTTATCTAAGTGAAGGCAGGAGTGATCGGCGGCACGGCCCCGTCAAGGAGGGTGGAATCACCCATTTCGCTCAGTACGAGCGCCAGCGCGCCGAGCACCTCGGCACGGCCGCCGAGGGCCCCCGGAAGCACCGAGAGCTGCCGCGCGGCACTGGGGATCGCGTACCGCCCCACGGACTCCCTGATGGGCACCAGCACCAGTTCTCCAGCTTCCGCCAGATCGCCGCCGAGCACCACCCGGGTGGGATTCAGCAGGTTGCACAGGCTGGCCACGCCCCGGCCGATGTGGCGGCCCACGTCCGCGATGACGCGGCGGCAGCCGGGATCGCCCTCACGCGCCAGCTGGACCATCCGCTCGATGGTCAGGTCGGGCCCGTGGCTGGGCTGCAGCAGCGGGAGCACGTAGCGGGCCGCGGTGAACGTCTCCAGGCAGCCGCGGTTGCCGCAGCGGCAGACCGGGCCGGCCTCGTCGAGGGTGATGTGGCCGATCTCCCCGGCGGTGCCTCCCGGCCCCCGGTAGATCTGGCCGCTGATCACCAGGCCGGCGCCGACACCGCTGGCCACCTTGATGTACGCGAGGTCCTTGACCCCGCGCCCGCTGCCCCAGACCAGCTCGCCGAGCGCGCCGAGGTTGGCGTCGTTGTCCACGTACACGGGCACCCCGAGGCGGGCGGACAGCTCCTGGCTGGGATTGGTGCCGCCCCACCCCGGGAGTATCGTCGACGAGCCCAGCGTTCCGGACTCGACGTCGATCGGTCCCGGCACCCCGAGCCCGACGCCGATGACCTTGTCCCGGCTCACCCCTGTGCTCTCGATCAAACGTGTGACCAGCTGTTCCGCCCGGTCGAAGCCCTGCGCGGCAGAGGCGTCGACGTCCAGCGGCTCGGACTCCTCGGCGAGCACCTGGTGGGCGAGGTTGCCCACCGCGACCCGCAGGTGGGTGTGGCCGAAGTCGACACCGATGACGATGCCCGCGTTGCCGCTCAGCGAGACGCTGCGCGCCCGCCTGCCGCCCGCCGACGTGGGCGTGACCTCCACCGTTCCGCCGTCCTTGAGCTCCCTGACGATATTGGAGACCGTCGCCGCCGAGAGCCCGGTGGCACGGGCGATCTCCGCCTGGGTGAGCGAACCGGCCATCCGCACTGCGCGCACGACACGCTCGAGGTTGGCGCGGTGCAGCGACGACTGCGAACCCGGAGTCTCCATTGACCCATCCACTCCTGCCTTGGCTCCAACTTGTGAACTCTAAGCTCAGCGTTCCACGTTGATCCCGTCAAGAGCTTGAGTGAGCGACCTTCTGTGACGATGTCGGCACACCACGAAGTCGGCCCGCCTGTGGATGCACACCCCAGGCGGGCCGAAAGTCCGGATTGCTCTGGTTCGTTCTCCCGGTCGCCGGCTCTGCCGACGACCGGCGTCCGGCGCCGCGAGCACCGGCCGGAGGCACCTCTTCCGCCGGCCGGAGAGGCGGACGTCACAGTCGGCGGCCGGGGCCGGCGCCGCCGCGCACGGCGTGAGCGGCGGGAACGGACCGCGGACCGTTCCGGTTCCCGGCCGGGTCCCGGACGGCCCGTGCCCGCCCTCCGAGACCTTCCTTCACGACTTGAAGCGCCTCGCCACGACCGGCCCCGGCAGTCGTGCACGGCTCCCGGAGCCCTGGTGCCGGTGGCCGCCGACGGCCCTCGGAGCCCTTGCGGACCCCCGGCGTCACTTCAGGGTGCCCGCCGTCAGTCCCGACTGGACCTGCCGCTGGAAGGAGAGGTAGACCACGACGACGGGAAGGATCGCGATCGTCATACCGGCGAAGATCACCGGCAGGTCGCCCGCGTATCCCTGCTGCTGGTTGAGGAGCACCAGGCCCTGGGTCAGCATCGACCGGTCCTTGTCGAAGCCGCTCTGCTGCTGCATGAGCACCAGGGGCAGGATGTACTGGTTCCACTGGCCGAGCAGGTTGAAGATGCCCACGCTGATCAGCCCCGGCTTCGCCATCGGCAGCATCACCTGGAAGAAGATCCGGCTGTGCGAGGCCCCGTCGATCACCGCCGCCTCGTGGACGGCGGTCGGCAGCGTCCGGAAGAACGCGTGCATGAAGAAGACGGTGAACGGCATCGAGTAGGCGACGTACACCAGGATCAGGCCCTGGTACGTGTTGAGCATGCCCAGCTGCTTGACCAGGAAGTACAGCGGGATCAGCCCGAGGTACACGGGGAACATCGCGCCGGCGATGAAGAAGTAGTAGATGAGCCGGTTGCCGGTGAACCTGTAGCGGGCCAGCACATAGGCGCCCATCGAGCCGAACAGCATCGTCAGCGGGACCGAGAACACCAGGACGATGACGGTGTTCAGGAAGTACGACCCGATGTGGCCCTTGGTCCAGGCCCGCCCGAAGGCGTCGAAGTTCCAGTTGGACGGCCAGGACCAGGAACTCGCGCCGATCTCGGCGTCCGTCTTGAACGCTCCGAGGAGGATCCAGATCAGCGGCAGGACGATCATCACGGCCCAGAGGACGAGGAAGCCGTGCGAGAAGACGTTGAGGATCCTGCCCTCGCCCGGGGAGTCCGCCCGGTCCCCGCTCCTCCCCGCCGCGGCCCTCCGGGGCGGGGCGGCGTCGTCCTTCGTCACGCCGGGAATCGTGGGAGTGGTTGCCATCGTGTGCTCCCCGCTCAGTACTCGATGTGCTCGCGGCGGCTGATCCGCAGCGTGACGACGGAAAGGATCAGAGTGAGGACGAGAATGACCACACCCATCGCGCAGGCGTAGCCGCTCTTGCCGAAGGCGAGGAAGTTGCGCATCAGATAGGTGGCCATGACCTCACTGCTGTGATCGGGGCCGCCGCCGAAGTTGCTGCCGGGTGTCATGACGGAGATCAGGGCGAAGCCGTCCATGGCCAGGATCGCGAGATAGACCCAGGCGGTCTGGACGGTGTCCCACAGCAGGGGGAGGGTCACCCGGAAGAAGGTCTGGACGCGGCTCGCCCCGTCCAGCAGGGCCGCCTCGTAGATGTCCTTGGGAATCGACTGCATCGCGGCCGAGAACAGCACCAGATAGAAGCCGACGCCCCACCACAGGAGCACGAAGGCGACGCACCACAGCACCAGGTTGGGGGAGTTCAGCCATTCGATGGGGTGCTCGGGATCGGAGATCCCCGCTTTGACCAGAGTGCCGTTGATCAGGCCGGCGATGTCACCGCGGTAGATGGCGCGCCACAGAATGGCCAGGATCACCACCGAGAGGACGTGCGGGAGGAAGAAGACGACCTTGTAGAAGCCCGAGCCCCTGACGCCCTGGATGCCGGCGGCACCACCCCGCCCGCCCACGTTCACCATGAAGGCGAAGAAGAGGGCGAGCAGGATGGTGGCGAGCGGCAGGGACACCAGAAGCAGGAAGTTGTTCCACAGGGCCCGCAGGAAGACGCTGTCGGAGAACAGGTCCGCGTAGTTCTGGAGCCCGACGAATTCCATGCGCGAGGACTGCCCGCGCCAGTTGGTGAAGGAGTATCCGAAGGTCTGGACGTACGGCCAGATCATGAAGACGACGTACAGTCCCAGCGGACCGATCAGGAATCCCGCGACGAACCGGTTCTTGCCCTTGTGCATGACGTGAGCCCCTGGTGTCTGCCGACCCGTTACGGACGCTTGTTGTTCTTGCTCGCCGGGTCCTTGGCCGCCTTGTCCACGGCGGCCTGAGCGCGCTTCAGCCATTCCTTCGGCTGGATCCGCTTGGCCATCAGCTCGGCGGACGCGTTGCGGATCGACTCGTCCATCTCGCTGTACCAGTTGACGTAGTAGTAGTCGAAGGTGTTGTCACCGGCCGCGGCCACCGCGTCCACGGCGGACTTGGTGCCGGGGCGCAGTTCCACACCGGTGTCGACGCCGTCCTTGACGATGGTCAGCGAGTTCGCCTGCTGCGCGAAGATCGTCGACCATTCCTTCGACAGCATCATGCGCATGAATTCCAGGCCGCCGGCCTTGTTCCTGGCCTTCTCCGGGACGATGAAGGGCTCGCCGGCGCCCGCCCTGATGGCCTCGAAGGGCAGCTTGCTGCCGGGCAGCAGCGGCATCGGGAGGAACTTCATGTCGAAGCCCTCGGGCGTCTGCTTGAGCTGCTCGTTCTCCAGCCAGGATCCGGAGGGGATGAAGACCGCCTTGCCCTTGTTCCAGGCGGTCTGGGACTCGATGTGGTCCAGGGAGTTGGTGCCCGGCATCAGCAGGCCCTTCTCGACGATCTCGTAGATCGCCTCGATGGACTCCTCGGCCGCCGCGCTCCCCGTGAACGCCTTCGGGTCGAGGTTGTCGATCGCCTTCATGGCGTCCAGACCGCCGGTCTTGGCGATCAGGTCCATGATCATGACGTTGATGTAGTACGGGTGCTTGCCCTGGTGGGCGAGGCCGCCGATGCCGTCCTTCTTGGCTTCCCTCATGATGTCGAGGAAGGCGTCCCAGGTCTTCGGCACCTCCCAGCCCTTGTCCTCGAAGAGCTTGCCGGAGTACCACACACCCCAGACGGTGTAGATGTAGTTCAGGGAGTACATCTTGCCGTCGAAGTTGCCCTTTTCCGCGGTGCCGGGAATCAGGATGTCCCGGACCTTCTTCGACGGGTCGTCGTACGCGGGGGCGTCGAGCAGCTGGTCGAGATCGGCGAGCTGTCCGTCCTTGTAGAGGGTGTCCAGTTTGATCTGCTGGGCGCCCGAGTTGTCCACGAGGTCCGGGGGATTGCCGCCGACGAAGCGGGGCTGGAGCTTGCCGGTGATCTCCTGAGTGCCGAGGTGGGAGACCTTGCCGCCCCACTTCCCCTTGTATTCCTTCTCCCACTCGATGGCGTACTGGTCGCCGAATCCGCCCTTGAAGATGACGACGTCGAGCGTGCCGTCCTTGGCGACGCCGAACGGGTTGTCCTTGCTGACCTTGCCCTTCTCGGTCGTGTCCTCGTCGCTCGCGCTGCTGGCGCAGGCCGACAGGAAGCTCATCGCCGGCACCGTGATCAGACCGAGTGCGGCCGAGCGCTTGATCAGATCGCGCCGGCCCGGACCGTGCGTGCCGTTCGGGACGTCGTTGTGGGCGGAGGTGGTTCCCATGCTCAAGTCCTCGCCTTCTCCAGGACTCAGGCGGTGTACCGGTCGCCCGTACGTAATTCGCCTGCCGGCGAAGGGCCCCGCACCGCGGTCGGTTCAAAGCTGGGGTCGTGCTGGGTCTTCCGGGCGCACGGCAGGCCGGGCGATCCTGTGAGGCTGCTGTCGGCCGTGCGGACGCCGACAGGTATAGTCCACTTTCCTTCGGCGTAGCAAGATCGAATGCAGGGTTGGTCAAGAGTCTTTCCCGAGTTGAGACCTCGTGGAAACGCGCATACCCCGCCCTCGGCCTTTCGCCGGGTTGCCCCTCAACACCCTTGACATCATTACGCACTTGGCTCCCTACTGTTGCTTGCGAAATGCGAATTGACAACGTTGTCTACGTCAGGAAGGCACCCCCGTATGCCCCGTATGCAGCACAGTTTCCGCCACAGAAGGGGCCGCGCGGCCACCCTGGCCGCGGCGGCCCTCGCGCTGGTGGTGGCGATTCCCGGACCGGCCGCCGCCCGCCCGGCCGGGGCACCAACCTCCCCGGACCGTGAGTTCTTCTCCTCCTTCGAGACAGGCGACCCGCAGCCCGACTGGCGCGACACCGTGGAGACCGGCCCGGACGGGCGAGAGCGTGCCTCGGGGGTCAACGGCGGCTACTCGAGCGGGATCCCCGGAAATGTGACCGACCGGGTGACCGACGTCCGGGCCAGCGCCGAGTACGCGGGGGCCGGCGAGGTCAAGGAGAACCTCGTCGACGGCGAGCCCACGACCAAATGGCTGGCCTTCGAACCCACGGCCTGGCTCGAGTTCGACTTCGCGGCCCCCGTCGAGGTCGTGACGTACGCGCTCACCTCGGCCAATGACGCACCGCAGCGCGACCCGGCGAACTGGACGCTCAAGGGCTCGGCGGACGGCGAGGACTGGACGACCCTGGACACCCGTGAGGGCCAGTCCTTCGGGGAGCGTTTCCTGACCAGGAGCTTCGACATCGGCGCGGGCGGCGGGGCGACCGCGTACGCGCACTACCGCCTGGAGATCACCGCAACGGCGGGCGCGGACCTGGTGCAGCTCGCCGAGGTGCAGTTCTCCGACGGCGACACCACCACCCCCGCCCCGGACGACATGCGCAGCCACGTCGACCGCGGTGCGACCGGCTCCCCCACCGCCAAGGCGAACGCCGGCTTCACCGGCAGGCGGGCCCTGCGCTACGCGGGCACCCACGAGGGGGAGGGCCGGGCGTACTCGTACAACAAGGTCTTCGACGTGAACACGGTGGTGCGGCGCGACACCGCGCTGTCGTACCGCGTGTTCCCGTCCATGCCCGAGACGGACCTGGACTATCCGGCCACCCATGTCTCGGTCGACCTGGCCTTCACCGACGGCACCTACCTGAGTGACCTGAAGGCGGTCGACCAGCACGGCGCGCCGCTCGACCCGCGCGGGCAGGCGGCCTCCAAGACGCTGTACGTCAACCAGTGGAACCACAAGGAGTCGCGGATCGGCCGGGTGGCGGCCGGGAAGACGGTCGACCGGATCCTGGTGGCCTACGACTCCCCGAAGGGCCCGGCGAGGTTCCGCGGCTGGATCGACGACATCTCCATCGCGCCCAGGGCTCCCGAGAAGCCGCTCGCGCACCTGTCGGACTACGCCGTGACCACCCGCGGCACCAACTCGAGCGGCGGCTTCTCACGCGGCAACACCTTCCCGGCCACGGCGGTCCCGCACGGCTTCAACTTCTGGACCCCGGTGACCAACGCCGGCTCCACCAGCTGGCTCTACGACTACGCGCGCGCCAACAACGACGACAACCTGCCCACGATCCAGGCGTTCAGCGCCAGTCACGAGCCGAGCCCCTGGATGGGCGACCGGCAGACCTTCCAGGTGATGCCGTCCGCCGCCTCCGGCACTCCGGACACCTCACGGGCCGGGCGCGCCCTGGCCTTCCGGCACGAGCGGGAGACCGCCCGTCCGCACTACTACGGGGTGACCTTCGAGAACGGGCTGAAGGCGGAGATGGCCCCGGCCGACCACGCCGCCGCCATGCGCTTCACCTATCCGGGCGACGACGCGAGCGTGGTCTTCGACAACGTGTCGGACACGGCGGCGGGACTGACGCTGGACCAGGACGGCAGCTCGTTCACCGGCTACTCCGACGTCAAGAGCGGCCTGTCGACGGGCGCCACCCGGCTGTTCGTGTACGGCGTTTTCGACGCCCCGGTGACCTCCGGCGACTCCACGGGGCCGAAGGGGCACCTGCGCTTCGACGCGGGCGCCGACCGCACCGTCGGGCTGCGGCTCGCGACCTCCCTCATCAGCGTGGACCAGGCGAAGGCGAACCTGGAGCGGGAGCTCCCGGCCGGCACCTCCTTCGAGCGGATCCGCGACCGGGCACGGTCGCAGTGGGACGCGCTCCTCTCCCGGGTCACGGTGGAGGGCGCCGACCACGATCAGCTCACCACGCTCTACTCCAGCCTCTACCGGCTCTACCTCTACCCCAACTCCGGTTTCGAGAAGGTCGGGGACACCTACAAGTACGCGAGCCCCTTCTCCCCGCAGACCGGGCCCGACACCCCGACGCACACCGGCGCGAAGATCGTCGACGGCAAGGTGTACGTGAACAACGGCTTCTGGGACACCTACCGGACGACCTGGCCCGCGTACTCCTTCCTCACCCCGGGGAAGGCCGGTGAGCTGGTCGACGGCTTCGTCCAGCAGTACAAGGACGGCGGCTGGATATCCCGCTGGTCCTCCCCCGGCTACGCCGACCTGATGACCGGCACGTCCTCCGACGTGGCCTTCGCGGACGCGTACGTGAAGGGTGTCGGCTTCGACGCCGAGGCGGCGTACGAGGCGGCGGTGAAGAACGCCACCGTGGTGCCGCCCTCGGCGGGCGTGGGCCGCAAGGGGATGGACACCTCCCCGTTCCTCGGGTACGCCTCCACCTCGACCCACGAGGGCCTGTCCTGGTCGCTCGAGGGCTGCCTCAACGACTACGGCATCTCCGAGATGGCGAGCGCGCTGCACAGGAAGACCGGCGAGAAGCGCTACGCCGAGGAGGCGTCCTACTTCCGCAACCGGGCGCTGAACTACGTCAGGCTCTTCGACTCGAAGGCCGGTTTCTTCCAGGGCCGTGGCCCGGGCGGCGACTGGCGGGTGAAGTCGGAGGAGTACGACCCGCGGGTGTGGGGCCACGACTACACGGAGACCAACGGCTGGGGCTACGCCTTCACCGCCCCGCAGGACTCGCGCGGCCTGGCGAATCTGTACGGCGGGCGCGGCGGCCTGGCGCAGAAGCTGGACACGTACTTCTCCACCCCGGAGACGGCCTCCCCCGAGTTCACGGGCTCGTACGGCGGCGTCATCCACGAGATGACCGAGGCCCGTGACGTGCGGATGGGCATGTACGGCCACAGCAACCAGGTGGCGCACCACGTGACGTACATGTACAACGCGGCCGGGCAGCCGTGGAAGACGCAGGAGAAGGTCCGCGAGGTGCTGGGTCGGCTCTACACGGGCAGCGAGATCGGGCAGGGCTACCACGGCGACGAGGACAACGGCGAGCAGTCCGCCTGGTACCTCTTCTCGGCACTCGGCTTCTACCCGCTGGTGATGGGCAGCGGGGAGTACGCCATCGGCTCGCCGCTGTTCACCAGGGCGACGGTGCGCATGGACAACGGCCGCACGCTGGTGGTGAAGGCCCCGAAGAACAGCGACCGCGACGTCTACGTCCAGGGGCTGAGGGTGAACGGCAAGCGCTGGACGTCGACGGCGCTCCCCCACTCGGTGGTCGCGAAGGGCGGCACGCTGGAGTTCGACATGGGCTCCAGGCCGTCCGCGTGGGGCACCGGCAAGAAGGCCGGCCCCGTCTCCATCACCGGGGACGACAGCCCGGCGGTGCCGCTCGGCGACGCGACGGCCGGCGACGGGCCGCTGTCCGACAACACCTCGGCGACGGACGCGGTGGTGGAGACGGCCGTGGACCTGCCGGTGTCCGGGGCGGCCCGGGCCGTGCAGTACACCCTGACCTCGTCGGACCGTACGAAGGCCCCGGCGGGCTGGGTGCTCCAGGGCTCGGCGGACGGCACCCGGTGGACCGACCTGGACCGGCGCGAGGGCCAGTCCTTCACCTGGGACAGGCAGACCCGGGTGTTCACGGTGGCCCGTCCGGGTTCCTACCCGAAGTACCGCCTGGTGCCGTCCGGTTCCGGCGGCACGCTGGCGGAGGTGGAGCTCCTGTCCCGGCCCTGACCGGCGCGTCCTGGCACCGGGGGTCCCCCTGGTCGTGGTCGCTTACGCGGACGGGCCGCACCTCCGTCGCCGGAGGTGCGGCCCGTCGGCCGTACTGGTGGGCCTACTTGCGGATCAGGCTGCGCAGCACGTACTGCATGATGCCGCCGTTGCGGTAGTAGTCCGCCTCACCGGGGGTGTCGATGCGGACGACCGCGTCGAACTCGACGCCCGTGTCGGTGGTGACCTTGACCGTGCGCGGGGTGGTGCCCTCGTTGAGCTCGGTCACGCCGGTGATGGAGAACGCCTCCTCGCCGGTCAGGCCCAGCGACTCGGCACTGGCACCCTCGGGGAACTGCAGCGGCAGGACGCCCATGCCGATGAGGTTCGAGCGGTGGATGCGCTCGTAGGACTCGGCGACGACGGCCTTGACGCCGAGCAGCGCGGTGCCCTTCGCCGCCCAGTCGCGGGAGGAGCCGGAGCCGTACTCCTTGCCCGCCAGGACGACCAGCGGGATGCCGGCGGCCTGGTAGTTCTGCGAGGCGTCGTAGATGAAGGAGACCGGGCCGCCCTCCTGCGTGAAGTCACGCGTGAAGCCGCCCTCGGTGCCCGGCGCGATCTGGTTGCGCAGGCGGATGTTGGCGAAGGTGCCGCGGATCATGACCTCGTGGTTGCCGCGGCGCGAGCCGTAGCTGTTGAAGTCGCGGCGCTCGACGCCGTGCTCGGTGAGGTACTTGCCGGCCGGGGTGTCGGCCTTGATGGCACCGGCCGGGGAGATGTGGTCGGTGGTGACCGAGTCGCCGAGCTTGGCGAGGACGCGGGCGCCGGTGATGTCGGCGACCGGGGTGGTCTCCATCGTCATGCCCTCGAAGTACGGGGGCTTGCGCACGTAGGTGGACTGCGGGTCCCACTCGAAGGTGTCGCCGGTGGGGATCGGCAGCGCCTGCCACTGCGCGTCGCCCGCGAACACGTCCGCGTAGGAGGCGGAGAACATGTCCTGGCCGATCGCGGAGGCGACGACCTCGTTGACCTCCTGCTCGGAGGGCCAGATGTCCGCCAGGTGGACCGGCTTGCCGTCCTGGTCCGTGCCCAGCGCGTCCTTGGTGATGTCCACCTTCATGGAGCCCGCGATGGCGTACGCGACGACCAGCGGCGGGGAGGCCAGGTAGTTCATCTTGACGTCGGGGTTGATCCGGCCCTCGAAGTTGCGGTTGCCGGAGAGCACCGAGGTGACGGCGAGGTCGTGCTCGTTGACGGCCTTGGAGACCTCTTCGTCGAGCGGACCGGAGTTGCCGATGCAGGTGGTGCAGCCGTAGCCGACGAGGTTGAAGCCCATCTTGTCGAGGTACGGCGTCAGGCCCGCGCGGTCGAAGTAGTCCGTGACGACCTTGGAGCCCGGGGCCAGCGTGGTCTTGACCCACGGCTTGCGGGTCAGGCCCTTCTCGACCGCCTTCTTGGCCACCAGCGCGGCGGCGACCATGACGTACGGGTTCGAGGTGTTGGTGCAGGAGGTGATGGCCGCGACCGTCACCGCGCCGTGGTCGATCTCGTAGGTCGAGCCGTCGGGGGTGGTGACCAGGGTCGGCTTCGACGGGGCGCCGTTCGGGGCGACCGCCGGGGAGTCGGAGGCCGGGAAGGACTCCTTGCCCGCCTCGTCGACGTCGTCGACGTAGTTGCGTACGTCCTGCTTGAACTGCTCGGCGGCGTTCGCGAGGACGATGCGGTCCTGCGGGCGCTTCGGGCCGGCGATCGAGGGGACGACGGTGGAGAGGTCGAGCTCCAGCTTCTCGGAGAAGTCGGGCTCGGCGGCCGGGTCGAGCCAGAGGCCCTGCTCCTTGGCGTAGGCCTCGACGAGCGCGACCTGCTGCTCGGAGCGGCCGGTCAGGCGCAGGTAGTTCAGGGTCTCGTCGTCGATCGGGAAGATCGCGGCGGTGGAGCCGAACTCCGGCGACATGTTGCCGATGGTGGCGCGGTTGGCGAGCGAGGTGGCGGCGACGCCCTCGCCGTAGAACTCGACGAACTTGCCGACGACGCCGTGCTTGCGGAGCATCTCGGTGATGGTCAGCACGAGGTCGGTGGCGGTGGTGCCGGTGGGCAGCTCGCCGGTCAGCTTGAAGCCGACGACGCGCGGGATCAGCATGGAGACCGGCTGGCCGAGCATCGCGGCCTCGGCCTCGATGCCGCCGACGCCCCAGCCCAGCACGCCCAGGCCGTTGACCATGGTGGTGTGCGAGTCGGTGCCGACGAGGGTGTCGGGGTACGCCTGGCCGCCCCGGACCATGACGGTGCGGGCCAGGTGCTCGATGTTCACCTGGTGGACGATGCCGGTGCCGGGCGGGACGACCTTGAACTCGTCGAAGGCGGTCTGGCCCCAGCGCAGGAACTGGTAGCGCTCGCGGTTGCGGCCGTACTCCAGCTCCACGTTCTGCGCGAAGGACTCCGGGGTGCCGAACTTGTCGGCGATGACGGAGTGGTCGATGACCAGCTCGGCCGGGGCGAGCGGGTTGATCTTCGACGCGTCGCCGCCGAGCTCCTTCACGGCCTCGCGCATGGTGGCGAGGTCCACGACACAGGGCACACCGGTGAAGTCCTGCATGATCACGCGGGCCGGCGTGAACTGGATCTCCTGGCTCGGCTGCGCCTGCGAGTCCCAGCCGCCGAGGGCCCGGATGTGGTCGGCGGTGATGTTCGCGCCGTCCTCGGTGCGGAGCAGGTTCTCCAGCAGGACCTTAAGGCTGTAGGGGAGGCGCGCGGAGCCCTCGACCTTGTCCAGCCGGAAAATCTCGTACGACTCGTCGCCCACGCGCAGCGTGCTGCGGGCGTCGAAGCTGTTCGCCGACACGACAGTCTCCTTCATCAATGGTGCGCGTTGCTACGCATCCTGCCGCCACGGCCCCGCGGCCGATCCGCTAAGGTAAGACTTAGTTAGGCAACCCTTACTGGTTGCTCTCGCCAAGCCCCACCGGGTGGCGGCTCCGGTGCGCCCTTCGGCAGATATCTCGATGTCGAGATAACCCTAGTACACAGTCACGCCTCGGTCATGTCCGGCCCCGGCGCGACCACGAGTACCCAGACGGCCCCGGCCCATGGCCGGCGACCCCCTCTCCCGCACCCGGCACCGCACCGGCCAGGCATGATGCCGCGAGACGGCGCAGGCCCGGGTTCCTGACGCCCTGCCACATCAACAACTTCACGCCGTCATCTCATATCTGAGATAGCCTGCCCCCATGGCAGACGACTACCTCGAACGCATCGGCAAGCTCATCCGTGACGCCCGCCAGCACCGTGGCTGGACTCAGGCACAGCTGGCCGAAGCGCTCGGCACCAGCCAGAGCGCCGTCAATCGCGTCGAGCGAGGCAACCAGAACATCAGCCTTGAGATGATCGCCCGCATCGGTGAGGCGCTGGACAGCGAAATCGTCTCCCTGGGCTACGCCGGTCCGATGCATCTGCGGGTGGTCGGCGGCCGGCGGCTCTCCGGGGCCATCGACGTCAAGACGAGCAAGAACGCCTGCGTGGCCCTGCTGTGCGCCTCCCTGCTCAACAAGGGACGCACGGTGCTGAGGCGGGTGGCGAGGATCGAGGAGGTCTACCGCCTCCTCGAGGTGCTGAACTCCATCGGCGTCCGCACCCGCTGGATCAACAGCGGCGTCGACCTGGAGATCGTGCCGCCCGCCGAACCGGTCCTGGAGGCGATCGACGCGGACGCGGCGCGCCGCACCCGGTCGATCATCATGTTCCTGGGGCCGCTGCTGCACCGCCTGGACGCCTTCAAGCTGCCGTATGCCGGGGGCTGCGACCTCGGGACGCGGACCATCGAGCCGCACATGATCGCGCTGCGCCGCTTCGGCCTGGACATCACCGCCACCGAGGGCCTCTACCACGCACGTGTGGACCGCTCCGTGGTGCCGGCCCGTCCCATCGTGCTGACCGAGCGCGGCGACACGGTCACCGAGAACGCGCTGCTCGCCGCCGCCCGCCACGACGGCACGACGGTGATCCGCAACGCCTCCTCCAACTACATGGTCCAGGACCTCTGCTTCTTCCTGGAGGAGCTGGGGGTCCGGGTCGACGGCATCGGCACCACCACCCTCACCGTCCACGGCGTGCCGACCATCGACACCGACGTGGACTACTCGCCGTCCGAGGACCCGGTGGAGGCGATGAGCCTGCTGGCGGCCGCCGTCGTCACCGAGTCGGAACTCACCATCCGGCGCGTGCCCATCGAGTTCCTGGAGATCGAGCTCGCGGTGCTGGAGGAGATGGGCCTCGACCACGACCGCACGGCCGAGTACCCGGCCGACAACGGCCGCACCCGGCTCATCGACCTCACCGTGCGGCCCTCCAAGCTGGAGGCGCCCATCGACAAGATCCACCCGATGCCGTTCCCCGGCCTGAACATCGACAACGTCCCGTTCTTCGCGGCCATCGCCGCCGCGGCGCAGGGCCAGACCCTGATCCACGACTGGGTCTACGACAACCGCGCCATCTACCTGACGGACCTGAACCGCCTCGGCGGCCGGCTCCAGCTCCTCGACCCCCACCGCGTCCTCGTCGAGGGCCCGACCCGCTGGCGCGCCGCCGAGATGATGTGCCCCCCGGCGCTGCGCCCGGCGGTGGTCGTCCTGCTCGCGATGATGGCCGCCGAGGGCACGTCGGTGCTGCGCAACGTGTACGTCATCAACCGGGGCTACGAGGAGCTCGCGGAGCGGCTGAACTCGGTGGGGGCGCAGATCGAGATCTTCCGCGACATCTGAGTGTCTACGGCCGCCGCCGGGAGGCGCAGAGCGCGACGCCGAGCGCCCCTGACACCTCGCCGCCCGCGCCGCGGGTCCGCAGCAGGCGTACGGCGACCCCCACCACCTCATCGTCGGGGATGTAGCCGAAGTGGCGGGAGTCGACGCTGTGGTCACTGTTGTCGCCGAGTACGAGCAGACGGCCCGACGGCACCACGGTCCCGAGGGGACAGCCGAGGCAAGCGGTGAGAGCTGCCGGCACGGGGTCACCGGGGACCGCGGCGACGCGCTTGATGAGTAGGCCGGGTGCGGACTTGGACGCCCGCCGCAGCACCAGCACGTCCTCGCCGTCACCGGGGCGCTCGGCATCGACGGCCGGGCCGTCGGGGCCGGGACTCGGCGGGCGCAGCACGACCACGCTTCCCGGGGCCAGGACCCGCGGCCTCCGGCGGACCAGGACCCGATCACCGTCGTGAAGGACTGGTTCCATGCTGGAGCCGGTCACGGTGACGGCGAGAAGACGGGTGCGCAGGAGCCGGCGCAGCAGCCGTGTGACAGGAGTCATGAGGCCTTCTCCCCCGTGGTCGGGGCGTTCCGCCCCGGCGTCTCGTAACCGCTGGCCTGGAGCCGGAACAGCCGTGCGTAGGCTCCGCCGCGATGGAGGAGGTCGTGGTGGCGGCCCGTCTCCGTGATCCGGCCGTCCTCCAGTACGGCGACGACGTCCGCGTCGCGCAGGGTGCTCAGACGGTGCGAGATCAGCAGTCCGGTGCGGCCGGCCCGGTGCTGCCCCAGCCGCTGGTGCACGGCGAACTCGGCTTCCGGGTCGAGGCCGGAGCTGGGTTCGTCGAGGATCAGCAGGTCGGCGTCCGAGCGGACCAGCGAGCGGGCGAGGGCGAGACGCTGCCATTGGCCGCCGGAAAGCACGAGTCCGGTTCCGGCGTCCTGCTTGTCCTGCTCGCTGAAGAAGATGCGGCTGAGCAGGGTGTCGTATCTCTGCGGCAGGGAGGCGAGCTTGCCATGCACCCCGGCGAGTCGTGCGGCGCCCTCCACCCTGGAGGAGTCCGAGAGCACCGCAAGGTCGCCGAGCGCGATGTTCTCCCGGGCCGTCAGGTCGTACTCCATGTAGTCCTGGAACGTGGCCCCGATCCGACGGCGCAGCTCGCGTGGACACAGCTCGCGCAGATCGACCCCGTCCCACAGGATCCGGCCGCGTGTCGGGTCGTAGAACCGGCACAGCAGCTTCACCAGCGTGGACTTGCCGGCACCGTTGAGACCGACGAGGCCCACCGCCTGTCGCGCGGGGATCACCAAGTTGACGCCGCGCAGTACCCACGGCTGTCCGTCGCCGTAGCGGAACCAGACGTCGCGCAGCTCTACCGCGTGTCGCAGTGGAGGGACCGTCCGGGGCGAGGCGGGAACGGGGAGGTCGGGGGCGGCTTCGGTGACGGCTGTGAAGTGCCGGAACATCAGCAGGGCCTGGTGGGCACGTGCGACGTCGAGGGCCACGCCGCCCAGGGCACCCTGCACGGCGGGCAGCGCGGCGGCCAGGATCGTAACGTCCCCGATGGTGATACGACCGGCGCGGGCCGCCGCGACCGCCCACAGCAGCCCGGCGCCGGCCACCGTGGTGGACAGCAGGGCGAGGCCCGCCTGGACGAGGAGTTCCTGCCGGTCCAGCCGCTGTTTGGCCGAGTCGGCCGTGCGCCGTTCGGCGATCATCCGGTCGCGCAGGAAGCGGCCGACGCCGAAGAGCCGTATCTCCTTCGCTGCCTGAACGTTCGTCAGGAGTGCGCTGTAGAAGAGTTCTCGGCGCTCCACCGGCCCCACGGTCCAGGACACGGCGGCCCGGCGGCGGCCGAGCATGACCTCGGCGCACAGTACAGGCACCCCGGAGACCAGGACGGCAACCGCCATCCAGGGGCCGAGCAGTGTCAGAGCCCCGAGGAACCCGGTGAGGGTGACCGCGCCCCCGACGATTCCGATAGCGCTGTCGGCCGCGTCGACGGGGGCGGAGCCGCCGGATTGCTGGGCGATCCGGAGCCGGTCCAGGAAGCGGGGATCCTCGAAGCGGGTCAGACCGGTGAACCGGTCGACGGCGCTGTGCAGTTCGACCTGTGCGTGCAGCCCGACCGCGCGGCGCAGCAAGGCCCGTACGTACTGGAGCGTCTGCGGGACGACCGCGACGGCCACGCCGCAGCCGACCAGCAGCACGGTGAGGGTGACGAGGTCGCCAGAGCCCGCGACGAGCCGGTCCAGCACCGCTTTGAGGAGCCATGCCGAGGCCACGGGCGTCGCCGCCGCGGCGATGCTGAGCAGTACACACAGGACGAGCGCGGCCGGCGCGGCTCGGAACACCAGAGCGAAAGCGGTGCGCAATGTGCGCAGGGATGCGGGTTCGGTGCCGCGCTCCCGTCCGGCCGGTTCGACGCCGCCGGGACCGTCGGGTCGCTCCGGTCCAGGAGCGCGGTTCCACGCGGTCTCGCTCATGCCGTCGCCCGGGAGGCGGTGCGGGGCCACGTGTCGGTCTCCGTCACGGTGAGCCGCCCGTCGGAGTCGCGGGAGACACGGGCGCAGGTGGGGAACGCCCGTATGGCAAAGGCGGTGGCCACAGGCCCGTCGTCGGGCTCTTGGACGACGAGGGCCACGGCTTCCAGGGCGGCCACCATCGGGGCCGAGGCAGCGGGATCCCCGACGACGACGGCGAGTACGCGACCCCGCTCCTCCGGCCGTTGCGCGAGCGCGGCGGCAAAACCGGGCAACTTCTCGTTGCAGGGCTTGCACGTCGGGGAGAAGAACGCGACGAGGGTCCCGTCGGCCAGGTCCTCGTGCGTGACCGGGCCGGCACCGTTGGGCCGCGCGCCGAAGGCGCCGACGATCGCGCCGGGCGGCAGGATGGCGTGGTCCGGTGCCCCGCGACCGGGTCCGTCGAGCTGGGCCAGCCGCTCGGAGTGCTCGCGCAGCCGCCGGACGATGCCGAGCGCGAAGACGAGGTTGAGCAGACACAGCAGGAAGACGGCGGCGACAGCCGCGACGAGGTTGCTCATACGAGGTGTTCCCTTCGGTCCAGCGGCCGGAACAGGGCTACGAGGTCGTCGAGCGCCACGGCGAGCAGGCCGATGACGCTGCCCGCGGCGAACGCCACCGCCGCCGGGACCGGCGCGGGGTGCCCGGGCCCCGCGAGCGCCGTGGCGGTGAGACCGGCTCCCGCTACGGCGAGCAGCACCAGGTTGCGTACGAGATGTACAGGGCCCAGGGGAGCGGAGGTGCGCCCGAAGCAGCGGCACGGGGCACCGCGTGGGGTGCGCAGCGCGGCGGCGGCGACCAGGGCGAAGGCCGCCAGCAGCACGGCGGCGAGGGCGAGACCGGCCGGGGCGGCTCCTGGCAGGAGGAGGATGGTGGCGACCGTCACCTCCGCGGCCACGACAAGCGCCGCCACGACAGGTGCGGCGGAGGAACGGCCCCGCCCCACGAGGATCGGCGCGTATGCCCTCACCGCCTCGGTGAACTCGCCGAACGCGTGCCTGCCGCGTGTCTTCCCACGGGCGGAGAGGACGAACACCCACAGCAGACAGCCTCTGCTCGCCCACTCGACGACGTCCGTGGTGTCCATACGTCATCACCTTCTCGACGACCGACCGGAAACACGGCTGTGCTCCGGAGACATCAGTGGGTACCGGAGGTACCGGTGGGGTGCGGTTGCACCGCACCCCACCGGATCCCCGTCAGTTCCGCGGCTCCCGTCAGCGGCAGTCGGCGCAGCTGTTGAAGGCCCAGGCGGTGCAGCTGCCGTCCGAGCAGCAGCTCCGGGTCTGCCACCACTCGTGCCCGGTGGAGGCGCAGCCGCTGGTGCTGGAGCCGCGGACGCAGCGCCACTCGGTCCAGCAGGACGCCGCGGCGGCCTGGGCCCGCGGAACCAGTCGGTCGACGAGGGAGTCGGAAAGGGTGTGGAGCAGCTGTCGCATCGGATGTCCTTTCGCCGTGATCGGAGTGTGATGGGCGTGAGGTACGGAGGCATCCTGTACGGCCGGGTATGAGTGAACCTTGTCCAGTTCTTGAATTGACTGGTCAGGCGGCACTTACTGACACTTGGGCGGCGCGGTTGCGGCGACGTGAGGAGACGCAGTGGCTATCGGGTTCGGCGTGCTCGGGGAGATCCGCGCGTACGTGGACGGAGCCGCCGTGGACATGGGACCGGCCCGGCAGCGCAGTGTCCTCGCCGCCCTGCTGGTGGACGTCAACCGTGCGGTGGGGACGGCGGAACTCGTCGACCGGGTGTGGGGCGACAGTTCACCGCAGCGGGCGCGGGCGACCCTGCACAGCTATCTGTCGCGGCTGCGGCAGACGCTGGCCGTCGCGAAGGATGTGTCGATCGCCCGGCGCTCCGGCGGCTACGCGCTGCTGGTCGACCGCCATGCCGTGGACATGCACCGGTTCCGGTCCCTCGTCCGGCAGGCTCGCGCAGCCGAGGAGTTGGCCCAGTCCGCTCAACTCTACGAGCAGGCATTGGAGTTATGTCAAGGAGCGCCTTTTGCGGCTTGTGACACGCCATGGTTCGGCATGCAACGTGAGGGGCTGCTGAGGGAGCGGTTCGACGCCGCACTGGATTCCCACGACGCCCAACTGAAGCTCGGTCGCCACGCAGCGCTGCTGGCCCAGCTCATGTCCCTGGCCGAGCAGCACCCTTTGGACGAGCGGGTCACCGGGCAGCTCATGCTGGCCCTCTACCGCAGCGGGCGAGCCTCCGACGCCCTGCGTCAGTACGACGCCCAACGCCGCTTACTGACAGAGGAGTTGGGTACCCTTCCCGGTCCGGCGCTGCGTCTGCTGCACCAGCAGATCCTCACCGACGCCCCTGCCCTCGGCGCGCCTGTGCCGCGCCCCGTTGCCGCCCCTCGCCCGCCGCGCACCCTGGCGCGTGGTCGGGCCGCATCGGCGGAGACGGCGCACACGGGGACTTCCGCCCCTTCGGGCCAGGGGCCGCAGGCTTCGGAGGAGGTGCCCTCGACCACCTCGGACAGCTCTGCCGAGGGCGCTCCCGAGGAGCGGGGCGGCGCGAACGGGCGGCCTCCTCGGCCACGTCTGCTGCCGCCGGCCCAGGCTCTGCTGGTGGGCCGGCAAGACGAGACGGCCAAGGCCTGCCGACTGCTCGGCAGGGATACGGGCGGCCCGGCGACCCTGCTGATCACCGGGCCCGCCGGGGTCGGGAAGACGGCCTTCGCCGTGCGCACAGGGCATCTGCTGGCCTCCCGGTTCGCGGACGGCCAGCTCTACGCGGACCTGCGGGCCTTCGATGACGAACAGGCCGATCCCTTCACCGTCCTGGGGGCCTTTCTGAGGGCCCTCGGCGTCCGCGGCGGGGCCGTACCACCGGACCTCACCGGACGCGTGCACCTCTACCGCACCCTGCTGGCCCAGCGGAGGACGCTGGTGGTGCTGGACAACGCGGCCGACCCGCAGCAGGTGAACGACCTCCTGCCCAGCGGAGCCCGCTGCGCCGCCATCGTCACCAGCCGAACCACGCTGGCGGGCCTCAACGGCCACCGACTGCGCCTCGCGGTCCTGGACACCACGACCGGACTCGCCCTGCTGCGGGAAATGATCGGTGCCGACCGGACCCACGCGGAGTCGGAGGCTGCCCGGACCATCGTGGAGACGTGTCAGGGCCTTCCCCTCGCGGTATGGGTTGCCGGTGCCCGGCTGGCCGCGCGGCCGCACTGGTCTCTGGGCAGGGTGGCCCGGGCCCTGGCCGACGAACAGCGCAAGCTCGACGAACTCGCGGTCGGTCACATCGCGGTACGAGCCAGCCTTGAACTGACGTATCGGGGTATGGCCGCCACGAATCAGCATGCTCTGGGCCTGCTTGCCCTGCTGCCGGGACCGGATTTCGCCCCATGGACCCTGGCCGCTCTGTTGGACCTGGACCTGCGGCGCGCGGAGGTCGTGCTCGACGATCTCGTGGAGGTCCACCTGGTCGAGGCCGGTTCGGCAGGGGCGGCAGGAGCGCGCTACCGGCTGCACGACCTGGTGCGTCTGCTGGGACGGGAAAGGGCGCAACGGGAGGTGCCGCCGCACGAGCGTGCCGCCGCGCTGTCCCGGCTGCTGGGCGCGAGCCTGCACCTCGCCGATCTGGCCGCCGACAGCCTGAGCGTCGATTTCCAGGGCATCTCGCAGACCGCCCTGTCGTCCTGGCGGTTCACCCGGGCCGACGCCGATCAGCTGCTCGCCGACCCGCTGGCCTGGTTCAGGGACGAGCGTGAGTTCCTCATCGCCGTCACGGACCAGGCGCTCGACCGGTCCGAGATCGGGGCGGCGGCCGCCCTGGCCACCAGCCTGACGACCCTCTTCCAGATCGGCAGCCACTTCGACGACTGGGAACGGCTGCAAGGGCGGGCGCTCAAGGCAGCGCTGAGCAGCGGCAGCCGGCGCAGCGCCACGCAACTGCACCGCTGTCTCGGGGAACTCACCACCATTCTCGATCGGTATCCGGAGGCGCTGGACCACTTCGAGCAGTCACTCCAGCTCGCCGACGGCGAAAGCCCTGCCTATCTGGCCAGTTCCACAGCCGGACTGGCGTACGCGCACCGGCTGCTCGGCCAGTACGCCTCGGCCGTGCGTCACTTCCACCGTGCGGCGGAACTGGCCGCCGAGGCGGGAAACGTCAACTGCCTCGTCTACGCGACCAACGGCATCGGTGTCATTGATCTGGAGCAAGGGCGCGTCGAACCGGCCATGGAGCGGTTCAGGCAGTGCCTGGAGGTGAGCCGGAAGGCGGGGTACCGTCCCGGAGAGGCCCAGGCCCTGCGCTGTCTGGGGCAGAGCCACCGCGCACTCGGCGCCTACCCGGCCGCCGCTGACTGCTTCCGGCGGGCTGCCGCGATCAGCGAAGGCCTCGGTGACCGGCTCACCGCCACCCACGCCGTGTGCTGGCTGGGGGACGTCCTGGTCCGCCAGGGCGTGCTCCGAGAGGGGCGCCGCCTGCTGGCCCGTGCCCTATGGACTTACCGGGAGTTCGGCAACCTGTGGGGCGAAGCGGCGACGCTCTACGCCCTCGCCGAGGCGCAGCTCGTGTCCGGTCGCCCAACCCCGGCCCGCCGGCGAGCCGAGGCAGCCGTCGGCCTGTGGCGGCAGATTGACTCCCGGACCTGGTTGGCGATAGGCCTCGACACCCTGGCCAGGGCCCGCACCTTGGACGGCGACTCTGAGGCCGCGGTCCGCGCGCGGAACGAGGCCGAGCAGCTACGGGCGGCACTGACCACCACCTGGACGAACTGACCCACGTGTGATCCGGCGACGGATTGAAGCCGCCACAGCGCACCGGTCGCTCAGCAACCCCCGCAACGGTCGGTTGACGGGCCGTCAGGCGGGCCAAGTGCCCGCCGGGTCGTGACTCCGTCGGCCGCGTGCCACGAGCCCGGGACCGGGCGGTGGCACACTTCGGGGCATGCAGAAACTCTCCCTCGACGCGCAGGTGCGCGAGCAGTTGGAACGAGCCGTCGCGTCCTCGGCAGGACGCAGTGCCACGACGGTGTACGGCGGTCATGAACGGGACCTGCGGCAGACGCTCATCGCCCTGAAGGCGGGCACCTCGCTGACCGAGCACGAGAACCCGGGCGAGGCCACCCTGCTGGTGCTGCGCGGGCGGGTGCGGCTGCACAGCGGCGAGACCTCGTGGGACGGGATGAGCGGGGACTTCCTCGTCGTACCGCAGGCACGTCACGGCCTGGAGGCGCTGGAGGACGCCGCCGTGCTGCTCACCGTCGCCAAGGCGGGGGCGGCCTGACAGTCCGTCGCCGCCCCACGGCGGCGGGGACGGCCCGCGACGGTGGCCCCGGCGGCCGTCGGGGACCGGCTGCCGACGGAGACCGGCAGCCACAACGCCGTTCAGCGCCGCGGACGGCGAACCCGGGCTCCTCGCCCGCGTCCTCCCCGCCCGCGGCCGTACCCCGGCGCTCGCGGGGAGGGCGCCACGGGCGGCGAGAGCGCGGCACCGCGCCGAGGGGTCAGGGCAGTACGGCGAAGCCGTCGAGCTCGACCTTCGCCTGCGCGTCCCACAGCCGCACCACCCCGATCACGGCCATCGCCGGATACTCGCGTCCCGCCCACTCCCGCCAGATCCGGCCCAGTTCGGGCGCGTGCGCGCGGTAGTCCCCGACATCGGTGGTGTAGACGGTGACCCGCGCGAGGTCGTCAGGCCCACCGCCCGCCGCGCGCAGGGCGGCGAGCAGGTTGGCCAGTGCCCGCTCGAACTGCTCGGGCAGCGTCGTGCCGGTGATCCTCCCGTCGCCGTCGAGGGCGGTCTGCCCGGCCAGGAACACCACCCTCCCGCCGGTGGCGACGACGGCGTGCGAGAACCCGGTGGCAGGCGCGAGCGCGGGGGGATTCACCCGCAGCGGTCCGCGCGGCCCGGGGGCGTCCGCGGGAGGAAGCCGGGCGTTCACCGGTAGAGCTCCTTCGCGATGACGGCGCGCTGGACCTCGCTCGCGCCCTCGTAGATACGGGGGGCGCGTACCTCGCGGTAGAGGTGTTCGAGGAGGTGGCCTCGGCGCAGGGCGCGGGCTCCGTGGAGCTGGACGGCGGCGTCGACGACGTACTGCGCGGTCTCGGTCGCGAAGAGTTTGGCCATCGCCGCGCGCCTGGGGACGTCCGGGGCCCCGGCGTCGTAAGCCGTCGCCGCCGCGTGGACGAGCAGCCTGGCCGCCTCGACCCGGGTGGCCATCTCGGCGACCTGGTGGGCGACGGTCTGGAGGTCCTTGAGCGGGCCGCCGAAGGCCGTACGGCGCGCCGTGTGCTCCAGGGCGGCGTCGAGCGCGGCCTGGGCCATGCCGACGGCGAAGGCGCCGACGCTCGGCCGGAACAGGTTGAGGGTGTCCATCGCGACCCGGAAACCGCCGTCGACCTCGCCGAGCACGTCCTCGGTGGCCACCGGAACCCCGTCGAAGGTGAGGCTGCCGATGGGGTGCGGGCTGAGCATGTCGAGCGGGGCGCCGCTCAGGCCGGGGCGGTCGGCGGGCACCAGGAAGGCCGTGACGCCGCGGGAGCGCGTGCCCGGAGTCGTACGGGCGAAGACCGTGTAGAAGTCGGCCTCGGGGGCGTTGGAGATCCAGCACTTCTCCCCGACGAGCCGCCAGCGGCCACCCGCCGCGCCCGCCTCAACGGCCTCAACGGCCTCAACGGCCTCAACGGACGTGTCTGAAGCACCTGAAGCACCCGACGCACCCGCCGGGCCCTCCGGTTCGGCGGCCAGCGCGAGGGCGGCGGCGTCGGAGCCCGCCTCCGGCTCGCTCAGCGCGAAGGCGGCCACCGCGCGGCCGCGTACGACCTCGGGGAGCCAGCGCTCGCGCTGCTCCCGGGTGCCGGACCGCGCCACCGGATGCGCCCCGAGCCCCTGGAGGGCGAGGGCGGTCTCGGCCTCGGTGCACTCCCGGGCGAGGGATTCGCGCAGCAGGCACAGGTCGAGCGCCGGGGCGCGGCCGTGGGCGGGGAGGACGCGGGCGAGGAGCCCGAGTTCGCCGAGGGCGGCGACGAGCGGGCGGTTGACCCGGCCCGGCCCGCCTGCCTCCGCGAGGGGGCGCAGCCTCTCGCGGGCCAGCGCCCTCAGTTCGGCGCACCACGCTCTCTGTTCCGGGTCGAGTGCGAACACAGCTCCTCCACTCCGGTGCGGCTCCCCCGTAGAGGCTTGCCGCAAAGCCTTATCGCGAAGCGTTGACTGTCGTCACCATCACGTTACGCTCATTTCACGACCGCACGGCCGGACCACCCCGTATCCGAGACCGGCGCAAAGGGGCGAACCCGCCATGACCATGGAGTTCACGCCTTCGGCACACGCGGACACCTTTCCGCGCGACCACCTCCCGCCCGCCGGGCAGTGGCCCGGCCTGCTCCTCGGCGACCTCGCCCTCCCGCCGCGCCTCAACTGCGCCGCCGAGCTGCTCGACCGCACGGTGGAGCGGTTCGGCCCGGACCGTCCCGCCTTCCTGGAGGGCGACGGCACCGTGTGGTCGTACGGCGAACTGCGCGAGCGTGTCGACCGGATCGCCCACACCCTCACCACCCGCCTCGGCGTCGTGCCGGGAAACCGGGTGCTGCTGCGCGGCCCCACCTCGCCCTGGCTGGCCGCCTGCTGGCTGGCCGTGCTCAAGGCGGGCGCCGTCGCCGTGACCGTGCTGGCCCAGCAACGCCCCCACGAACTGCGGGAGATCTGCTCGATCGCGCGCGTCGGCCACGCCCTGTGCGACGTCCGCTCGCTCGACGGCCTCGCGGAGGCCGGGGTGCCGGGACTGCGGATCACGCCGTACGGCGGTGGGTCCCCCGACGATCTGCTGCGGCTGGCCGGGCGGGCGGGCCCGGAGCCGTACCGGGCCGTGGACACGGCGGCCGACGACGTGGCGCTGATCGCCTTCACCTCCGGCACCACCGGCCGGCCCAAGGGCTGCATGCACTTCCACCGCGACGTCCTGGCCGTCGCGGACACCTTCTCCGCGCGGGTCCTGAGGCCGCGCCCCGACGACGTGTTCGCGGGCAGCCCGCCCCTCGGCTTCACCTTCGGTCTCGGCGGGCTCGTCGTCTTCCCGCTGCGCGCCGGGGCCTGTGCGCTGCTCCTCGAGCAGGCCGGGCCGCGGCAGTTGCCGCCCGCGATCGCCAGGCACCGGGTCACGGTGCTGTTCACCGCACCGACCGCGTACCGCGCGATGCTCGCCGAGCCGGAGCACGACCTGTCCTGCCTGTCCTCGCTGCGTCGCTGCGTGTCCGCGGGCGAGAACCTGCCCGCCTCGACCTGGCAGGCGTGGTACCAGGCGACCGGGCTGCGCATCATCAACGGCATCGGCGCGACGGAGCTGCTGCACATCTTCATCTCGGCGGCGGACGAGGCGATCAGGCCAGGCACCACCGGGCTGCCGGTGCCGGGCTGGGAGGCCAGGGTCGTCGACGGGCGGGGGCGCCAGGTGCCGGACGGCGAGCCGGGGCTCCTCGCGGTGCGGGGCCCGGTCGGCTGCCGCTATCTCGCGGACGAGCGGCAGCGCGACTACGTCAGGAACGGCTGGAACCTGACCGGGGACACCTACGTCCGCGAACCCGACGGCTACTTCCGCTACGTGGCACGCGCCGACGACATGATCATCTCGGCCGGGTACAACATCGCGGGACCCGAGGTGGAGGACGCGCTGCTGCGCCATCCGGACGTAGTGGAGGCGGCGGTGGTCGGACGGCCCGACGAGGCACGCGGCCAGGTGGTGGTGGCCTACGTCGTCGTCAAGGACACCACTCCCCGCGGCGCGGAAGGCGCGCGGGCGCTGCGGGAGTTCATGAAGGCGGAGCTGGCCCCCTACAAGTGCCCGCGCGCGTTCGTCTTCCTGGACGCGCTGCCCCGCACCGCGACCGGCAAGCTGCGACGCTTCGTGCTGCGCGAACCCGGCGCACCGGAGTGACTCTAGAGTGATCACGTGGCCGAGCAGCACACCCCGCAACCCGGGAGCGCCCCGCGACCCGGGAGCGCCCCCCGACCCGAGCAGCACACCCCGCGATCCCTGATCGTCACCTTCTACGGCGCCTACGGACGCGGCGGCGAGGGTCCGGTCCCCGTCGCCGAGCTGATCCGGCTGCTCGGCGCGGCCGGCGTGGACCCGCCCTCCGTGCGGTCCGCCGTCTCCCGCCTCAAGCGCCGCGGGCTGCTCGTGCCGGCCCGCACCGCGGAGGGCGCCGCGGGCTACGCCCTGTCGCCCGGCGCCCGGCAGCTCCTCGACGACGGCGACCGCAGGATCTACGCCGGTCCCGCGCCCCGGCGCGCCGGCGGCTGGCTGCTCGCCGTCTTCTCCGTGCCGGAGCACGAGCGGCACAAGCGGCACCTGCTGCGCTCCCGGCTGGCCGGGCTCGGCTTCGGCACGGCCGCGCCCGGTGTGTGGATCGCACCCGACCGGCTGCTGGAGGAGACCCGGCACACTCTGGAACGGCTGGAACTCTCCCCGTACGTGGACCTGTTCACCGGCACGCACCAGGGCTTCGAACCGACCGCACGGGCCGTCGCCCGCTGGTGGGACCTTCAGGCGCTGGCGGCGATGCACCGCTCGTTCCTCGACGCGCACGCCCCCGTGCTGAAACGCTGGGAGAAGGCGGAGAAAGCGGGGGGCGTCCCCGCCGAGGCCGCGTACCGGGACTACCTGCTCGCCCTGGACTCCTGGCGGCACCTTCCCTACGCGGACCCGGGGCTGCCTGGGGAACTGCTGCCGCCCGGCTGGCCCGGCACCCGCTCCGCGGAGGTGTTCCTCGGACTGCACCGCCTGCTGCACTCCGTAGGCGCGGAGTTCGTCTCCGCGACACCCGCAGGTCACCCCCTGCGCCGCTCCGGATGACCCGCGTCACATGAGGCGAGATTAAGGGAACTCTCAGCTGCGATCCCGCATCTTCACAAGAACGGCTCATACCGTTCTTCCGCATGAGATTGCTGCCCAGGCTCAACAAGGCACTCGCCTCGACCACCGGCCTCCACGTGCGCCGGGTGCCCGCGGCGGCGCCGCCGAAGAAGAAGACCGCGGCCCCGGCGCCCGGCCCTGTGAAGCGGCCCGCCGTCCCCTTCCGATGTCCCGACGACCCCGAGCGGGACCGGCTGCTGCGCCGGCCTGTCTTCATCCTGTCGTCGGTGCGCTCCGGTTCCACGCTGCTGCGGATGCTGCTGAACGCCCACTCCCGGCTGCACTCCCCGCACGAGACGCACTTCCGGCGGCTGGAGGTCACCAGTTCCACCAAGCTGTCCGAGCGCGCCATGGAGGCCCTGGACCTGCGCCGCGGCGATCTGGAACACCTGCTGTGGGACAGGGTGCTGCACCGCGAACTCGTCGGGTCCGGCAAGGACTTCATCGTCGAGAAGACGCCGAGCAACGCCTTCGCGTACGAGCGCATCGCCGCCTGCTGGCCGGACGCCAGGTTCGTCTTCCTGCTGCGCCACCCCGTCTCCGTCGCCCGCTCCTGGCACGAGTCCGACCCGGTCAAGCGCCCGTACGACGCGGCCTGCGCCGACGTCCTGCGTTACCTGAAGGCCGTGGAGAAGGCCCGTTCGCGGCTGCCCGGCGGTCATGAGATCCGCTACGAGGACCTGACTGCCGATCCCGAGGGGCGGTTGCGCGAGCTGTGCGGATTCCTCGGCGTCGGCTTCGAGCCGTCCATGCTCGACTACGGCAGGCGCGACGGCTCCGAGTTGCAGCGCGGTCTCGGCGACTGGAAGGAGAAGATCCGCACGGGGCGGGTGCAGCCCGGCAGGGAACTGCCCGCCGAGCACGAGATACCGGAGATCCTCCGCCCGATGTGCACGGCCTGGGGGTACGCCTCGTGAAGCCGCATGCCGAGATCGACCAGGTCTGGCCGCGCCACGGCCGCGTCGGGCTGACCGGGCACCTCCACGGCCTGAGCGCCGCCGGCTCCGCGTGGCGGCTGCTGCTGGTGCGCAGAAGCCGGCCGGAGCACGAACTGCGCTATCCGGCGGGGCTGGACGGCGAGCGTTTCGAGTGCGCCTTCCCGGTCCGGGACCTCGCGCCGTTCGGCTGCCGGAACGGCGAGCAGTGGGACATCCATCTGACGACGCGACGGGACGGCGCCGAGATCCGGCTGCGGGCCGGACGCCGTCTCGACGACATCCGGGGCAAGAAGCACATCATGGTCTTCCCGGCGCAGCCCGCAGACGACGCGGACGGCGCCGGCGGCCCGCTCACCGTACGGCCGTACTACACCGTCCAGGACAACCTGTCGCTGGAGTGCACGGTCCCGGCCGCGGGCTCGGCCCCGGCCGGCGCAGGCGCAGGCGCCGCGGCCGGGAGGGCCGTATGAGGATCCGCTACGTACTGCTGCACGCCTACGGCCGCGGCGGCACCATCCGCACGGTGATGAACCAGGCGAACGCCCTGGTCGACGCCGGACACGACATCGAGATCGTCAGCGCCGTCCGCCGCCGCGACGAGGTGCAGTTCCCGCTCGACCCGCGGGTCGCGCTCACCACCCTCGTCGACGAACGCCCCGGGGCCTCGCCGCCGGGCCGCCGGAAGGACGGCCTCGTCGCCCGCCTGCTGGCCCGGCGCCGTGCCCGCGACACCCGGCGGCCCGCCCGCGGCATACCGGCCGGCGAGTTCGCACACCGCCAGTTCAACCGGCACGTCGAACGGTCGGTGATCGCGTACCTGCGCGGACTGTCCGACGGCATCCTGATCACCACCCGCCCGGCCCTGAACATCCTGGCCGCGCGGCACGCCACCGGCGGCGTGGTCCGGGTGGCGCAGGAGCACATGAACTTCGGCACCCACCGCCCCGATGTGCAGAGCGCGATCCGGGACACCTACCCGGAGTTCGACGCCATCGCCGTACTGACGAGCCGGGACCGCGAGGACTACGCCGGGCAGCTGCCCGGCGCCCGGATCGTCCGCATCCCCAACGCGGTCCACTCCCTCGACCAGAAGCCCTCCGACCACTCGTCGAAGATCGCGGTGGCGGCGGGCCGGCTGTTCGCCCAGAAGGGCTTCGACATGCTGATCCCGGCCTGGGCGCGGCTCGTCGACGACCACCCGGACTGGCAGCTGCGCATCTACGGCAGCGGAGAGCGCAAGGCGGAGCTGCGGGCGCTGATCGAGGAACACCACCTCTACAACCATGTGTTCCTCATGGGCCACAGCGACCGCCTCGACGACGAACTCGCCAAGGCCTCCTTCTACGTGCTGAGTTCGCGCTTCGAGGGCCTGCCCATGGTGATGATCGAGGCGATGAGTCACGCCCTCCCGGTCGTCGGCTTCGACTGCCCGACGGGGCCCGCCGACGTCATCACGGACGGCGTGGAGGGACTGCTGGTCCCGCCCCGCGACATCGCGGGACTCGCCAAGGCGATGTCCCGGCTGATGGACGACCGGGAGCTGCGCGCCTCGATGGGCGCCAGGGCGCTGGTGGCCTCGACCGCCTACGGTCCCGCCGCCGTCCACAGGTACTGGGAATTCCTCTTCCACGAACTGACCACACTGCACGAGAACCGGCGCGCGAGCGCCGCCGAAAGGACCGCGGCCATGACCTCGACGGCGAAGAACGGGGCGACCGTCTGGCTCACCGGACTGCCGAGCGCCGGCAAGACCACCATCGCCGGGCACCTCGCGGAGCGGCTGCGTGCCGCGGGCCGGCGGGTGGAGGTGCTGGACGGCGACGAGATCCGGCGGTTCCTGTCCGCCGGGCTGGGCTTCAGCCGCGAGGACCGCAACACCAATGTGCAGCGGATCGGCCTGGTCGCCGAGGTGCTGGCGCGCAACGGCGTGATCGCGCTGGTGCCGGTGATCGCCCCGTACGCGGACAGCCGCGAGGCGGTGCGCAAGCGCCACGAGGCCAGCGGCACACCGTACGCCGAGATACATGTGGCCACACCGGTCGAGGTCTGCTCGCGGCGCGATGTGAAGGGGCTGTACGCACGGCAGGCCGCGGGCCGGCTGACCGGGCTGACGGGTGTCGACGACCCGTACGAGGCGCCGGACGCACCGGAGCTGGTGCTGCGGACCGAGGACCAGACGCCCGAGCAGTCGGCGGACGCGGTGCATGCGCTGCTGGCGGAGCGGGGGCTGGTGTGAGCGTGCCAGCTCTGTCGCACCTCGACGTCCTGGAGTCGGAGTCGGTGCACATCTTCCGCGAGGTCGCGGGCGAGTTCGAGAACCCGGTGATCCTCTTCTCCGGCGGCAAGGACTCCATCGTCATGCTCCACCTCGCGTGCAAGGCCTTCGCCCCCGCCCCCGTACCCTTCGCCCTCCTCCACGTCGACACCGGACACAACTTCCCCGAAGTCCTGCACTACCGCGACCGCACCGTCGCCCGACACGGACTGCGCCTGCACATCGCGAGCGTGCAGGACTACATCGACCGCGGCGTCCTGCGCGAACGCCCCGACGGCACCCGCAACCCCCTCCAGACCCTCCCCCTCACCGACAAGATCCAGACCGAGAAGTTCGACGCCGTCTTCGGCGGCGGACGCCGCGACGAGGAGAAAGCCCGCGCCAAGGAACGCGTCTTCTCCCTGCGCGACGAGTTCTCCCAATGGGACCCCCGCCGCCAGCGCCCCGAACTGTGGAACCTCTACAACGGCCGCCACGCACCCGGCGAACACGTCCGCGTCTTCCCCCTGTCCAACTGGACCGAACTCGACGTGTGGCAGTACATCGCCCGCGAAAAGATCGAACTCCCCGCCATCTACTACGCCCACCACCGCCAGGTCTTCCACCGCCACGGCATGTGGCTCACCCCCGGCGACTGGGGCGGACCCAAGGACGGCGAAACCACCGAGAACCGGCAGGTCCGCTACCGCACCGTCGGCGACATGTCCTGCACCGGCGCCGTCGACTCCGACGCCGACACCATCGAAAAGGTCATCGCCGAGATCACCGCCTCCCGCCTCACCGAACGCGGCGCCACCCGCGCCGACGACAAACTCTCCGAAGCCGCGATGGAAGACCGCAAACGCGAGGGGTACTTCTAACCATGAGCACCACCACCGGTACGACCACCGCGGAGGCGGTCGACGCCTCCGCGACCTCGCTGCTGCGTTTCGCCACCGCCGGTTCGGTCGACGACGGCAAGTCCACCCTGGTCGGGCGGCTGCTGCACGACTCCAAGTCCGTACTGGCCGACCAGCTCGAAGCCGTCGAGGCCGCCTCCGCCCGCCGCGGCCAGGACACCCCCGACCTCGCCCTCCTCACCGACGGCCTGCGCGCCGAACGCGAACAGGGCATCACCATCGACGTCGCCTACCGCTACTTCGCCACCCCCCGACGCCGCTTCATCCTCGCCGACACCCCCGGCCACGTGCAGTACACCCGCAACATGGTCACCGGCGCCTCCACCGCCGACCTCACCGTCATCCTCGTCGACGCCCGCAACGGCGTCGTCGAACAGACCCGCCGCCACGCAGCCGTCGCCGCCCTCCTGCGCGTCCCCCACGTCGTCCTCGCCGTCAACAAAATGGACCTCGCCGGACACCGGGAGAGCGTCTTCGCCGGCATCGCCGAGGAGTTCACCTCCTACGCCGCCTCCCTCGGCATCCCCGACATCACCGCCATCCCCATCTCCGCACTCAACGGCGACAACGTCGTCGAACCCTCCGCCCACATGGACTGGTACGGCGGACCGACCGTGCTGGAGCACCTGGAGAGCGTGCCGGTGGGCATGGACGAGGCAGGGGCGCCGCCCCGCTTCCCGGTGCAGTACGTCATCCGGCCGCAGAGCGCCGAACACCCCGACTACCGCGGCTACGCCGGGCAGATCGCCTCCGGTGTGCTGCGGGTCGGCGACCCGGTGACCGTCCTCCCTTCCGGGCTGACGTCCACGATCTCGGGCATCGACGCGCTCGGCGACGCGGTCGACGAGGCGCGTGCGCCGCAGTCGGTGACGGTTCTGCTCGCCGACGATCTGGACATCTCCCGCGGTGACCTGATCGCGCCGACCGCCGCGGCCCCCGCCACCACGCAGGACGTCGAGGCGACCGTGTGCCATCTGCACGAGCGGGCGCTGAAGGCGGGTGACCGGGTGCTGCTCAAGCACGCCACCCGCACCGTCAAGGCGATCGTGAAGGCCCTCCCGTACAAGATCGACCTGACACACGACCTGGCCCATCTGGACGCCCCTGAGGAACTGGGCGTCAACGACATCGGCACGGTCGTGCTGCGCACCTCCGAGCCGCTGCCGCTGGACCCGTACGCGGTGTCCCGGCGGACCGGCTCCTTCCTGCTGGTCGACCCGGCGGACGGCACGACGCTGACCGCGGGCATGGCGGGCGAGGCGTTCGCGCGGCCCGCCGGCGAAGCGTCGGCCGCCGAGGACGGCTGGGACTTCTGACATGAGGAGAGACGTTTCTTCGGCCTTCGCGAAGGGGGGTGGCCGTGCCCGCCGGGGGCTCTCCCGGGCGAAGTCCGGGGGAAGTGCCCTCGGCAGCGGTCGCCGCGGCCTCGCCACCGTCGCCGCCGTGCCCCTGCTGATCGGGCTGCTCGGCGCCTGCGGCTACGGTTCGCAGGCGAAGGACGACACCGCCGCGGTCGCCGTGAAGGGCGAGAAACTCTCCGCCGACGAGGTACGGATCGGCTACTTCCCGAACCTCGCCCACGCGACGGCGCTGATCGGGGTGCAGAAGGGCCTGTTCCAGAAGGAGCTGGGAGGGACGGTCGCCAGGGCGTCGACGTTCAACGCGGGTCCGTCCGAGATCGAGGCGTTGAACTCGGGTTCCGTCGACATCGGTTTCATCGGTCCTTCGCCCGCGATCAACGGCTATACGAAGGCGGGCGGGGAGAACCTGCGGATCGTCGGCGGTTCCGCCTCGGGCGGCGTGAAGCTCGTCGTCGACCCGGAGAAGATCAAGTCCGTGGACGACGTCAGGGGCAGGCGGATCGCCACCCCCCAGCTCGGCAACACCCAGGACGTCGCGTTCCTCAACTGGATCGCAGAGCAGGGCTGGAAGGTCGACGCCCAGAGCGGCAAGGGCGACGTCTCCGTGGTCCGCACCGACAACAAGATCACCCCGGACGCCTACAGGTCCGGCTCCATCGACGGCGCCTGGGTACCGGAGCCGACCGCCTCGAAACTCGTCGCCGACGGCGCGAAGGTACTCCTCGACGAACGGGACCTGTGGCCGGACAAGAAGTTCGTGATCACGAACATCATCGTGTCCCAGACCTTCCTCACAGACCACCCCGACGTCGTCGAAGCCGTACTGCGCGGCTCGGTGAAGACCAACGCCTGGATCAACGCCCACCCCGGCAAGGCGAAGACCTCCGCCAACGAGGCACTGAAGTCACTCACCGGCAAGGCCCTCCCCACCGAAGTCCTGAACCCCGCCTGGCAGTCCGTCACCTTCCTCGACGACCCGCTGGCCCCCACCCTCGACGCCCAGGCCCGACACGCCGTCAAGGCCGGCCTGCTCGAAGAACCCGACCTCAACGGCATCTACGACCTCACCCTCCTCAACAAGGTCCTCAAGACCCAGGGCCAGGACCCCGTCGACGACGCCGGCCTCGGCACCGACTGACCCCCAGCCC
>NZ_JAAAXQ010000129.1 GCF_009916105.1 Streptomyces sp. GC420 | reverse complement strand
CTCAGGGCCCGCCCGCGGCCGCCACGCAGACGCCCGCCGAAGCCCAGGACCTCACGCACGGCCACGGCTGCCTCCTCCGGCCGACGCTAGCCGTCCGGGGCCACCGGGCGGGAGAGCGCACCGACGGCATCCCCGGCGCGCGGCGCCGGAGTCCGCGCCCCGCGCGGGGCCGGAACCCACCCCGCGTCCTGCGCTCAGACGCTCTCGGACTCGGCCTGGAACATCCAGGCATGCTTCTCGAGGTCGGCGGTCAGCCCGATCAGCAAGTCCTGGGTGACGGGGTCGGGCTCGTCGGTGGCGGCGATCCGCTCCCTCATCCGCCCGATCACCGCGCCCAGGGCGTCCACCATGAGCCGTACCGCCTCGGCGTCCTTGATCCAGCCTTCCTGGACCGAGCCGATGGCGCTGCCGCCCGCCACCGTGGCGGACCGCCCGTCCGGCGAGACCCCGATCGCGGAGGCCCGCTCGGCCACCGTGTCGGTGTGCGTACGGGCGCTGGCGACGACTTCGTCGAGCTGGAGGTGGATGGAGCGGAAGCGCGGGCCTATGACGTTCCAGTGCACCTGCTTGGCCACGAGCGAGAGGTCCACGAGGTCCACGAGCGCACCCTGCAGGGCCTCGCCGACGGTCGCCCGGTCCTTGTCTCCGAGAGGGCTCTTCACAGCCATGACATTCCTCTCATTCGGCATGATCAGCGGCTCATCGTGACACTTCTCTCTACGATGGCACAGAAAGTCACAGACCGGTCACCCGTGGGGAAACGTCGAGGCCCCGACCGCACTGCGGCCGGGGCCTCGACAGACACATGAGCGACGCCGCTCTCCCGCCGGATGGCAGGCAGGGTCAGGCGGCGACGACGTCCACTGCCTCCGCGGGCGCCTTGATGGTGACGCGCTCGGCCGGTACGCCGGTCACCGAGGTGACGGAGACCGTGTTGAGCATTGGACGCACCGGTGCGGGGACCGGCTCGCTCGCAGCGGCCGACTGTGCCAGCTCGGCGAGCGCGAGTTCGTCGCTCACTTCCCGCATCAGCTCGGACATCCGTACGTCAAGCGCGTCGCAAATCGCTGAGAGCAGCTCGGAGGAGGCCTCCTTCTGCCCCCGCTCCACCTCTGAGAGATAGCCGAGCGAGACTCGGGCGGACGAGGAGACTTCGCGCAGAGTACGGCCCTGGCGCTGGCGCTGCCGACGCAGCACGTCACCAAGCAGGCGACGGAGCAGAATCATCGGTGGCTCCCTCCTCGGACCGCGTAGCCGCATCCTTCTCGCACCACCGTACCGCCTCGGGCTGCGGCCGTGCGGGGAGCGATGTCGTGTTCACTCAGGGCTGCAAACATCAAATCCCCCCGTTCTGTTCCGTATCCTGTGCCCGCGCATTCGCGATCAGTTCTCCGGTCGGTTCCTTGGTCAATACCCCGGAGAGCAGCGCGAGCACCCTCCGCACACTCTCCATACGGATTTCCGCCCGGTCGCCATTCAACCGCAGTGGGACGACGTTTCCGCTTCCCGACGGCCCCGCGGCCGCCACGAAGACCGTTCCGACCGGCTGTCCGTCCTGCGGATCGGGCCCGGCGACCCCCGTCGTCGCAAGACCCCAGTCCGCTCCGAGCGCCGTGCGCACCCCTGCCGCCATCTGGCGCGCGACCTCGGCGTCCACCGCTCCGCGCGCCGCCAGCAGGCCGCCGTCCACCCCGAGCAGCCGCTCCTTGAGGGGCGTGGCGTACGCCGTCACGGAGCCCCGGAATGCCTTCGAGGCACCGGGCACGGAGGTGAGCTCCGCGGCCACCAGACCGCCGGTGAGGGACTCGGCCACGGCGAGCGTCTGCCCGCGCTCCGTGAGCAGCCCGAGCACACGGGCGGCCAGGTCCCGCACGCCGGGACCCGGCGTCCCCGGGTCCCGCTCCACGGTCCCCGGGTCCATCAGCCGCGCTCCCGGCGTGCCGATTCCTGGGCGGCCGGCTCCGCGCCGGCTGCCGGTTCCGCCGAGGCCTGCGCCCGTACGGCAGGCTCGGGAACGGCCGGCTCACCGGCGACCGGCGCGTGGGCAACGGGCTCCGACGCGGCGGAGTCCGCCGCGAGGCTCCCGGACGCGCCGGGCTCGCTCGCGACGCTCTCGGACGCGACAGGCTCCGCCGCGAGCGCCCGTCCCGCCTCCCGGACGGCCGTCTCCTGGGCGGATGCCTCCCTGGCCGCCGCGCGTTCGGCCGCGAGCCCGTTCCGGCGCAGGACCACGGCCTGCCGCACGTAGTCGAGGCCGGTCACCACGGTGAGCACCACCGCGACGGCCATGACCCAGAAGCGCAGGGTGGCCAGCGGCCCGGTCAGTGCCAGCACGTACATGCCGACCGCGATGCCCTGCGCCAGCGTCTTCATCTTGCCGCCGCGGCTGGCGGGGATGACCGCGTGTCTGATGACCCAGAAGCGCATCAGCGTGATGCCGAGTTCCCGGAAGAGGATCACGCCCGTCACCCACCAGGGCAGATCCCCGAGGGCCGACAGACAGACCAGCGCGGCGCCCATGATCGCTTTGTCCGCTATCGGGTCGGCGATCTTCCCGAAGTTGGTGACCAGGTTGTACATCCGCGCGAGGTGACCGTCGAACAGGTCGGTGATCATGGCGATCGCGAAGGCGGCCCAGGCCAGTGACCTCCAGGCCGGGTCGTAACCGCCGCCCTGCAGCATCAGCACCACGAAGCCGGGCACGAGGAGCAGGCGCACCATCGTGAGGATGTTGGCGATGTTCCACAGGGCCGGAGCGGGGCGCGCCGGGGTGCCCAGCTTGCCGCCGGGCGCCGGCGCCGCGCCGGTGCCGCCCGCGGCGGAGGCCGGGACTCCCGTCATCTGCTCGCCTCCTCGGTGTGTCCGTTCGTCTCCGACGGCAGCGGCTCCGCGACGAGGTCCACGCCCTCCGTACCGACCACCTTCGCCTCGACGATACGGCCGATCCGCAGTCCCTCGCCGCTGCCGAGCAGCACTTGACCGTCCGTCTCGGGTGCCTGATGCGCCGCGCGGCCCACGGCCCCCTCCTCGTCGTCCAGGGACTCCACGAGAACGTGCACGGTCTCGCCGAGCCGTTCCTCCGCGCGCTGGGTGGTCAGCTCCTCCGCCAGGCGCGAGATGTGCGCGAGCCGGTCCGCGACCACGTCCTCGTCGACCTTGCCGGGGTACGTCGCCGCCTCCGTTCCCTCCTCGTCGGAGTATCCGAAGACACCGATCGCGTCGAGGCGCGCGGCGGTCAGGAACCGCTCCAGCTCGGCGAGGTCGGCCTCCGTCTCGCCGGGGAAGCCCACGATGAAGTTGGACCGCACACCGGCCTGGGGTGCCTTGCCGCGAATGGTCTCCAGGAGTCCGAGGAAGCGGTCGGTGTCACCGAAACGCCGCATGGCGCGCAGGACGTCCGGCGCGGAGTGCTGGAAGGACAAGTCGAAGTAGGGCGCGACCTTGTCGGTGCCCGTCAGGACGTCGATCAGGTCGGGGCGCATCTCGGCGGGCTGCAGATAGCTGACCCGGATCCGCTCGATGCCGTCGACGGCCGCCAGTTCCGGCAGCAGGGTGTCCAGCAGCCTGATGTCGCCGAGGTCCTTGCCGTACGAGGTGTTGTTCTCGGAGACCAGCATGATCTCCTTGACGCCCTGCTCGGCCAGCCAGCGCGTCTCACCGAGGACATCGCTCGGGCGGCGCGAGATGAAGGAGCCGCGGAAGGACGGGATGGCGCAGAAGGAGCACCGCCGGTCGCAGCCCGAGGCGAGTTTCACGGAGGCCACCGGCGAGGAGCCCAGCCGCTGCCGCAGCGGGGCACGCGGTCCGGAGGACGGGGCGACACCCTCGGGGAGGTCGGCGGGGCCGTGCCCGGGCAGGGCGACGCCGGCACTGGCGGTCTGCCGGTCGGCGGGGCTGATCGGCAGCAGTCTGCGCCGGTCGCGGGGGGTGTGGGAGGCGTGGATGCCGCCGCTCAGGATGGTCTGGAGGCGGTCGGAGATGTCGTTGTAGTCGTCGAAGCCGAGTACGCCGTCGGCCTCGGGGAGGGCCTCGGCAAGTTCCTTGCCGTACCGCTCCGCCATGCAGCCGACCGCGACCACCGCCTGGGTGCGGCCGTGCTCCTTGAGGTCATTGGCCTCGAGGAGGGCGTCCACGGAGTCCTTCTTGGCGGCCTCGACGAAGCCGCAGGTGTTGACGACGGCGACGTCGGCTTCCGCGGCGTTCTCGACGAGTTGCCAGCCGTCCGCCGCAAGGCGTCCCGCCAGTTCCTCCGAGTCCACCTCATTACGGGCGCAGCCAAGCGTGACAAGGGCGACGGTACGGCGTTGGGGCATGGCTCAAGCCTACTTTGTCCAGGCCCGCCCCTTCGCCCTCAGGGTGTACGGCCGTCATCGTCCGTTGCACCGCGGGGCGGCCTGCGGGCCGTCCGCCCCGTTGCCGTCCGGTGGCGCCCCGCCGGGCCGGCGGCCGGGTCCCGGCCCGGGCACCCCGGGCCGGGACGGCGGTCAGCCGGCCTCGGGGTCGCCCGTGGTGTAGGAGAGCCGCTCGACCTGCCCGGGCTGGAACTCGTCCTCGATCTCCTTGCCGTTCACGAAGAGCTGGATCGCGCCCGCGTTGCCCAGCACCAGGTCGATCTGCTGCTTGTCGGTGAAGGTCTTCGAGGCGCCCTGCTCGAGCAGACCGTCGAACAGCAGCCGGCCGTTGTGGTCCTTGGCGGAGATCCAGCTCTTACCGTCGGCCGCCGTCAGCTTCACCGTGACCTTGTCGAGCGGGGCGGCCGCGATGGCGCTGTCGGAGGGCTCCGGGTCCCGGTCTCCGGCCTCGTCGGGGTCGGCGGGGGCGCTGGTTGAGGGCTTCGGGGAGACGGACGCCTCGGCCTCCGTCGTCTTCTTGGCCGGGTCGTCGCCGCCGAAGGCGGTGAAGCCGACGAAGCCCACGACGGCGACGATCGCGGCGACCATCGCGGCGGTCCAGTTGGGCCGGCCTCGTTCGGGCCTGATCCGTTCCGCCTCGAACAGGGGCGCGGCGGGGGTCGGCGCGGGCCGCCCGCCGTGCTCGGCATCGAACTGCGCGACCAGGTCCGCCGGATCCAGTCCCACGGCCTGGGCGAGCATCCTGATGTGTCCGCGGGCGTACACATCGCCGCCGCAGCGCGAGAAGTCGTCCTGCTCGATCGCCTGGACGATGGGCACGCGCACGCGTGTGGTGGCACTGACCTCGTCGATGGTCAGTCCGGCCGCGATACGGGCCTGCTGGAGGGCTCGACCGACCGAGGGACGGTCCTGGAAGAGGTCATCGGCCGGAGCGAGGTCTTCGGCCGAAGGGCGGTCGTCTTCGGGGGAGTTGCCGATGGACACGGGGGCGCCTTTCGAGCGTGTAGCCACCTGCTGGATGTTCAGTCTAGGGGTGGTACGAAAGGGTGGGGCAAGCGGGAGGCGGGAGTTTGTCCGCCATCGGGATTGCCCGTGGGACGTCGTTCTGGACCGCTGCCGGGCAGTGGACCACGGACCGCATGGCGGTCCATGGTCGGCTACCCGCCCAACGGCTTCTTCAACTTGACGTATCGCCAGAGGAAACGGTTGCCCGCTGATCTGCCTTTGATCCTTACGAGTGAGTCACGAATCGGACTCGCCACGGATCACGGCGAGCACTCCGTCCAGTTCGTCCGGTTTGATCAGCACGTCGCGGGCCTTCGAACCTTCGCTCGGGCCCACGATGTTCCGCGACTCCATCAGGTCCATGAGCCGGCCCGCCTTGGCGAAGCCCACCCGCAGCTTGCGCTGGAGCATCGAGGTCGAACCGAACTGCGTGGAGACCACCAGCTCCGCGGCCTGGCACAGCAGGTCCAGGTCGTCGCCGATGTCCTCGTCGATCTCCTTCTTCTGCTTCGCGCCGACCGCGACGTCGTCCCGGAACACCGGCGCCATCTGATCCTTGCAGTGGCGGACGACCGCCGCCACCTCTTCCTCGGTCACGAAAGCGCCCTGAAGGCGGACCGGCTTGTTGGCCCCCATCGGCAGGAACAGTCCGTCGCCCTTGCCGATCAGCTTCTCGGCGCCCGGCTGGTCGAGAATGACCCGGCTGTCGGCGAGCGACGAGGTGGCGAAGGCCAGCCTCGAGGGAACGTTCGCCTTGATCAGTCCGGTGACGACGTCGACGGACGGACGCTGGGTGGCGAGCACCAGATGGATGCCGGCGGCGCGCGCGAGCTGCGTGATGCGGACGATGGCGTCCTCCACGTCACGCGGCGCGACCATCATCAGGTCCGCGAGCTCGTCGACGATCACCAGCAGGTACGGGTAGGGCGAGAGCTCCCGCTCGCTGCCCTCCGGCGCCTTGAGCCTGCCCGTCCGCACGGCGTGGTTGAAGTCGTCGATATGGCGGAAGCCGTAGGCCGCCAGGTCGTCGTAGCGCAGGTCCATCTCCCGCACGACCCACTGCAGCGCCTCGGCGGCCCGCTTGGGGTTGGTGATGATCGGGGTGATCAGGTGCGGGATGCCCTCGTACGCGGTGAGCTCCACCCGCTTGGGGTCGACCAGCACCATCCGTACGTCCTCCGGGGACGCCCGCATCATGATCGAGGTGATCAGGCAGTTGATGCAGGACGACTTTCCCGAGCCGGTGGCGCCCGCGACGAGGACGTGCGGCATCTTGGCGAGGTTGGCCATCTCGTAGCCGCCCTCGACGTTCTTGCCGAGCCCCACGAGCATCGGGTGATCGTCCTCGGCGGCGGCCGCCAGCCGGAGCACGTCGCCCAGGTTGACCATCTCCCGGTCCGTGTTCGGGATCTCGATGCCGACCGCGGACTTCCCGGGGATCGGGCTGATGATCCGCACGTCGGGACTGGCCACGGCGTATGCGATGTTCTTGGTCAGCGCCGTGATCCGCTCGACCTTCACGGCCGGTCCGAGCTCGACCTCGTAGCGGGTGACCGTCGGCCCCCGGGTGAACCCGGTGACCGCCGCGTCGACCTTGAACTCCGTGAAGACGTTCATCAGCGAGGCGACGACCGCGTCGTTGGCGGCGCTGCGGGTCTTGCCGGGGCCGCCGCGCTCCAGCAGGTCGAGGGAGGGCAGCGCGTAGGTGATGTCGCCGGACAGCTGGAGCTGCTCGGCGCGTGGCGGCAGCGGCCGGCCCTCCGTCTCGGGCGGCGCCTTGGTCAGGTCGGGTACGGAGGACGAGGGACCCGTCTCGTCCCGGGCGGGCGGCACCGGCACCGGCACCGGCACCGGCGGGGACGCGGCAACGGCCTCCGCACGGTCTGCCGCGGAGACGCCGTGGGTGATCTCGGCGAGGAGCGGGGAGGGGGGCATGCCGTGCATGACGGCCCCGTCCAGGGCGGCGGCGGCCGCCGCGGCGATGTCCACCGCCTCCCGGGAGCGCTCGGCCCCGGGCTGGGCGGACGCCCTGCGCGTGCGGCGGCGCCTGCTCAGCGCCTCCTCCTCGGCCTGGTCCGGGCCGTCGTCCGCCGGCGCGTCGGAGCGGCGGGGACGCCTGGCGCGGGCGGGCAGCGCATCGCGCCACTGCTCGTCGTAGCGCGCGTCGTCCTCCGTCTCCCTCTCTTCCGCGGCCGGCGCGGTCTCGAGGACCCCGAGCCGGGCCCCGAGAGCCCGCAGCCGGCGCGGGATCGCGTTGACGGGGGTGGCGGTCACGACGAGCAGTCCGAAGACGGTGAGCAGCAGCAGAAGAGGCCAGGCGAGCACCGAGCCCATGGCGAACACCAGCGGGCGGGAGACGGCCCAGCCGATGAGGCCGCCCGCGTCCTGGATGGCTTCGTGGCCCTCGCCGCGGCCCGGGGTACCGCAGGCGACATGGACCAGCCCGAGCACACCGATGACGAGGGCCGAGAGCCCGATGACGATCCGGCCGTTGGCGTCCTTCTGCTCGGGATGCCGGATCAGCCGCACCGCGACGACACCCAGCAGGATCGGGACGAGCAGGTCGAGGCGCCCGAATGTGCCGGTGACGAGGATCCCGACGAGGTCTCCCACGGGGCCGCGCAGGTTCGACCAGGTGCCTGCGGCGACGATCAGTGCGAGGCCGAGCAGCAGCAGGGCCAGCCCGTCCTTGCGGTGCGCAGGGTCCAGACCTTTGGCACCGCGCCCTATGCCGCGGAACAGGGCGCCGACGGCGTGTGCGAGGCCGAGCCAGAGGGCACGGACGAGGCGGTAGACGCCGTTGGTCGGGCTGGGAGCGGGCTTGGGTGCCGCCTTGGCCGCGGGCTTCCTGGCAGCGGCCTTCCTGGCGGGTGCCCGCTTCGCCGCCGCCTTCTTCGCCGGAGCCTTCTTGACGGGCGCCGCGGCCTTCTTCGCGGCACCTGCGGTACGGCCTGCGCGCGGCTTGGCGGAGCCCGCTGCTCCTGTCGAACCCTTGCCGGACGTACGTGAGGCCATGAGGGTGAGGTTACCGGTGACGACGCCAGTGAACACGCGTGCCCACTGCTTCACCCGTTCGTGTCGCGGATACGCGACCGGAAAGGTGACGCACCTTCAACGGGTGCCTGGCGGGCACTCACCCGGCCCTACGGGTGCCCGGTTCTTCCGCCCGGTTCCGACGCCGGGATTCCCCGTGCGGCACCGGTCACTGCCGGGGCCCGGTCAGTTCGGCGAGGACATCGGGGACGCCGGGCCTCCGGTGCCCGGCTCCAGCGCGTCCAACGCCCTCCTCAGCCCGGTGAGTTTGCGTTCCAGATGGGCGGCGGTGGCGACCGCGGCAGCGTCCGCCGAATCGTCGTCGAGCTGCTTGGAGAGTGCCTCGGCCTGCTCCTCGACGGCCGCGAGCCGCGCGGAGAGCTCGGCGAGCAGGCCCGCCGACTCCTTCCCGACGCCTGGTCGGTCGCCGCCCTCCAACTGCAGACGCAGCAGGGCTGCTTGCTCCCGCAACTGGCAGTTCTTCATGTAGAGCTCGACGAAGACCGAGACTTTCGCGCGCAGCACCCAGGGGTCGAAGGGCTTCGAGATGTAGTCCACGGCGCCCGCGGCATAGCCGCGGAAGGTGTGGTGCGGGCCGTGGTTGATGGCGGTGAGGAAGATGATCGGGATGTCCCGCGTCCGCTCCCTGCGCTTGATGTGCGCCGCCGTCTCGAAGCCGTCCATGCCCGGCATCTGGACGTCGAGCAGAATCACCGCGAAATCATCGGTCAGCAGTGCTTTGAGCGCTTCCTCCCCTGACGATGCCCGCACCAGTGTCTGATCGAGCGCAGAGAGGATGGCCTCCAGCGCCAGCAGATTCTCCGGCCGGTCATCGACCAGGAGGATCTTGGCCTTCTGCACCATGCCTCGTCCTCCTCGCCCCGGCTTCGGGTCTCCCCGGCTCAGCGAGCCGGGGGACGAACCGGGGGCCGCCCCAGGGGACGACTCCCTAACGCCGCCCGTCCTTGTGCCGGTCATCGTAGCCGCACCCCGCCTGTCACCACACCCTGTCACCGTGATGTCACTGTGCATGCAGCAGAAACGCAGCCGGGGACCAGAAGGTTCCCCGGTCACCACGTTTCCACACACCGCCGGGCAAGGTCAGTCAACGGACCCCGACATATTCACCCACCGGCCGGTCACCCCCTGATTTCCGGCTCATGACTTCTCACGCATCCACCGGTCCATGACGGCCAGCAGATGATCGGGGTCGACCGGTTTGGTCACGTAGTCGGAGGCTCCGGAGTCGATGGCCTTCTCCCGGTCACCCTTCATCGCCTTGGCGGTCAGCGCGATGATCGGCAGCCCGGCGAACTGCGGCATCCTGCGGATCGCCGTCGTCGTGGCGTAACCATCCATTTCGGGCATCATGATGTCCATCAGAACGACGGTCACATCGTCGTGCTGCTCCAGCACCTCGATTCCCTCGCGGCCGTTCTCCGCGTACAGCACCGACAGCCCGTGCTGCTCCAGCACACTGGTCAGGGCGAACACATTGCGGATGTCGTCGTCGACGATGAGTACCTTCTCACCGTTGAACTCGACCCGCCCCGGCTGGCCCGACGCCCCCTCGCCAATGCCCGGCGAGGCCCACGGCTCCTGGGCCGCCGCGCCGAGGCCCCGCCGCGCCGAAGTCAGCACCGACCGGTTCTCGCTCGCCGCCCTGCGCCGCCGCCGCGCCAGTCCCGCGGCCTGCCCGTCTGCGGAGTGCACCGCGTGCAGCGCCACCTGCTCGGCCGGCGCCTCCGCGGCGGGGAGGCCGTCTCCCTCGACGCCCTGCGCGGGGTTCGCGAACTCGGGAGCCGCTCCCGGCGCGAGCTGCGGGTAGCCCTGGGGGGGCAACTCACTCGGGTGAAGCGGCAGATACAGCGTGAACGTCGAACCGCGGCCCGGCTCGCTCGCCGCGTGGATCTCGCCGCCCAGCAACCGCGCGATCTCCCTGGAGATGGACAGCCCCAGGCCCGTACCGCCGTACTTCCTGCTGGTCGTGCCGTCGGCCTGTTTGAACGCCTCGAAGATGACCCGCATCTTGCTCGCCGCGATGCCGATACCGGTGTCGGTCACCGAGAAGGCGATCAGATCGGCGTCCGCCTCCCGCAGCGACCCCGCCTCCAGCAACTGCTCGCGGATCGCGGAGGGAACGTCCGACCTGGCCGGCCTGATGACGAGCTCCACCGCCCCGCTGTCGGTGAACTTCACCGCGTTGGACAGCAGGTTGCGCAGCACCTGCAGCAGCCGCTGCTCGTCGGTGTGCAGCGTCGCCGGCAGCTCCGGTGAGACCCGCACCGAGAAGTCGAGCCCCTTCTCCGCGGTGAGCGGCCGGAACGTCGCCTCGACGTAGTCCACCAGCTGCACCAGCGCGATCCTGGTCGGGCTCACGTCCATCTTGCCCGCCTCGACCTTCGACAGGTCGAGGATGTCGTTGATGAGCTGGAGCAGGTCCGAGCCTGCCCCGTGGATGGTCTCGGCGAACTCCACCTGCTTCGGCGAGAGATTGCCCTCGGCGTTGTCGGCGAGCAGCTTGGCGAGGATCAGCAGCGAGTTGAGCGGCGTACGCAGCTCGTGCGACATGTTCGCCAGGAACTCGGACTTGTAACGCATGGAGACCGCGAGCTGTTCCGCGCGCTCCTCCAGGACCTGCCGCGCCTCCTCGATCTCGGTGTTCTTCACCTCGATGTCCCGGTTCTGCCGGGCCAGCAGCTCGGCCTTCTCCTCCAGTTCCGCGTTGGAGGCCTCCAGCGCCCGCTGCCGGTTCTCCAGCTCGTCGGAGCGCTCGCGCAGCTGCTCGGTGAGTTCCTGGGACTGCTTCAGCAGCACCTCGGTCTTGGTGTTGACGCTGATCGTGTTGACCGACGTCGCGATCATCTCCGCGATCTGGCTGAGGAAGTCCTTCTGGATCTGGGTGAACGGCTGGAACGACGCCAGTTCGATCACGCCGAGGACCCGTCCCTCGAACAGCACCGGCAGCACGATGACATGGGCCGGCGGCGCCTCGCCCAGACCGGACGAGATCTTCAGGTAGCCCGGCGGCACGTTCTCCACCAGGATCGTGCGCTTCTCCTTGGCGGCGGTGCCGATGAGCGTCTCACCGGGACGGAACGTCGTGGGCATGGTGCCCTTCGAGTATCCGTAGCCCCCCAGCATCCTCAGCTCGTACGACGTGCCGTCCTTGGCGCCGACGTCCTGGCTGCCGTCGGTGGGCATGGCCAGGAAGAACGCGCCGTGCTGCGCCGACACCGCCGGTGACAGCTCGCTCATGATGAGCTTGGCGACGTCCTCCAGGTCGCGCCGGCCCTGCATCAGACCGGAGATACGGGCCAGATTGCCCTTCAGCCAGTCCTGCTCCTCGTTGGCGAGGGTGGTGTCCCGCAGGTTGGCGATCATCGTGTTGATGTTGTCCTGCAGATCCTGGATCTCGCCCGAGGCGTCCACGTTGATCTTCAGGGTGAGATCGCCGCGCGTCACCGCGGTGGCGACACGGGCGATGGCACGCACCTGACGGGTCAGGTTCCCGGCCATCTCGTTCACGGACTCGGTCAGGTCGCGCCACGTGCCGTCGGCGTCCCTGACCCGCGCCTGGCCGCCCAGCTGCCCCTCGGTGCCCACCTCACGGGCGACGCGGGTGACCTCCTCGGCGAACGATGACAGCTGGTCGACCATCGTGTTGATGGTCGTCTTCAGCTCCAGGATCTCGCCGCGCGCGTCAATGTCGATCTTCTTCGTCAGGTCACCGGTCGCGATGGCGGTGGTGACCATGGCGATCTGCCGCACCTGGCCGGTCAGGTTGGACGCCATCGAGTTCACCGACTCGGTGAGGTCCTTCCACGTACCGGAGACGCCCGGGACGCGGGCCTGGCCGCCCAGCCGCCCGTCGGTGCCCACCTCACGGGCCACACGCGTGACCTCGTCGGCGAACGAGGACAGCGTCGTCACCATGGAGTTGACGGTGTCGGCGAGCAGGGCCACCTCGCCGCGCGCCTCGACGGTGACCTTCTTGGTCAGGTCACCGTTGGCGACCGCCGCCGAGACCTGCGAGATGTTGCGCACCTGGCTGGTCAGGTTGGACGCCATCTGGTTGACGTTGTCGCTCAGGTCCTTCCAGATACCGGTGATGCCGGGCACCCGGGCCTGGCCGCCGAGGATGCCCTCGGTGCCCACCTCTCGGGCCACCCGGGTCACCTCGTCCGCGAAGTTCGACAGCTGGTCCACCATCGTGTTGACGGTGGTGACGAGTTCGAGGATCTCGCCCCGCGCGTCGACGGTGATCTTCCGCGACAGGTCGCCCTTGGCGACCGCCGTCGTGACGTCGGCGATGTTGCGGACCTGCATGGTCAGGTTGTTCGCCATCATGTTGACGGACTGCGTGAGGTCCTTCCAGGTGCCGGAGACGCCCTGCACCTCCGCCTGACCGCCGAGGATGCCCTCCGTACCGACCTCTCGGGCCACCCGCGTCACCTGGTCGGCGAACGAGGACAGCTGGTCCACCATCGTGTTGAGGGTGTTCTTCAGCTCCAGGATCTCTCCCCGGGCATCCACGTCGATCTTCTGCGACAGGTCACCGCGCGCGACCGCCGTCGCGACCTGCGCGATGTTGCGGACCTGAGCGGTCAGGTTGGACGCCATGCCGTTCACGGAGTCCGTCAGGTCGCGCCAGACGCCCGCGACGCCCGGCACCTGGGCCTGGCCGCCCAGCCGCCCGTCCGTGCCCACCTCGCGCGCCACCCGGGTCACCTGCTCGGCGAACGCGCTGAGCTGGTCGACCATCGTGTTGATGGTGTTCTTCAGCTCCAGGATCTCTCCCCGGGCGTCGACCTCGATCTTCTGCGACAGATCGCCACGGGCCACCGCCGTCGTCACCTGGGCGATCTGCCGTACCTGGGAAGTCAGGTTGCCCGCCATGAAGTTGACGGAGTCCGTGAGGTCCTTCCAGGTGCCGCTGACGCCGTCCACCCTGGCCTGACCGCCCAGCCGGCCCTCCGTACCGACGTCCCGCGCCATGCGCGTCACCTGGTCGGCGAAGGACGACAGCTGGTCCACCATCCGGTTCACGGTGTTCTTCAGCTGGAGCATCTCGCCGGACACGTCGACGGTGACCTTCTGCGACAGGTCACCGTTGGCCACGGCCGTCGTCACCTGCGCGATGTTGCGCACCTGTCCGGTGAGGTTCCGGAACGCCGTGTTGACGGAGTCCGTCAGGTCCTTCCACGTCCCCGCGGCACCGGGCACCTGGGCCTGCCCGCCGAGCTCACCCTCCACACCGATCTCACGGGCCACACGCGTCACTTCGAGGCTGAAGGACTGCAGCTGGTCCACCATCGAGTTGACGGTGTTCTTCAGCTCCAGCATCTCCCCGGCCACGTCCACGGTGACCTTCTGCGACAGGTCACCGCTCGCGACGGCCGTGGTGACCTGAGCGATGTCCCGCACCTGGGTGGTCAGGTTGCGGAAGACCGTGTTGACGGAGTCCGTCAGGTCCTTCCAGGTCCCCGCCGCGCCCGGCACGTTGGCCTGGCCGCCGAGCTGGCCCTCCACACCGACCTCACGGGCCACACGTGTCACTTCGTCCGCGAACGTCCGCAGCGTCTCGGTCATCTGGTTGATGGTCTCGGCGAGCTGGGCGACCTCGCCCCGCGCGTTCACCGTGACCTTCTGCGACAGATCGCCGTTCGCGACCGCCGTCGTCACCTGCGCGATCCCGCGCACCTGCATGGTCAGGTTCCCGGCCATGGTGTTGACGGAGTCCGTCAGGTCCTTCCACACACCCGCGACCCCGGGCACCGTGGCCTGCCCGCCGAGCTCGCCCTCCGTACCCACCTCACGGGCCACCCGCGTCACCTCGGAGGAGAACGAGGAAAGCTGGTCCACCATCGTGTTGACGGTGTTCTTCAGCTGCAGCATCTCCCCGGCCACGTGAACCGTGACCTTCCGGGACAGATCACCCTTGGCGACCGCCGTCGTGACCAGCGCGATGTCGCGCACCTGCGCGGTCAGCCGGTACGCCATGGTGTTGACGGAGTCCGTCAGGTCCTTCCAGGACCCCGACATCCCCCGCACCTTCGCCTGGCCGCCGAGCTTGCCCTCCGTGCCCACCTCGATGGCCACCCTGGTGACCTCGTCGGTGAACGTCGACAGCTGGTCCACCAGGCCGTTGACCGTCCTGCCGACCCTCAGGAACTCGCCGCGCAACTGGTGCACCGCACCGTCACCGCCGACCGTCCGCAGCTCCATGCGCTGCGACAGGTCACCCTCCGCGACGGCCGACAGCACCCGGCCGATCTCGTTCGCCGGCCGCACCAGGTCGTCGACGAGAGCGTTCGACGCCTCGATCGCCGCCGCCCAGGACCCCTCACAGGCCCCCGCGTCCAGCCGCTCGGTCAGCTTCCCCTCGCGCCCCACCATGCGGCGCACCCGGGAGAGCTCATTGGTCAGATGGAGGTTCCGGTCCGCGACCTCGTTGAAGACGGCCGCGATCTCGGCCATCACCCCGTCACCGGAGACCGTCAGGCGCTTGCGGAAGTTGCCGTCCCGCATGGTGACGAGGCCCGTGAGCAGCCGGTTCAGGGCTGCCGCATCCACCTCGACCGTCCCTTTCGTCCGGGAACGTCCGCCCTTCGCGCGCGCACTCCTGCTCCGCGTCGCTGTGCCAGACTCCACTCTGTCCCTCCCGCGGGGTCGAACGTTCTACCCGGGTCGTCTCTAAGAACCTTGCCCAGTGTTCCATCTCGCAGCACCGGGGCGACCGGCGTTCAAACCGTAACGGGCCCGCGACTGCCTCGTTTACCTCGGCGGGTCGCCTCCCCACATCTCCCAGGGGCATGCGGATGAACAACGATCCACTCTCCCCACTAGCCTGTATCCCTACGGAACGGACTGGAGAGTTCGTGCTCAAGCCAAGCATCGAAGGCTCGCCGAACGGGCACAGGACTCAGAGGGCACTGACACCGATGGGGAGACGTGTGATCACCGCACGGGCGACTGCCAGCTTCGAACCGGTCGGGCGCTCCGTCGCGACCGCGCGTGCGTTCGTCCGCGACACCCTCCAGGGCTGGGGCTTCCCCGACATCGTGGACGACGCCGTCGTCCTCACCAGCGAACTCGTCACCAACGCCGTGGTGCACGCCGGCACCAACGCCGACGTGCTCTGTCTTCGTACCGACGCCGGCGTACGCATCGAGGTCGCCGACCGCTACCCCGAGCGGGAGATCCCCCTCCAGACCTCCGCCCACGACTTCGGCAGCCTGGAGCGCGAGGGCGGCCGCGGCCTGCTCCTGTGCGGGGCCCTCGCCTCCCGCTGGGGCGTCGACTACACCCCGACCTCCAAGCAGGTCTGGTTCCAACTCGACCTGCCCGACCGTCCCGTCGGCACCCGCGCCGCGGGCCCCGCACTGCCGACCGAGATGCTGCCGCGCACCGACGGCCGGGTGCGCGTCGCCGTCGTCCAGATCGACCGCAGCGGCTGCGTCGCCTCCTGGAACGAGGACGCCGAGGATCTGTTCGGATACCCGGCGGAACAGGTCACCGGCAAGCCCCTCACCGACTTCGCGGCCTGGCCGCACACCCCGGGCACCGGCACCGGCATCGCCGAGGCGCTCCAGCTGTCCCGCTGGGAGGGCTCGTACGGGATACGGGACACCGACGGCCGTGTGGTCCCGGTGTACGCGTCCCACCTGCGGATGCGCGATGCCGACGGCGAGCCCTCCACGGTCTGCCTGCTCGTGCGCGACGACGAGCGCGCCGTCCTCCAGACGCCCCTGCGCGGCCCCGCCTCCGACCACTCCGAGAGCCGCACCACCGACCCCTTCGAGGTCTTCATCGGCTCCCCGCCTCCCGACGACCTCGACGGCCTGCTCCAGCGGACCGTCGAACGCGCCCGCGACATGCTCGACGCCGACTCCGCGTTCCTGCTCCTCGCCACCGACGACGAGACCGAACTCGAGGTACGCGCCTCCACCGGCCTGCCCTCCGCCCGCCAGCGCTTCGCCCGGGTCCCCGTGGAGGCGGGCACCGGCCGGTACGGCTCCGCCCGCATGCCCGCCGTCCACGAGGACCTCACGGCGGTCCCCGGGGCCGTGCCGCTGCTGAGCGGCACCGGCATGCGCTCCGTCGTCACCGTCCCGCTCAAGGTCGAGGGTCGCCTCACCGGCTCACTCGGCGTCGCGGCGGAAGCCCCCGGGCGCTACTCCAACGAGGAGGCGCTGCGCCTGCAGTTCGCCGCCGACCGCATCGCGCTCGCCGTCGAGTCCGCCCGCCTCGGCGAGCTGGAACGCCTGCGCCGCGGCTCCCTGTCCTTCCTCGTCGAGGCCTCGGACCTGCTCGCCGGAACCCTGGACCGCGACCAGACGCTGGCCCTCATGGCGCAGATGACCGTCCCGACGCTCGCCACCTGGTGCGCCGTCTACACCATCGCCGACCAGTCCTCCGACCCCGAACTCTCCTACGTGCTGCACGAGGACGAGGACCGCATCGACGGCCTCAAGGCCCTGCTCTCCCGCATCGACCCGCCGGACCCGGTTCCCACCCCCGGCGCCCGCACATGGTCGGCACCCAGCCGGGCCGCCCACGACGCGGCGCTGCGCACTTCCATGCGCAGCCTCGGCACGGCAGAGTCCTCACCCGTCTCCTCGGGCATCGGCACGACGCTGGCCACCGCCTCGGCCGTGGGCGGCGAGACCGTCGTGCTCCCCCTGGTCGCGCGGAACCGCGTCATCGGGATGCTCACCCTCGGCAAGCCCGCCGACGACCACTTCCGCCAGGAGATCCTCGAACTGGCCGAGGACCTGTCCCGCAGGGCCGCCCTGGCCCTCGACAACTCCCGCCTGTATTCAGAGCGCATGGCGATCAGCCAGTCGCTCCAGCGCAGCCTCCTGCCCCCGGAACTGCCGGTCGTCCCGGGCGTCGAGGTCGACGTCATCTACCGGGCGGCCGGCGAGGGCAACGAGGTCGGCGGCGACTTCTACGACCTGTTCCCGATCCGCGACGGCGCGTACGGCTTCGCCATCGGGGACGTCTGCGGCACCGGCCCGGAGGCCGCGGCAGTCACCGGCCTGGCCCGGCATGCCCTGCGCCTGCTCGCCCGTGAGGGCTTCGGCGGGCCTGCCGTCCTGGAGCGGCTCAACGCGGCGATCCTCGACGAAGGGGCCCGCAGCCGCTTCCTCACGCTTCTGTACGGCGAACTGTGGCCCCAGGCCGATGGCAGCGCCGTCCTCAAGGTCGTCTGCGCCGGCCACCCCCTGCCACTGCGCCTGCGCCAGGACGGCACGGTGGAGCCGGCCGCGGAACCTCAGCCGCTGCTCGGCGTGATGGAGGACCTCGAACTGTACGAGGAGCGGGTCGTCCTCGATCCGGGCGATGTCCTTCTCTGCGTCACCGACGGCGTCACGGAACGCCGCGAGGGCACCCGCATGCTCGGCGACGACGGCCTCGCCGAGGTCCTCACCACGTGCACGGGCCTGACCGCGGGCGCTGTGGCCGCCCGAGTCCTGCGCGCGGTCGAGCGGTTCGCCGCCGAGCCGGCGTCCGACGACATGGCCATCCTGGCGATGCGGGTACCTGAACCCCGGACGGACTGAGCAGGAAGCGAACCACGGATCCGGGAAAGCGAAAAGGCCCCCGCCACAAGGCGGGAGCCTCTTTCTCTGCTCTGGTGGAGCCCCCAAACGGAATCGAACCGTTGACCTTCTCCTTACCATGGAGACGCTCTGCCGACTGAGCTATAGGGGCCGGTTGCGCTTCCCGCGGTCTCCCGCGGAGCAACGGTGTAGATCATACCCCGTATCTCCGGGTGCTCCGAACCGGGCTCAGAAGGCTGCCTGCAACAGTCCGCCCAGCGTGTTGCACGCGGATATGAGCCGCTGGAGCTCCCGTCTCGACATCGATCCGTGCAGGGGCAGCGCCAGCGTCTCCTGGGCCGCGCGCTCGGTCTCGGGCAGGAACACGTCCCGCCGGAAGCCGGGCATGCGGTGCACGGGGACCTTCACCGGCACTCTGCACTCAACTCCCCTGGCTCTTATGGCCCGGGCGAACGCGTCGCGGTCGGGGCGCCCGTTTCCCGGCACCCTGACGACGTACTGCGCGTAGGTGTGCCCCTGGACAGCCACCGGCGTCTCGACCCCGCGCAGCCGGGCACTGAGATACGCCGCATTCACCCGCCGCTGTTCGAGCCCGCCGGCGAGCTCACCGGGGAACTCTTCCTGCGGCTCGTGCTCCTCGAGCACCAACAGCCCGTGTATGCGCCCCACTTCGTGCAACCGGGCCATGTCGGCGGGGTGCCCGAAGCGATGTACGGCGATGACGGCGGCGGTGCGCGCGGAGACCACCGCGTCCACGGCCGCGGCGTCCAGGCAGTAGCCGTCACGCTCGATGTCCGCGAACACCGGAAGCGCACCGGTCCTCATGACCGCCTCGGCCACCTCGGCGTTTCCGAAGGCGGACACGACCACCTCGTCGCCGGCTCCGACGCCGGCCGCTCTGAGCATCTCCGCTGTCCCCATGGCCGGATGCTCGCCGCGCAACGTGAACATGAAGTGACGGGGTACAAAAAAACGCTGGTCCCTGAACCGAAGTTCAGGGACCAGCGTCTGAATGATTGTTCGGCGGTGTCCTACTCTCCCACAGGGTCCCCCCTGCAGTACCATCGGCGCTGAAAGGCTTAGCTACCGGGTTCGGAATGTAACCGGGCGTTTCCCTAACGCTATGACCACCGAAACACTAT
>NZ_JAAAXQ010000128.1 GCF_009916105.1 Streptomyces sp. GC420 | reverse complement strand
CCCCTCCCTGCCCCGCCGGCCGGCACCGGGCTCAGCGCAGCTCCGCCGCCTCGATGCCGAGCAGCCGGTGCAGCTCCCGGGCTCCCGCCGGGGTGACGGCGACCGCGCGGGCCGTGCCGATCCGTACGCACCAGCCGCTGTCCAGCGCGTGCCGGCACAGGGCGGCCCCCGCGGTGCCCGCGAGGTGCGGCGTGCGCTCGGTCCAGTCCAGGCAGCCCCGCGCCAGCGGTCTGCGTCCCCCTCGCTCCAGTTCGAGCCCCAGTTCGCCGGTGAACCAGCCGAGGCCCGCGTCGGTGAGCGCGAAGCCCGCGTCCTGGCGCAGCAGGCCGCGCTCTGTCATCGCCCCGGTGATCGTGGTGCCGAGGCGTCCGGCGAGATGGTCGTAGCAGGTGCGCCCGCGGGCCAGGGCGTCACGGGTGCTCGCCGCGCGAAGTGAGCGGGCCGCGTCCCGGCCGGGCACCGGCCCGGTGTGGGCGGCCAGGTCCTCGACGAGCTGCGCGACGCCGGGTCCGGCCAGCCGTACGTAGCGGTGCCGGCCCTGCCTTTCCTCGGCGAGCACGCCGCCCGCCACCAGCTTCCCCAGGTGCTCGCTCGCCGTCGACGCGGCCACCCCGGTGTGCCGCGCGAGCTCACCGGCCGTCCACGCGCGCCCGTCGAGCAGTGCCAGGCAGATCCCGGCGCGGGTCTCGTCGGCGAGCAGCGCGGCGAACGCGGCGAGCCGGGAACCGGGTGCCTCGCCCCGGGGCCGGGCGGTGCCGCCCGCCCTGCGGCCGGGGGCAGTGGCCGACTTCGGGTCCCGGGGAGCCGTGCGGTGCGTGCGGGTCATACGGTCAGGATGCGGCATTCACCCTTCGGTGGCCGCCGAACCGTCGCGCAGCCACCGGTGCCGGTTCACGTCGTACAGGTACCAGTAGTAGGGGGAGTCCTCCGCGACGGAGCCCTCCACCGATCGCAGGAACTCCTCGCCGCGGGCGTCGTCCCGCAGCGCGAGCGCCCGCGCGGCCGCCATCCGGACCCCCTCGTCCCCGTCGTCGAGCCGGGCGGCGAGGGCATCGGCGATCCCGGGGGTGTCCGGCGGGAGCTCGGTGAGTGTCCAGCACGCCTGGCGCCGCACCTCGGCGTCCCCGTCCGGCAGGCGGTCCAGCAGCGCGGAGACCACCTCGGGCCGTCCCTCCGCCGCCCACCGGGACAGGGCGCCCACCGCCCGCCGGCGTACGGCGGTCGCGGGGTGGTCGCAGCACGGCAGGACCGTCGTGAGGATCCCGGGCGAGCCGAGGTCGCCCAGCCCTGCCACCAGGCTTGCCAGGACGCGCGGGTCGGACTCCTCCCGTGCCCAGTCGGAGAACAGACCGAGGAGCGGGCCGGCCCACGGGTCGTCCTCGCTGTCGTCGTGGAGGTGGGTCACGCGGAGCACTTCCGCGCCGAAGTGGCGCACGGAGGGGTCCTGGCTCTCGCGCAGCGCGGCGGACGCGTCCCAGGTGGCCCGGTCGCGGCGCTGGCTGAGCGCGTCCACGGCGGCCCAGCGGGACACATGGTTCCAGTCCTGCTCCGCCGTCGCCCTGGCCAGCAGGCCCTTGAACGGCACGCGCAGGCCGTAGGACACCTCCAGTGCGGTGAGGATCGCGGTGTGTCCGGTACGGACCTCCAGGCCGCCGAGCCGGACGAGTTCGCAGCTGTCGCTCTCGCTCTCGGCGACCGTCTCGCGCTTCGGGGGCTCCTGGGAGCCGGTCCTGGAACGGAGTTCGGCCTCCCAGCCGTTGTCGTGCCAGCGGCGGGCGAGGGAGAGCGCCTCGCGGCCGGCCGGGTCGGTCAGCCACATCTTCGCGCCGCCGCCGACGAGATGGGAGACGCCGGTGTACCAGCCGGCGTCGACGGCCCACAGCAGCGGCGTCCTGCCGTCCTTCGAGGGGTGGTCGAGGTCGGCGAACCCGTCGAGCAGGGCCTCGAGGACCGGCAGGTCGAAGGACCGGACCGCGAGGCAGAGCGCGGTCGTGCCGTCCTCGTCCGCCGCGTCCGGGTCGGCGCCCCCGTCCAGCAGTTCCCGCACCCGCGCGGCGTCGCCCGCCCGCACGGCGGCGATCAGCTCCGGGTTCAGCTCCGGGTTGTTCCTCACTCGTGCTTCAGCTCCTCGTACTGCAGCGTCAGGCCGTCGAGCAGCGCCCGCAGGCCGGACTCGAATGCCCCCTCGTCGACCTGCTTGCGGTGCTCGGCGAGGAGGTGGGCCTGGCCCAGGTGAGGGTAGTCGGCCGGGTTGTAGGCGGTGGCGTCGTCGACGAAACCGCGTGCGAAGGAGCCGAGCGCGGAGCCGGTGATGAAGTAGCGCATCAGGGCGCCTATGCGGGTGGCGTGGCCGGGGGGCCAGCCCGCCCGGACCATGGCGCCGAAGACGGCGTCGGCGAGGCGCAGGCCGGCCGGGCGGCGGCCGGGGCCCTGGGCGAGCACCGGGACCAGATGCGGGTGGGCGGCCAGCGCGGAACGGTAGGAGTGGGCCCAGTCGTGGAGCGCCGTGCGCCAGTCGCGGCCGTCCTCCGCCGCGAACATCGACAGGTCGACCTGGGCGGACACCGAGTCCGCGACCGCCTCCAGGATCTCGTCCTTGCTGCGGAAGTGGTTGTAGAGGGAGGGGCCGCTGACTCCCAGTTCGGCGGCGAGCCGACGGGTGGAGACGGCGTCCAGGCCCTCCGCGTCGACCAGGGCGCTTGCCGTCTCGACGATCAGCTCTCTGCTGAGCAGGGGCTTGCGTGGGCGTGCCATGCGGCACATAGTAGGGCCCTGCACTTGTAAACTAGCAGTGATAGTTATTCGGGACGGTGGCAGGGCATGGATCTGGATCTCAGTGAGGAGCAGTCCGCGGTCAGGCGGCTCGCCAGGGATTTCGTCGACCGCGAGATCGCCCCGTACGCGGCCGGGTGGGACCGCGCCGAGAACGTGGACCGCGCGGTCGTGAAGAAACTCGGCGACCTCGGCTTCCTCGGGCTGACCATCGACGAGGAGTACGGCGGCTCGGGCGGCGACCATCTGGCGTACGTGCTGGTCACGGAGGAGCTGGGCCGGGGAGACTCCGCGGTGCGCGGCATCCTTTCCGTCTCGCTCGGGCTGGTCGCCAAGTCGGTCGCCGCCTGGGGGAGCGAGGAGCAGAAGCGGCAGTGGCTGCCCCGGCTGTGCTCCGGCGAGGCGATCGGCTGCTTCGGCCTGACGGAGCCGGGCACCGGCTCGGACGCGGGCAGCCTCGCCACCCGGGCCGAACGCCGGGGCGACGCGTTCGTCATCAACGGCAGCAAGATGTTCATCACCAACGGGACCTGGGCCGACGTGGTGCTGCTGTTCGCCCGTACCGGCGACGAGCCCGGCCACAAGGGGATCTCCGCCTTCCTGGTTCCCACCGACTCGCCCGGCCTGACCCGGCGCGAGATCCACGGCAAGCTGGGGCTGCGCGGGCAGGCCACCGCGGAGCTGGTGTTCGAGGACGTCCGGGTGCCCGCCTCGGCGATGGTCGCCCCCGAGGGCAAGGGTTTCTCGGTCGCCATGTCGGCGCTGGCCAAGGGGCGGATGTCGGTGGCGGCGGGCTGTGTGGGCATCGCCCAGGCCTGCCTGGACGCGGCCGTCGGCTACGCGGGGCAGCGTGAGCAGTTCGGCAGGCCGATCGCCGGCCATCAGCTGGTGCAGGAGCTCATCGCCGACATCGCCGTGGACGTCGACGCCGCCCGGCTGCTGACCTGGCGGGTCGCCGACCTGATCGACCGCGGCCGGCCGTTCGCCACCGAGTCCTCGGTCGCCAAGCTGTACGCGAGCGAGGCCGCCGTACGCGCGGCCAACAACGCGCTCCAGGTGTTCGGCGGATACGGCTACATCGACGAGTACCCGGTGGGCAAACTGCTCAGGGACGCCCGCGTGATGACGCTCTACGAGGGCACCAGCCAGATCCAGAAGCTGGTCATAGGACGCTCTCTGACGGGAGTATCCGCCTTCTGACCTTATCCGGTGGTCCAGGGGTTGTGCCGGGTTCGCCCCTAAGCGCTTGCTCAGGATGGGCGGTATGGTGTCTGTCCTGGTGAGCGGAAGGGGCGACCGATGGGCGGCGCGGCCGAGGGGACCGGCGACGGGACCGGCGACGGGACCGGTCGGTCCGGCGAGGGGACCGGCCAGTCCGGCGAGGACATCACGTGGGGCGAGGTCTCGCCCGACGCGGCGAGGAGGCTGCTCGTGGCGGCCGTCGAGGCCTTCGCCGAGCGCGGCTACCACGCGACGACGACCCGGGACATCGCCGGGCGGGCCGGAATGAGCCCCGCCGCGCTCTACATCCACTACAAGACGAAGGAAGAACTCCTTCACACCATCTGCCGCACCGGGCACGGCAAGGCCCTGCAGATCCTGGACGCCGCGGCGGCCGGCGATGGCACGGCGGCGGAGCGGCTGACCGACGCCGTCCGCTCCTTCGTGCGCTGGCACGCCGGGCACCGTACGACGGCGCGGGTCGTGCAGTACGAGTACGACTCGCTGAGCGAGGAGCACCGTGCGGAGATCATCGAGCTGCGCCGGCGCAGCGACGCCGCGGTGCGCTCGATCCTCGAGGACGGTGTGGAGAGCGGGGAGTTCGACGTCGTGGACGTGCGGGGCACCGCCGTCGCGATCCTCTCGCTCTGCATCGACGTGGCCCGCTGGTTCAATGTGCGCGGCCGCCGCACGCCCGACGAGGTCGGCGTGCTCTACGCCGACCTCGTCCTGCGGATGGTGGGGGCTCAGAAGTAGTAGCGGGCCACCGACTCGGCCACGCAGACCGGCTTGTCGCCGCCCTCGCGCTCCACCGTGAAGGCCGTGGTGATCTGGGCGCCGCCCGCGACGTCGGTGACATCGGTGATCACGGCCGTGGCGCGCAGCCGGGAGCCGACCGGCACGGGTGCGGGGAAACGGACCTTGTTCACACCGTAGTTGACACCCATCCGCACGCCCTCGACGCTCATCAGCTGCGGTCCGAACAGCGGCAGCAGCGACAGCGTGAGATAGCCGTGGGCGATGGTGGTGCCGAAGGGCCCGGCGGCCGCCTTCTCCGGGTCGACGTGGATCCACTGGTGATCGCCGGTCGCCTCGGCGAAGAGATCGATCCGCTTCTGGTCGATCTCCAGCCAGTCGGTGTGTCCCAGCTGCTCACCGACGGCCGCCCGCAGCTCGTCGACCGAAGCGAAGATCCTCGGCTCTGCCATGTTGTCCAGCCTCCCGAAATATGCGTCACAGGGAATGTCTAAGCGCTTGCTCAGCATGGTTGGGTGACCGGAGTCCTGTCAACGCGTGGCGAAGTAGGTTTGAGGCGTGCCTCAGATTCCAGAGAAGATCCATGAGCTCACCGTCGGCCAGCTGTCCGCACGCAGCGGCGCCGCCGTCTCCGCCCTGCACTTCTACGAGGCCAAGGGCCTGATCAGCAGCCGCCGCACGGCAGGCAACCAGCGCCGCTACAGCAGGGACGCCCTGCGGCGCGTGGCGTTCGTCCGCGCGGCGCAGCGGGTCGGGATCCCGCTGGCCACGATCCGCGAGGCGCTGGCCCAGCTTCCCGAGGAGCGCACGCCGACCCGGGAGGACTGGGCGCGGCTCTCCGCGGCCTGGCGCTCGGAACTGGACCAGCGCATCCAGCAGCTCGCACGGCTGCGCGATCACCTGACCGACTGCATCGGGTGCGGCTGCCTGTCGCTCGAGACCTGCGTGCTGTCCAATCCGGACGACGTCTTCGGCCGCGAGCTGACGGGTTCCCGGCTGCTCCCGGAACGCCGCCCCCGCCCGGCCGGCGCCTGACGCCGGGGGACACGGGGTGCGCCGCTGCGGCCGGCACACCCCGCCGTCCGGCCGGTGTCAGCCCACCGGCGCCAGCGCGGCGTCGTGCACCCGCCTGGCCCTGATCAGTGCCTCGGACGTGAGAACGGGCTCCGGCACCACGATGCCGCAGCCCGTGCAGACGGGTCCGGCGCCCGGCTCGTGCGCCAGCCCGTACTTCCAGACGATCCTCGTCCCCGCGCACACCGGGCAGGAATCGCCCGGCTCCGAACGCAGCGCGGAGATCAGCCGCCGCAGCACTTCGGCGAGCGGCGCGTCGGGGTGCACCCGCGGGTCGTCGCACCACACGACCCCGCAACCGCCCCAGGTGCAGCGGTGCCAGTCGTCGAACGAGCCCGGGCGCCTGAGACCGTCGTGCTTCTCGCGCCTGCGCCGTTCGGCGAACTCCCCCTCGTAGGCGAGCCACACGGCCCGCGCCTCCTCCAGCTCCTCCAGGGCGGCCACCAGCCGCGCCGGGTCGAGATCGCGGTCCTCGGGCCCGAAGCCGGCCCGGGAACACAGATGGTCCCAGGTCGCCCGGTGCCCGTAAGGGGCGAACCGCTCAAGGCACTTGCGCAGCGAATGCCGTCGCAAGGCGATATCCAGACCGGGATTGCGCACCTGTCTCGCAAGACTCCGGAAACCGGCCATCGCTCGTCACCTCCGTCGCTCGGTACTTCGGCGTTGTGGAATGGACGTATCCAGTGCCCATTCGGCTCCATCGGAAATCCGATGGGGCCCATCAGCACACCTTCCCCACGATGCGCCGGTGGGGGATAAAGACACCGTTCAGACGTGGCTGCCCGTGCGCCGCCGGGCGGCGCTCCGCGGGCTGCCGGACAACTGCGCGCTCCCCGCCGGGCCGTGGGGAGCATCCGGGTTCGTTCCCGCGCGCGGACGGCAGGGGCGAAGGGTGCGAAGAGGGCGGCGAGCACGGGGAGCACGGGCGCGGACGAGGCCGCCCCGGGGGAGCCTCGCCACCCGTCCGACCCCGCCGTACGCAGCGAACTCGCGGCCGGCGAGGGCCTGCCGCCGGCTCTCGTGGGAGTCCTCGCCCGCGATCCTGGCCCCAACGCCGCGGGCGGGGTCGCGCCGTGGCGCGCGGCGCCGCCGGCGCTCGCCCCGGAGCCTGCCGGGCACCCCGGCGCCGGGGTCCGCGGGGCGCCGGCCCGCGACGGACAAGTACCTCCGGATGTGCCGCGGCGGCCGGGGCCGCCCGGCGCCGCAGCGGGGCCGGCCGGTTCGCCGCGGGGCCGGCCGGTCCGCCGCGGGGGCGTGCCGCCCCGCGCCATGGCAGTTGACGCTGCTGGTGGAACGGGATGGTCCGGCCGTCGTCTTCGCGGCCCGAGTCCCCAACCCGCGTCGCTCGGGGCAGAGTTGGCCGAACAGTGCCGGTCGGCCGCCGTGCGGTGGCGACTCGGAGCCACGGCCGGGAAGAAGAGGCATGTTCACGTCATGTCATGGGCATACCGCGGGTAACCTCCGACCCCCAGGCCCCTTGGAGGACCAGGCATGCGACGACGCACCCGCAGGCTCAGAACCATCCTGTCCACCACGGCGCTCGCGATCGCCGCGACCTTCGCGAGCCCGCTGCCCCAGGCCGCGGCGTCACCGCCCGACGCCGTACAGGCCGCCGACAACGACTACTGCCAGGGCCAGTGCTCGGACATCCTCCCGCCCGGCCAGAACGGCAATGCCACCCTCGCCGGGATCCTCGCGCACCAGGTCTTCGGCACCCGCCCCGCCCACAGCTCCGACCAGCTCGCGGCGTACGACAAGCTGGTGGCGGGACGGTCCACGCTCACCGACGCCACCATCAACGACTTCTTCAACGACGCCTCATTCGGCGTGCCCGCGGGGCAGGAGGAGTCCGTCACCAAGCCCCGCTCGGACGTCACGATCACCCGGGACAAGAAGACCGGCGTCCCGCACATCGTCGGCACCACCCGCTACGGCACGTCGTTCGGCGCCGGATACGCCGCCGCCCAGGACCGCATGTGGGTGATCGACCTCTTCCGGCACATAGGCCGCGGCGAGATCACGCCCTTCGCCGGCGGCGCTCCCGCCAACCAGGGCCTGGAGCAGCAGTTCTTCCAGATCGCCCCGTACACCGAGGAAGACCTCCAGGCGCAGGTCGACTGGCTGCTCGGCAACTCCGGCGAGCGCGGCAGGCAGGCCATGGCCGACGCGCAGGCCTATGTCGACGGCCTCAACGCCTACCGCACCCAGTCCAAGGACGGCCGCTACTTCCCCGGCGAGTACGTCCTGACCGGGCACATCGACTCCATCACCAACGCCGGTGAGATCCAGCCATTCAAGGTGACCGACCTCATCGCCATCGCCTCCGTCGTCGGCGGGCTCTTCGGCGGCGGCGGAGGCGGCGAGGTGCAGGCCGCGCTCTCGCTGCTGGCCGCCCAGCAGAAGTACGGGGTCGAGGAGGGCACCGAGATCTGGGAGACCTTCCGGATGCGCAACGACCCGGAGGCCGCCCTCACCGTCCACGACGGAAGCAGCTTCCCGTACGCGGGCAGGCCGGCGAACCCGCGCGGCACCGCGCTGCCCGACAGCGGCTCCGTCATCCAGGAGGAGCTCGTCCACGACCGCACGGGCTCCGCGCAGGACCTCAGCACCGAGGCGTACGTTGCGCCGCGCGGCATGTCCAACGCCCTCGTCGTCTCCGGCGAACACACCGCAGGCGGCCACCCCGTCGCCGTCTTCGGCCCGCAGACCGGCTACTTCGCCCCGCAGCTGCTGATGCTCCAGGAACTCCAGGGGCCCGGCATCAGCGCCCGCGGCGTCGCCTTCGCCGGTGTCGGGATGTACGTGCAGCTCGGCCGCGGCCAGGACTACGCCTGGAGTGCCACCACCTCCGCACAGGACATCATCGACACGTACGCCGTCGAACTCTGCGAGCCCGACGGCTCGGCGCCCGCGAAGGACTCGGACCACTACCTGTACCGGGGAACCTGCACCCCGATGGACAAGCTGGAGCGCAAGAACGCCTGGAAGCCCACCGTGGCCGACGGCACCGCGGCAGGTTCGTACACCCTGCGGGTCTGGCGGACCAAGTACGGCCTGGTCACCCACCGTGCCACGGTCGGCGGCGAGCCCGTCGCCTACACCGCGCTGCGCACGACGTACCGCCACGAGGCGGACTCCATCATCGGCTTCCAGATGATGAACGATCCCTCCTTCGTCAAGGACGCCGCGTCCTTCCAGGAGGCCGCCTCGCACATCGGCTACACCTTCAACTGGTTCTACGCCGACTCGGAACAGGCCGGGTACTTCAACAGCGGACTGAACCCGGTGCGCGCCGCCGGTGTCGACGCCTCGCTGCCCGTCCGGGCCGAACCGGCCTACGAGTGGGAGGACTTCGACCCCGCGCACAACACCGCCGCCTACACCCCGCCCGCCGAGCACCCCCAGTCGGTCGGCCAGGACTACTACATGTCCTGGAACAACAAACTGGCCGAGGACTACACGGCGGCAGGCTTCGGCAACGGCTCGGTGCACCGCGGCGACCTGCTCGACGACCGTGTCGCGGCACTGGTCGAGAAGGGCGGCGTCACCCGCGCGTCCCTCACCAGGGCCATGGCGGAGGCGGCGGTGACCGACCTGCGCGGCGAGGGCGTACTCCCCGAACTCCTCGCGGTGCTGCGCAGTTCACCCATCACGGACAGCGCCGCGCTTTCCGCGGTGGAGAAGCTGGAGGCCTGGCAGCGGGCGGGCAGCAGGCGCCAGGAGACCGCCCAGGGCTCGAAGACGTACACCCATCCCGATGCCGTCCGGATCATGGACGCCTGGTGGCCGCTGCTCGCCGAGGCCCAGTTCAGGCCCGGCCTCGGCGAGCAGCTCTACGATGCCCTGCGGAACAACCTCACCGTCGACGAGTCACCCTCCTCCGGGCACGGACCGACCGGCTCGCACGCCGGGTCGGCGTTCCAGTACGGCTGGTGGAGCTATGTCGACAAGGATCTGCGCACCGTCCTCGGGCGCGAGGTCCGGGGCTGGACCGACCGGGCATTCTGCGGCGGCGGAGAGCTCTCTGCCTGCCGGGACGCCCTGCTCGCCTCGCTGAAGACGGCCGCCGCCAGGACCGCCGCTCAGGTCTACCCCGGCGACGACGTCTGCTCGGCGGGCGACCAGTGGTGTGCCGACTCGATCGTCCAGCGGCCGGTGGGCGGCATCACCCACCCGAACGTCAACTGGCAGAACAGGCCCACCTTCCAGCAGGTCGTCGAGTTCCCGGCTCACCGCTGAGCCGCGCGCGCCCGCGTGCGCGGCACACACCGTGCCGCGCACGCCCCGCACGGAACCGTGCCCCGCACGCCCGCGGCGGGCCGGACCGGCTCAGCTGCCGATCCGGCCCGCCGCGAGCACCACCCGGGCCAGCTCCGGGTGGCAGATGTCGCTGTGCGCGCCCGTCGGCGGCCCGCCCCTGCGGACCACCTTCGCCGCGTCCACGCTCACACACCCCGAGGCCGGCAGCCGCCCGCCGGCCAGCGCCTCGTCGAGCGTCAGCCGTACGGAGCCTGCCACGGCCCGGTGGCCTCCGTGGCCGATGGCGCCCCACCGCCCGGAGTCGAGACCGAGCAGACCGGCGGAGTCCCCCGCTGCCCGCGAGGCCAGCGGATACAACACGCCCAGCGCCGTGTCGTGCCGGGAGTGACAGGACACCACGGGCCCGTCCACCCTCCGGTGCATGCCGCCCAGAGCGCCGCTCCGGTCCTTCGCGTGCGGCAGCCGCGCGGCGAACGCGTAGTGCGAGAAGGCCCCCTGAAGAAGAATCAGCGACTTGACGCTCCTGGTGCCCTCAGGCAGTCCGCGCAGCGCGTACGACACCAGACGCCCGCCGAAGCTGTGCCCGATCAGATGGACGCGGACCGAGGGACGCACCCTCCCGAGCCGGCCGAGCACCGGTCCGAGCCCCCGCTCGCCCACCACACCGGCCCGGCGCTTCATCGTGAAGTACGTGGCCTGGCGCAGCAGTTCCTGGGCCCCGTCCCACCAGCGGCCGGGCCCGCCGAAGCCGATGGCGGGGGCCGCCCCGCCGCTGGGCCCGGCCGGGCCGGGCGCGCCCGCACCGGCCTGAGCCAGCGCCTCGGTGAACGCGCGGCACACCGCCACGGTGTCCGCGGTGAGGATGGCGAGTTCGCCGGGCGCCCGTCCGTCCGGGTCCTCCACTCCGTGATCCGTTCCCCCGGCGCCGGCGGCTCCGCCCGCGCGGGAGTCGGCCGGGTCCGCGACCAGCCGCCTTACCAGCGAGCCGAACTCTTCGAGGGCGGCCGTGGACTCCGGCCGGTCGCGGAGCAGTTCGGCGATCCGGTCCACCGCCGCCTCCCGTTCCGCGCCGGGGAACACCCCGGTCAGCGCGGCGCGGGTGTCCTCGTCGAGACCGCGCGTCGCGGCGGCCGCCCGCGGCACGGGTTCGAGGTCGGGGATCGGCTCGTCGGTGAACCGCATCGACGGCCACAGCACGCCCACATAGCCGAGCCGCACCCCGGGCCGGTCGGCGACCAGGTCGGGGAAGTGGCGGTAGAAGCGGCGGTACAGGCGGCTCGCGATCGACCGGTCGTTGTTCCAGCCGTGCGCGAAGACCAGGAGATCGGTGACCTCCCCGTCCGCGATGCGGTCCCGCTGCCGCACGTCGACGTCGCCCTCGGCGTCGAACGTCAGCTCCCAGTACGGCTCCACGCCCACGTCCCGCATGGCCTCACCTCTTCGCGCGAAGTGCCGGTCGGGGCCGCATCATCCCGCCGTACCACGGGCTCGGCCAGCCCCTGGGCACAGGCCGGAGCGGATCCCGGGCCCGGTGTGACGCGTAGGGATGAACTGGTCGCACGAGTGCGCGAGGGGGATCGAACAAGGTTTCCCCGGTCGAGCGCTGTCGAAGCGGGCGCCACCGAAGCGGGGCGAGTGAGCCGAAGGGGCGCGCCTGTGCCGAAAGGGAGAACGCGCACAGGCCGCACAGGGCGAGTGAGCCGAAGGGGCGCGCCTGTGCCGAAAGGGAGAACGCGCACAGGCCGCGAGGTACGAGTGGCCGAGCACGATCGACTGTCGGCGCAGGCTTCGGTGCCCCGGAGGCGAACCGAGCCCGAAAGGGGGGTACGAGTGGCCGAGCACGATCGACTGTCGGCGCAGGCTTCGGTGCCCCGGAGGCGAACCGAGCCCCGAAAAAAAGGGGGGGCGGCGCCGTCCTCAGCGGTACAGCAGGTACTCCCGCCGCGTCGCGCGGAACGCGGCCAGGTCCTGCCGCCAGGCCGCCACCACCTCGTCCGCCGAGGCGCCCGCGTCGATCATCGTGCGCACCCGGGTGCTCCCCGTGAGCTTGTCGATCCAGTTGTCCGGCCGCCAGGCGAAGCCGCTCCACACCCGCTTCGCCGTCACCAGCAGGGCGATGCCCGTGCGCACCGGGTCGAACGCCTCCCGGTCGTGCACGTGGAGCTGGACCCCGCCGGCCGTCCTGCCCTGGAACTTGGAGAAGACCGGCTGGAAGTACGCCTCCCGGAAACGCACGCCCGGCAGCTCCTCCGCGTTCGCCGCCTCGGCCCAGCGCCGGTCCACGCCCTCGGCGCCGAGCAGCTCGAAGGGCCTGGTCGTGCCGCGTCCCTCCGAGAGGTTGGTGCCTTCGAAGAGGCAGGTGCCCGAGTAGACGAGAGCGGTGTCGGGCGTCGGCATGTTGGGGCTCGGCGGCACCCACGGCAGCCCGGTCGCGTCGAAGAAGTCCGTCCGCCGCCACCCCGACATCCGTACGACGTCGAGCCGCACCGGCTCCTGGAGGAACTCCCCGTTGAACAGCAGCGCCAGCTCCGCGACCGTCATGCCGTGGGCCTGGGCGATCGGCTCCCGGCCCACGAAGCTCGCGAAGGCCCTGTCCAGGACCGGCCCGAGAGCGGTCCGGCCGGACACCGGGTTGGGCCGGTCCAGGACGACGAAGCGCAGGCCCGCGAGCGCGGCGGCCTGCATGCAGTCGTACAGCGTCCAGATGTACGTGTAGAAGCGCGCCCCCGCGTCCTGGATGTCGAAGACGACGGTGTCGACGCCGGACGCCGTGAAGACATCGGCCAGCGCCCGGCCGCTCTTGAGGTATGTGTCGTAGACGGGCAGGCCGGTCGCCGGATCGTCGTAGCGGCCCTCGGAGCCGCCCGCCTGGGCGGTGCCGCGGAAGCCGTGCTCGGGCCCGAAGACGGCCGTGAGCTCCACCCGGTCGTCGGTGTGCATGACATCGACGATGTGGCGCACGGCCGCGGTCACGCCGGTCGGGTTGGTGACGACGCCGACGCGCTGCCCCTCGAGCGGCCCGTAGCCGCCGGCCGCCAGCCGTTCGAAGCCGGTGCGGACCCGGGGACGGGCGGGCCCGGACGGCTCGTCGCCACCGTGCCGGGGGCCGGCGGGCTCGGCGGCTCCGAGGGAGCCGAGGGCTCCCACTGCGCCGGTCGCGGCCAGCAGTCCCCGCCGGGAAGGACCGGAAGGACCGGAAGAGTTCGCAGCGCTCATACCTGTCATGGTCACGCACGCTAGCGCTCGCCGCCGCGCGGTGGAACGAGGCAGGCGCGAGCCGGTACGTTCCCGCCTCTTCCCCGGCCACATACCGACTGGTTAGTCTGCCGGGGCACCACCGAGAGCGGGAGCCGAGCCGAAGGAGGACCGACGTGGGACGCCAGCAGTCCGCGCAGTCCGCGCAGTCCGCGCAGTCCGCGCAGTCCGTGCCGAACGTACAGGGCGCGGGAGTCGTCGTCACCGGGGCGGGAGGCGGCATCGGAGCCGCGATCGCCCGCCGCTTCGCAGCCGCGGGAGCCCGCGTCGTCGTCAACGACCTGGACGCCGGGAAGGCCAAGCTCGTCGCGGACGAGATCGGGGCGGTGCCGGTGCCCGGCGACGCCTCGCACATCATCGAGTCGTCCCGGGAGGCGCTGGGCGGCACGGTGGACATCTACTGCGCCAACGCCGGCCTCGCGTCCGGCGGCGGGGCCGAGGCGGGCGAGGACGTCTGGGCGCGGGCCTGGGACGTCAACGTCATGGCCCACGTACGCGCCGCCCAGGCACTGCTGCCCGAGTGGCTGGAGCGCGGCTCCGGCCGTTTCGTCTCCACCGTCTCCGCCGCGGGCCTGCTCACCATGATCGGCGCCGCCCCCTACAGCGTCACCAAGCACGGCGCGCTCGCCTTCGCCGAGTGGCTCTCCCTCACCTACCGCCACCGCGGGATCAAGGTGCACGCCATCTGCCCCCAGGGCGTGCGCACCGACATGCTCACCGCCTCGGGATCCGCCGGCGAACTCGTCCTCGCTCCCGGAGCCATCGAGCCCGAGGACGTGGCCGACGCCCTCTTCGGGGCCATCGCCGCGGACCGCTTCCTGGTACTGCCCCACCCCGAGGTCGCGGACTACTACCGGGCGCGCGCGGCCGACACCGACCGCTGGCTGCGCGGCATGAACCGCCTCCAGCGCCAGTGGGAGGGGACCGGCGCATGACCACCTACGAAACCCCGGCCGCGGGGAACCGGCCCGTACCCGGCGGCGCGCCCGCGCCGTCCGGCACGCCGGTCTACGCCGCCAGGCCCTGGCTCGCGCAGCTCAGCGACGCCCAGAAGGCCCCCGTCACCCCGCCCGAGACCGTGCTGCACGCCTTCCGCGCGTCCGCGCGCCGCGCCCCGGACCGCACCGCCCTGGCCTACTTCGACGGCCGGCTCTCCTACGCGGAGACGGACGAGCTGTCCGACTCCGTCGCCGCACACCTCGCCGACCGGGGCGTGGAGCACGGCGACCGTGTCGCGGTCATGCTGCAGAACAGCCCGCACTTCGTGCTCGCCCTGCTGGGAGCGTGGAAGGCCGGGGCCACCGTCGTGCCGCTCAACCCGATGTACAAGTCTGGCGAGGTGGCCCACGTCCTCGAGGACGCGCGGGTGGGCGCCCTGATCTGCTCCGACCGGGCGTGGACCGGCTACCTGCGCGAGACGGCGTCCTACTGCGGCGTACGCGTCGCTCTGACCGCCTGCGAACTCGGCCTCCAGACCCGCGACGACAAGCGCGTCCTCCCCTTCGAGCGGCAGCCCGTGCCCGAGGACACCGACGACCTGCTCGCCGTCGCCCGCGCCGGCAGGCAGGCCCCGGACGGCCGGGCGCTGCGCTCCGACGACGTGGCCCTGATCAGCTACACCTCGGGCACCAGCGGCACCCCCAAGGGCGCCATGAACACCCACGGCAACATCGCCCACAACGCCGAACGGCAGCGCGCCGGACAGGGGATCCCCGAGGGCGCCTGCTACTTCGCGCTGGCACCGCTGTTCCACATCACCGGCATGGTCTGCGAACTGTCCGCCTGCTTCCTCAACGCCGGCACGCTCGCCCTGGCCTACCGATTCGAGGCCGGGGTCGTCCTCGACGCCTTCGCCGAGCACCGGCCCGCCTTCACCGTCGGACCCTCCACCGCCTTCATGGCGCTGGCCGCCCACCCCGCCGCGAGGCCCGAGCACTTCGAGTCCTTCGCGGTCATCTCCTCGGGCGGCGCCCCCGTACCGCCCGCCCTGGTGGAGAAGTTCCGCGCCGGCTTCGGCCCCTACCTGCGCAACGGCTACGGGCTCACCGAATGCACCGCGCCCTGCGCCTCCGTACCCCCGCAGAGCGAGGCCCCGGTCGACCCGGCCACCGGCACCCTCTCCGTCGGCCTCCCCGGGCCCGACGGCCTCGTCCGCATCCTGGACGAGGACGGCCGGGAGGTGCCCTTCGGCGAGCAGGGCGAGATCGCGGTGAGCGGACCCGGTGTCGTGCCCGGCTACTGGGGCCTGCCCGAGGCCACCGCCGAGGCCTTCCCCGGCGGGGAACTGCGCACCGGCGACATCGGTTTCATGGACGCCGACGGCTGGCTCTACGTCGTCGACCGCAAGAAGGACATGATCAACGCCTCCGGCTTCAAGGTGTGGCCGCGCGAGGTCGAGGACGTGCTGCACACCCACCCCGCGGTGCGCGAGGCGGCCGTCGTGGGCGTGCCCGACCCCTACCGCGGAGAGACCGTCAAGGCGTACGTCAGCCTGGTCCCGGGAACCGCGGCGACCCCGGAAGAACTCGTCGCCTACAGCGCGGAACGGCTCGCGGCGTACAAATATCCGCGGGAAATCGTGGTCCTAGAGGAACTGCCCAAGACGTCCAGTGGGAAGATCCTGCGTCGGGAACTGCGTTCCCGGTCCGGGGCATCCTGAACGCACGGCGGCACCACGCGCCGTGTGCGGGACGCACGGCGCGCACGACATGGCACAGAGTGAGGAAAGGGCAGGTGGCGACAGTGGCCAAGACGACGGACGGGGGCCGGGCCCCGGTACCGCAGCGGTTGCTGGCCGCCGCCACCCGGCTCTTCGCCGAGCGCGGCTACGACAAGACCTCGGTGCAGGAGATCGTCGAGGCGGCGGGCGTCACCAAGGGCGCCCTCTACCACTACTTCGGGTCCAAGGACGATCTGCTGCACGAGATCTACGGGCGCGTGCTGCGCCTCCAGCAGGAGCGGCTGGACGCCATCGCCCGATCCGACGCACCCGTCGAGAAGCGGCTGCGCGAGGCCGCCGCCGACGTCGTCGTCACCTCGATCGAGAACCTCGACGACGCAACGATCTTCATGCGCTCCATCCACCAGCTGAGCCCCGAGAAGGACAAGCAGGTACGGGCCGAGCGGCGGCGCTACCACGAGAAGTTCAGGGCGCTCGTCGAGGAGGGGCAGAAGGCCGGCGTGTTCTCCACGGCGACCCCGGCCGACCTGGTGGTGGACTACCACTTCGGGTCCGTCCACCACCTCTCCAGCTGGTACCGCCCCGACGGCCCGCTCACGCCCGAGCAGATCGCCGACCACCTCGCCGACCTGCTGCTGCGGGCGCTGCGTCCCTGAGGCGCACCGGGGCGTCGGACGCGCGCCTTCCCTCGGACGCGCGCCTTCCCTCGGACGGCACCGTTCCCGAAGAGGCACCACTCCTGCAGAGGCGCCGATCAGAGGCGCCGATCAGAGGCGCCGATCCTGGAAAGGCGCCGTTCCCGAAACGTAGCGTGTCCCGTCGGGGGCGCCTCACCGGCGCTCCCGACGGGACACAGCCGTCTCACATGTACTGCTTCAGCTCCCGGCGTGCCAGCGAGCGCTGGTGCACCTCGTCGGGCCCGTCCGCGAGGCGCAGCGTACGGGCCGAGGCCCACAGCTCGGCCAGCGGGAAGTCCTGGCTGACACCGCCCGCTCCGTGCAGCTGCACGGCGCTGTCGATGATGCCGAGGACCGTGCGCGGGGTCGCGATCTTGATCGCCTGGATCTCGGTGTGCGCGCCCTTGTTGCCCACCGTGTCCATCAGCCAGGCCGTCTTCAGCACCAGCAGCCGCAGCTGCTCCACCGCGACCCGGGCGTCCGCGATCCACGCGTTCACCTGGCCCTGAGCGGCCAGCGGCTTGCCGAAGGCGGTGCGGGACACGGCCCGCCGGCACATCAGCTCGATGGCGCGCTCGGCCATGCCGATGAGCCGCATGCAGTGGTGGATGCGGCCCGGTCCGAGGCGGGCCTGGGCGATCGCGAAGCCGCCGCCCTCCTCGCCGATCAGGTTGGACACCGGGACACGGACCCGGTCGTAGACGATCTCGGCGTGGCCGCCGTGGGAGTGGTCCTCGTAGCCGTAGACCTGCATCGCGCGGCGGACGTGCACACCCGGGGTGTCGCTCGGCACCAGGACCATCGACTGCTGGCGACGGATGTCCGCGCCGTCCGGGTCGGTTTTGCCCATCACGATGTGGATCTTGCAGTCGGGGTTCATCGCGCCGGAGATGTACCACTTGCGGCCGGTGATGACGTACTCGTCACCGTCCCGCTCGATCCGCGTCTCGATGTTGGTCGCGTCCGACGAGGCGACCTCCGGCTCGGTCATCGCGAAGGCGGAGCGGATCTCGCCCTCGAGCAGCGGCTCCAGCCACTGCTTCTTCTGCTCCTCGGTGCCGAACTGTGCCAGCACCTCCATGTTCCCCGTGTCCGGCGCGGCGCAGTTCGTCGCGGTCGGCGCGAGGTGCGGGGAGCGGCCGGTGATCTCGGCGAGCGGCGCGTACTGGAGGTTCGTCAGCCCCGCGCCGTGCTCGGTGCCGGGCAGGAACAGGTTCCACAGGCCCTGCCTGCGGGCCTCCGCCTTGAGGTCCTCCACCACCTGCGGGGTGTCCCACGGGGAGGCCAGCGCGGCGCGCTGCTCCTCGGCGACGGTCTCGGCGGGGTATACGTACTCGTCCATGAAGGCGAGCAGTCTGCTCCGCAGTTCTTCGGTGCGGGCGTCGAATGCGAAGTCCATGGGTGTCAGCCTTCCTGAAGGGTGGTGAGGCCGTGCCGGATGAAGACCGGGACGAGATCGCCGATCCGGTCGAAGCCGGCGCCGACGGTCTGGCCCAGCGTGTAGCGGTAGTGGATGCCTTCGAGGATCACGGCGAGCTTGAACCAGGCGAAGGCGGCGTACCACGAGATGGCGGAGGTGTCCCGGCCGGAACCCGCGGCGTAGCGCTCGACGATCTCCCGCGGGGAGGGGTGGCCCGGCGCCTCGGCCGTGGTGCTCACCGGGGAGCCGGGCAGCCGCAGGTCGGTGCTGTACATCACCAGCAGGCCGAGGTCGGTCAGCGGGTCGCCGAGGGTGGACATCTCCCAGTCGAGGATGGCCCGGATCTCGTCGTCGGGGCCGCCGATCAGCACGTTGTCGAGGCGGTAGTCACCGTGCACGACGGTCGCGGCGGGGGAGGCCGGCAGCGAGTGGCCCAGCGTCGCGTGCAGCTCGTCGATGCCCGCCAGCTCCCGGTTGCGGGAGGCGTCGAGCTGCTTGGCCCAGCGGCGCAACTGGCGGTCCAGGAAGCCCTCGGGGCGGCCGAAGTCCGCCAGTCCCACCGCGGCCGGGTCCACGGCGTGCAGTTCGACGAGGGTGTCGACGAGGCTCAGCACGGCCGCCCTGGTGCGCTCGGGGCCGAGGGCGGCGAGCTGGTCCGCGGTGCGGTACGGCGTGCCCTCGACGAACTCCATGACGTAGAACGGCGCCCCGATGACCGAGTCGTCCTCGCAGAGCAGCACGGGATCGGGCACCGGCACGGCGGTCGGGTGCAGCGCACTGATCACCCGGTGCTCACGGCGCATGTCGTGCGCGGTGGCCAGCACGTGCCCCAGCGGGGGCCGGCGGACCACCCAGCGGGAGCTGCCGTCCTCCACGGCGTACGTGAGATTGGACCGGCCGCCCTCGATGAGCCTGCCCGTCAGGGGCCCGCGCACCAGGCCGGGGCGCTCGCGGTCCAGGTGACCGCGCAGCTGCTCCAGATCGAGCCCGGGGGGCTGGGCTGAGCTCATCGTCGACTCCTCGTTGTCTTCTCGACGTGTGTCGTCGCCCGCACGGCGCGGACACGGTGGTCGCGGTTCATGATGCCGACCAGTCGGTATGTAGTCCAGAGGGGGGCACCGTGAGATCCGGAACAGGACGCCTGCCCGGTGTCCCCGGCCC
>NZ_JAAAXQ010000127.1 GCF_009916105.1 Streptomyces sp. GC420 | reverse complement strand
CCCCGTCACCTGACCCCCGCCCCTCGCCCCGAGTTCCGGCTCGGGCGGGGCTCCTTACGGTCCGGCGGCCGGGTACCGCGGATGGTCATGCCGGGCCTCGCGGGCACGCCGCCGCACCCAGGCGAGGACGAGCAGTGCCGCGACCGCGGCGAAGGCGCACCAGGTGGAGACGAACTCCGTACGCCACAGCGCCCCGCAGACCACCGCGCCCGCCCCGACGGTCACTCCGAGCATCCGCAGCAGGGGATCGCGGGCGAGCAGCAGCGCACCGATCGTGGCGAGGAGGTACCCGGCGACGATCAGCGGTGCCTGCGGCACGTCGACCGCGTAGCCGATGGTGCGGCCGCGAGGCTCGGCCGTGACGGTCCGGGTGGCCAGGCAGTACGCGAGGACGGCTGTGGTGGCGGCTCCGGCAGCGGCCGGGACCGCCTGCCGCGGCAGGCGCGGAAGCCGCGGCGCGGTCCCGTCGCGCTCCGCGAGCAGCACACCGAGCGGCACCCACAGCGGCAGCAGGGGCAGTGCGATCACGGCCCAGGCGAGCGTGGCGGGGCCGGGGCCGCCGCCGTCGCGCCATACCGCGGATTCGATGATCTGGTGCGCGCCGAGGAGCAGCGGCAGCGCCGCGAGGGGCAGATCGCGGGCGCGGCGGACCTGCGCCACCGTCGCCACTCCGGCGGCCGAGACGCACGCGCCCGCCACGAGGTCGGCCGTCGCACTCCAGCACATGGCACCGCCTGCTGACCGAGGGTCCGATAGCCGGGCAACGGAGGCCGTGCATGACGCGACGACGACCGTACCCGTCCCGCGAGGCCGCGCGTCCGCCGCCCGCGCGGTCCGGGTCCTGCCCACGTCGCCGTCGCCGTCGCCGTCACTCCACGACCCGCAGTGTGGCGGGTATGTTCATGCGGCGCAGCCGACGCGCCGTGAGCAGGGGGATGAGCGCCACGGCGCCGACGCCGAGCAGTACGGCGGTGAGGTAGGTGCGCGGCGCCACGGTCACGTCGAGGCCGATCTCGGGCATCGTCCGCCCGACCTGGACGAGGATCATCCAGCGGTTCACGCCATGCCCGATCAGCAGTCCGACCGCCGTTCCCAGGACGCCGATCAGGGCACTTTCCATCATGGCCATGCCCAGTACGGTGCGGACGGGAAGCCCGAAGGCGAACATGGTGGCGTTCTCCCTGGACCGCTCGTCGGCGGAGATGCTGGCGGCGTTGAAGGCGATCAGCACCGCCAGCGCGAGCGTGACGGCGGCGGCGATGCCGAGGATGCCCGTGAACTGCTCGATGCCGGACTCCAGGGCGTCCACCGTCTCGGTGGCGGTCCGGACCCCGGCGACACCGGAAGTGGAGAACAGGACTCGTTCCAGGTCACCGGGTGCCGTGCCCGCGGCCGGCAGCACCTCGACGGCGTTGGCGGTTCCGGTCAGTCCGAACAGCCCGGCCCGCGACCGGTCGAGGTAGGTCACGGCGCGCAGCGGGTCGGGGTGGAGCGCGGCCACGGTGATCCGGGTGTCCGTCTGCCGGAAGGCCCCGCTCGCCAGCCGCTCGGGGTGCCGGAGCACGACCGTGTCGCCGGGTCCGACACCGAGATCGCGCGCGGCCTTCTCGGCCAGCACCAGCCCGCCGGGGTGGTCGGTGAGCGAGCCCTCGGTCAGGGTGGGGGTCCAGGCCCCGGCCCCCAGGGCCCGCAGCTCGATCGCCAGGTTCACCTGGTCGCCGCCGCCCTCGCCCGGGCCCGGGCGGGCGGTTCCGGAGACCTCGAGCAGCGGGTCGGCACCGCGCACACCCGGCGCCGCGGCGACGGCGCGCACCTGGTCCGAGTCCTGCGCGTGAAATCCGTCGAGCTGGGCGACGGTGCGGCCGGCGGCCCCTCTGGTGGCCTCGCGCTCACTGCTGTCGAGCATCATCGCGAAGGAGTCGAGCATGCCGAAGACGGCGACCAGAATGCCCACAGCGGCGCCGATGCCGAGTGAGGTCAGGGCCGTTCTGCGCGGAGTGCGCAGCACATTGCGCAGCGGCATCTGGCGGTAGCCGCGGCCGGGCAGGGAGACCTTGCGCAGCAGGGGCGCGAGGCCGCCGCCGCGGGCGGCGAGATGCCCGACCCGGATGGCGTCGACGGGCTGCACGCGGACCGCCCGCCACACCGGCCAGGCCACGGCCACCAGGGGCAGCGCGAAGCCGAGCAGCGCGGCGTACAGGAAGGTGTCGTACGGGAACGGGGTGCGCCACTCGGGCAGCGGCAGCACATCGGTGAACAGGTCCGCCATGGCCCGGGTGACCAGGGCGCCGACGGCGAGCCCGAGGACGACGCCGAGCAGTGCCACCTGCACGCCCAGCAGCAGCGGCCGGGCGGCGATCCGCAGGCGTGGGACGCCCAGTGCCATGCCGATGCCGATCTCGCGCCGCTGCGCCTCGACGACCCGGCTGGTCAGGTTGAACGCTCCGAACGCGGCGCCCAGCAGCAACAGCAGCGCGATGATCCCGAAGAACGTCTCGTCGCCCTCGATGTCCTCGTACAGCGCGCGGTAACCGACCTCGTCCTCCTTCAGGGTCACGCTGCCGGACAGCGAGGCGCCGTCGAGCGCCTTCTCCAGTTCGGCGGCGACGGCCGACGCGTCGGCGCCGGGGGCGAGGGTGAGCACCACCTCGTTGACCCGGCCGGGGGTGCCGGCGACGGACTGGGCGGTGGCCAGCGGCACGAACAGCACGGCGTAACCGGATTCGCCGAGCATGGCGGCCCCGCTCTGGGCGGCGGCGGTGAAGTAGTCGGGTGCGGTGCCCTGGCCGGTGTAGCGGATGGTGGTGCCGCCCGAGACGCGGACCGTTCCCGAGGCCGGGAGGTCGTAGAAGCGGGCGAAGGTCCGTTCGAGGACGGCGACCGGTTCGCCGGCCTCGTCCGGCCGTGTCAGCCGGCCCTCGTAGACGTGGACGCGGTCGACCTCGGGCGTATCGGCCGAGCCGACGAGCCGGCCCGCGACCAGGACGGTCCTCCCTCCCGTGGACGCGTCGACCTGGGTGGGCACGGTGAGCCGTTCGGAGGCGCCGGTGACCTGTCCGGCCGACGGGACGGCCGCCGTCAGGTCCCGGAGGGTCCCGGCCGGTGCCGTGGTGCCCTCGGTGAGGGTCACCCGGACGTCGTGCATGCGCAGCTTGTCGTGGCTGGCGTCATAGGACTGCCTGCGCCAGTCCCCGGTGCCGGAGAAGCCCGCGTACGCTCCGGTGCCGAGGGCGATCGTCAGTGCGATGGCCAGTACGAGGATCCAGCGCTTGCGCAGGTCCCGCCAGGACCAGCGCAGCCACAGCGTCCGTTCAGCCATGACGGCCCCTCACCAGTGCAGCTCGGAGACGTCGGCGCGGCCGCCGCGCGGCGGGCCGTCGCCGACGATGCGCCCGCTGGACAGCTCGATCACCCGGTCGGCCACCCGGGAGATCTCCCGGTTGTGGGTGACGACCAGCACCGTCTTCCCGGCCTCCGCCTGCGCCCTGAGCAGCCCCAGGATCTGTACGCCGGTCCTGAAGTCCAGTTCGCCGGTCGGCTCGTCCGCCAGCAGCACCGGGTTGCCGGTGGCGAGGGCGCGCGCGATGGCGACGCGCTGCTGTTCCCCGCCGGACAGTTCGTGGGGGAAGTGGCGCAGCCGGTCGCCGAGCCCCACCTGCGCGAGGGTGTCGGCGGCGAGTTCCGCCGCGTGCTCGCGTTCGGCGACATCGGCTCCGAACTGCACGTTCTCCAGGGCGGTCAGGCCGGGGAAGAGGTTGAAACTCTGGAAGACGAAGCTCACGGTGCTGCGGCGGAAGCGCTGGAGCCGGCGCGGGGTCGCGGCGGTGATGTCCTGCCCGGCGATCCTGATGCGTCCCGAGGTCGGCGCGTCCAGCGCGCCGATCAGGTTGAGGAGCGTGGTCTTGCCGGACCCCGAGGGTCCGAGGACGACCACGAAGGCGTTCTCGTCCACATGGAGGTCGACGTCGTCCAGCGCGGTGACGTCCACCGTGCCCACCCGGTAGCGGCGGCTGACGTCGTCCAGGTCGATCCGGGTACCGGCGGGTCCTGCCGCCGGTACCTCCGCCCGCGCCTCCGCCGAGTCCTCCGGCCGCCGTCCCGCCGGTCCCTCCGGCGCCGCCTGCGGCGGGCCGCCCGCGGACGTCGTCCGCGTGAACCGCCCGCCCGGCGTTCCGCGGCCCGGCTCGGAGGCCGTCCCGTCCCCCTGTGCGGGGACGGGACGCCCGTTCCCGGATACGTGCTCCATGTGCGGCCTCCTACTCCGGTCCTGGCCCCGGCCCCTGTCCTCACGGCGGGCCTGCCGGTTCCCTGATCCCCTGGACGTGCCGTTGTCCCACGCTATGCGGCACCCCCGGGAGGCCGTAGGGCCGTTCGGCCTTCCGCCGTGGGCCCGCCCGGCCCGCCGTTCCACCGCCCGGCCGTCCCGCCCCGATGATTTCCCGCGCGCCCGGGCGTCTGACAGGACAGGGGGGCGACCGAGGAGCAACGAACAGAACCCGCGGACAGGACCAAGCAGGACGGAGACGGGCGTACGCCGCGTCCCCGGCCGAAGGAGAGCGGCGAAGAGATGAAACTGACACTGACGGAGTTCATGAGTCTGGACGGCGTCTCCCAGGGCCCCGGGGCGCCGGACGAGGACACCGGCGGCGGGTTCACGCAGGGCGGCTGGTTCGTGCCGCACATCGACGAAGAGTTCCTGCGGCTGGCCGTCGAATGGCTCGGCGAGGCGGATGCCTTTCTGCTGGGCCGCCACACCTACGAGATCTTCGCCGCCCACTGGCCGAAGATCACCGACCCGGAGGACCCTTTCGCCGCCGCGTTGAACGGCCTTCCGAAGTACGTCGCCTCGCGGACCCTGACCGCTGCCGGGTGGAATCCGACCACCGTCCTGTCCGAGGACGTACCGGCCCAGGTCGCCGAGCTCAAGCGGCGGCCGGGCCGGGACCTGCAGATCCACGGCAGCGCCCGGCTCGCTCAGTCGCTGCTGGCCGCCGGGCTGATCGACGAGTTGCGCCTCGTCGTCGCCCCGGTGGTGCTGGGCCACGGCCGCCGGCTGTTCCCGGACGGCGGCGCACCGGCCGGTCTGCGGCTCGTCCGCAACGACGCGACGCCGGGCGGGCTCGCGGTCCACGTCTACGAGCCGGCGGGACCCCCGGTGTACGGGACGTACGGCGCGTAACGCTCCGGTGCGCGTGCGGCGCCCGCACGCGCACCGGAGCCCGCCCGCCCGTTCCCGGGCGGGCGGGGCGTTTCCCGGGACCTGCCGGAGCCACCGGCCGTACCGGGCCCGGCGGCCGTGCCGGACCCACCGGCAGGTCCGGCGCCGCCGGACCTGCCGGACCTACCGCGACGGTGCGGCGCCGGACACCGTCACAGGGACCGGCGCGTATCCGGTGGCCCGGCTCGTGAAGGAGCCCCGGCCCTGGGTGCGGCCGCGCAGGCGGGACGCATAACCGAACAGCTCGGCCAGCGGCACGGTGGCGGTGAGCACCGCCGTGCCGGCCCGCGAGGCCGAGCCGGAGACCCGGCCACGCCGCGCCGCCAGGTCGCCCAGCACCGCGCCCACGGCGTCCTCGGGCACGGTGACCGTGACCTCGGCTACCGGTTCCAGCAGGGTCATCACGGACGCGCGCAGTGCCTCCCGGAGCGCGAACCGTCCGGCCGTACGGAATGCCATCTCCGAGGAGTCCTTGGGATGCGTGGCCCCGTCGGTCAGGGTGACGCTCACCCCGGTGACCGGATGACCGCCCAGGGGCCCCTCGGCCAGAGCGTCCCGGCAACCGGCCTCGACCGCCTGGACGTACTCCCGCGGGACTCGCCCGCCGGTCACGGCCGACCTGAACTCGAACCGCGGCGCCCCGCCGCTGCCGCCGTCACCGCCCGCCGCCGGGCCCGAGGTGGCGTCCAGCGGCTCCACGTCGAGGGTGACGTGGGCGAACTGGCCCGCGCCGCCGTCCTGCTTGACGTGCCGGTACACAAGCCCCGACACCCCGCGGGACACGGTCTCGCGATACGCCACCCGCGGCCTGCCCACGCCGATCTCCAGTCCTTGGTCGCGGCGTACCTTCTCCACCGCGACCTCCAGATGGAGCTCGCCCATGCCCGACAGCACCGTCTGGCCGGTCTCGCGATCGGTCCGCACCGCGAGCGAGGGATCCTCCTCCACCAGCCGTGCCAGCGCCGTCGCCAGCCGGTCGGTGTCAGTGCCCCTGCGGGCCTCGACCGCCACGGAGACCACCGGATCCGCCACCGCGGGCGGTTCCAGCACCAGGGGCGCCGCGGGAGCGCACAGCGTCGCGCCGGTACGGGCCGCCTTCACCCCGACCACGGCGACGATGTCCCCGGCCACCGCCCGGTCCACCTCCGCGTGCCGGTCGGCCTGCACCCGCAGGATCCGGCCGATCCGCTCGGTGCGCCCCGCGCCCACGTCCAGCACCACCTCTCCCTTGTGGAGCGTTCCCGAATACACCCTGAGGTAGGTCAGCCGGCCTCTGGCGGTCGCCTGCACCTTGAACACCAGGGCCGCGAAAGGCTCGTCGGGGTCGGCGCGCCGTTCCAGGACCTCGCCGCCGTATCCGCCCCGTACCGCCGGAACGTCCAGCGGCGACGGCAGATAGGCCACGACGGCGTCCAGCAGCGGCTCGACCCCGCGGTTCCGGTAGGCGGACCCGCACAGCACGACCACGCCCTCACCGCCGCGCGTCAGGTCGCGCAGCGCGGCGGTCAGGGTCCGCGCCGAGACGGCCGAATCCGCGCAGAACTCCTCGAGCGCGGCGGGGTGGAGTTCCGCCACCGTCTCCTCGAGCAGTCGCCGGCGCCGGAACGCCTCTTCGAGCAGGGCGTCCGGTACGGGACCCTCCTCGAGGGTGCCGCCGCCGTCCGGCCACAGCAGCGAGCGCATGCGGACCAGGTCCACCACGCCCACGAAGGCGTCCTCGCGCCCGATGGGCAGCTGCACCACCAGCGGGACCGTGCGCAGCCGCCGCCTGATCGACTCGACCGCCAGGTCGAGGTCGGCACCGGCACGGTCCAGCTTGTTGACGAAGGCGATCCGCGGTACGCCGTGGCGGTCGGCCTGCCGCCACACCGACTCGCTCTGGGGCTCCACGCCGGCCACGGCGTCGAACACCGCGACGGCGCCGTCGAGCACCCGCAGCGAACGCTCGACCTCGTCGGAGAAGTCGACGTGGCCCGGGGTGTCGATCACATTGATCCGGTGGCCGTCCCAGGCGCAGCTGACCGCCGCCGCGAAGATGGTGATCCCCCGCTCGCGCTCCTGGGCGTCGAAGTCGGTGACGGTCGTGCCGTCGTGGACCTCTCCGCGTTTGTGGGTGGTGCCGGTGACGTACAGGATCCGCTCGGTGACGGTGGTCTTGCCCGCGTCGACGTGGGCGAGGATGCCCAGGTTGCGGACGGCGGTCGGAACGTCGGTGGCATGACGGTGCAGGTTGGCGCGCACGGCCTCTGGCCTTTCGTGGTGATCCGCTGCGGGACGGCGCGATTGTCCGGACGGAGCGGCCCCGGCTCGGGGGCCGTGCACTGACCACCGACACCGCGGGCACGACGCGATCCGCCGGGCGGTGCCCCGGATCGCCGGTCGTGCGCCGTGGTGCGGAAGAGGGGTCAGGCGTTCGTCGCGGAGGACCGGTCCCGGCCGCGCAGCCGGCACCGGGCGTGCGAAGACACCAGGATCACCTCGTACCGGGACGGGGGGACGACGGCAGCGGTGCGGTTACGCACGGCCCGGCTCCCCTCACTCGTCACGGCGCGCGTGCCGCGATGTCGGGCGGCGCGCGATTCGTTGGGAGTCTAGGGAACCCGGCACGGCGGGGCACCCGATTTTGTCCTACGGGCCGGACGTTGGCGAACGGGCGGACGCTCGGAAGAGTCGAGTGCCCGGAAGAGGTGGATGCTCGGACGAGCCCGACGCTCGGAAGAGGTGGACGCTCATGCGGGCAGAGGGCAACCGCCCCGTCGTGGGAGGCAGCCTCCGGCACCGCGGGGCCGAGCTGGTCTACGACGACCCCGGCCGTGGCCCTCTCGCGGTCTATGCGCACGGCGGATTCGTCAGCCAGGAGGTCGAGGACCGGATGGGACTGTTCGACTGGGCGCCGGTCCGGGAAGCGGGGCAGCGGCTGGTCCGCTACGACGCCCGGGGCCACGGCCGGTCCACCGGCACGCTCTCGGACGCCGACTACACCTACGCCTCACTCGCCGATGACCTGCTGGCCCTGCTCGACCACCTGGGCGCCGCCGGGCCGGTCGGCGCGATGGGTGCGTCGATGGGCTGCGGCACCGTTCTGCACGCCGCCGTCCGGGCGCCCGAGCGCTTCTCCCGGCTGGTCCTCCTCATCCCTCCCACAGCCTGGGCCACGCGCCCGGCGCATGCCCGCGACAACCTGGAGGCCGCCGACACCGTCGAACGGGAGGGCGCCGCCGCCTGGCTCGCCGCCGGGGACCGGCGGTCTCGGCCCGCGGCGGTGGCCGGCGTACCCGAGTTCCCGCCGACGCCCGCCGAGCGCGTGCTGCCCTGTGTCCTGCGCGGTCTGGCACAGTCCGACCTGCCCGCACCCGCGGACCTCGTCGCTCTGGACCTGCCCGCCCTGGTCCTGGCCTGGGCGGACGACCCGGGCCACCCCGTGTCGAGCGCGGAGGCCCTGGTGCGCGCGCTGCCGCACGCCGATCTGTATGTGGCGCGCACCCGCGCCGACGTGCACGGCTGGGGCGCGCGCGTCGCGCGGTTCCTGGCCCGGCCCGAGCCCTGACCCGGGACGTCACCACGCGGGACGGCCGGGCAGCCGGCGACCCCGGGCCCTCTCCGCCGAGCAAGCCCCGGCCACCCAGCCACTCGGCCGCTCGGTCACCCCGGCCACCCGGCCACCCGGTCGGCCTGCCGAAGGGATCAACGGGCAGCGCGCCTGGTGTGGGACGGTCCTGGCCGGGAAGCCGCAGGCCATGAGCGCGATGGACGAGGTGCGTGACGGCGACCGGCGGCTGGTCGAACGAGTGGCCGCCTGGGACTCCCCCTTGGCACGGCGTGCTGGGGCGACGGAGAAGTGCGCGGAGCACTCATGACGGCCGCCGGCGGCCGCAGGGGCCGTAGGGCAGCCGCCGGCGGGCCTGGCCGCCGCCGCGCTGGCACGCCGTTCTCCCCGTCTGCTGCTGCGCGGCCTGTGAGAGCGTCCGGGGGCTCCACGGACGCACCGTCGGCAGTCCGAGGTGGGCGTACGAGGTGGTGAGCGCCGGTTGCCTTGGCGCGGGTCCACCCGGGGCATAGACCGGAATCCGACAGCCCCTGCGGGTACAAGCGGGTGGTCGGGATGGACATCACGACGCGCGGGCCGATTCTTCCAACGCCGGGCAACTCCGCGCCTGGTACGGCGAGGAGGGGGCCTTCTTCGATGTCCTGTCGGCCCCCATGCACTTCGGCCCCGACGCCGGGTACGCCCACCGGTTCGTCACCGGCCTGCTGGGCCGGCTGCTCGACGAGCTCGACGGGGCGGGCCGGCGCCGGGCACTGGCCGGTCTGCGGGCGAGCCTGGAAGCCCATGAGACGGCGGACGGGGTGCTCTACGAGTCGGCGGCCCGGCTCATCACGGCCGGGCGTACGTAGGACGCCGGACCCGCTCCGGGCGGGCGGCGACGGGGCCGGGCAGCACCGCCCGGGCGCGGTCACAGCGCGTCGACGAGTGCCGGGGCCAGCTCCCGCCATGGCTCGGCCGGCACCTCGAACGGCGTTTCCATCAGCACCTGTACGCACACATGGTCCGCCCCTGCGTCGAGGTGCTCGCGCACCCGGCTCAGGATCGCCTGCTCGTCGCCCCAGGCGATGAGCGCGTCGGCCAGCCGGTCCGAGCCTCCGCGGATCAGGTCCGTCTCGTCGAAGCCGCCCCGCAGCCAGTTGTTCCGGTAGTTCGGCAGGCCCGTGTAGATGTCCAGGTGCGCGTGCGCGCGACGCAGCGCGGTCTCGCGGTCCGTGGTGAGCACAGCGCCCATCTCGACGGCCACGATCCTGTCGGGCCCCAAAGCCGCGCGCACCGCAGCGGTCTGATCGGGCGTCACCAGGTACGGGTGGCTGCCGTCGGCGAGTTCGCGGGTCACCTCCAGCATGCGCGGGCCGAGCGCGGCCACCAGGACGGGCGGGCGCGGACCGTCGGCCTCCGCCGCGTGGAAGGACGCTCCCGCCATCGCCGTCAGGTACTCACGCATGGTCTCGACCGGCCTGGAATAACTGCCGCCGCGGACCCGCTCGACGAGCGGCCGGTGGCTGACGCCGAGGCCGAGCACGAAGCGCCCGCCGTAGGCCGCGGCCAGGGTCCGCGACGCGGCGTTGGCCGCGACCGCGTCGCGCGCCCACACATTGGCGATGCCGGTCGCCACGCGCATCCGCCGGGTGGCGGCGAGGAGGAGTCCCGCCTGGGTGAAGGCCTCGCGGCCGTACGCCTCCCCGAACCAGAGGGCGCCCCAGCCCTGCGACTCCAGCTCGGCGGCGATCTCCCCGGCCGCCGTGGGAGGTACCGCGTCCAGACTCCCGGTCCAGATGCCCACCCTTCCGAGTCCGGCCTCTTCGATCGTCGTCATACGGCATCTCTCCAGACTCGGTCGTGGCGTCGCGGTTCGACGGGCCCACAGGCCCACAGGCCCAAAGACCCACGGTCGATCATGCCCCAGCCGCGGGCGGCCCCGTGGTGGCGCCACGTGGTTCGCGGAGCGTTTCCCTTGACCTCGACCGCGCTCGAGTTTCTACGTTCGGACCGGAACCGCGGGAACCGGCCGGCGGTCCGCTCCAGGGAGGTTCGTCATGACCGAGCGCACAGCCGACAGTGTGATCCCCGCCCGCTACCACCGCGCCGTGGTCCCGCACATCATGGTCGACGACGCCGCGGCCGCGATCGACTTCTACCGGCGGGCGTTCGGTGCCCGCGAGGAATTCCGGCTGGAGGCCCCTGCCGGCGGGATCCTGCACGCCGAGATCAGCATCGGCGCGTCCGCGTCCGGGTCGGGGTCGGGGGCCGAGTCCGGGCCGGGGTCCGTCCTGATGCTGGGCGACTCTGCGGGTACGGACGAGACGTACGCCGCCTTCGCCGCCCCCGCCTCGCTCGGCGGCAGGACGACCGTGACGCTGCATGTGTTCGTGCCGGACGTGGACGGCCTGGCGGAGCGCGCGGAGGCCGCCGGAGCCGAGGTCGTCGAGCCGCCGACGGACACCTTCCACGGCAACCGCACGGTCATCCTGAAGGACCCCTTCGGTCACATCTGGGTGTTCCTCACGCATCTGGAAGACCTCTCGGAAGAGGAACTCGGCCGCCGGTTCGCCGACGCCGGCTGACGGCGCGGCGCAGGCGGCGCACCAGCGCCGGCAGCCACGGCACGAGCCCCAGCACGGCCAGGATCGACAGCAGGGGTGCCCGCCACCACCACGAGATGTCCGAGGGCGGCGTGGACGGCGTCTCCGCCGCCCAGGGCCGTGCGGTCTTCGACCAGGCCAGGAAGGCGTCGCCGATGGGGAGCAGCCCGAAGGCGTACCGCTTGGTCCACGGTGTGTCGAGCGGCAGCCCCGCCACCTCACTGAAACTGGCCAGCGCCCCGGCGAGCGCAGCGTCGCCGTGCACCCGGGCCGCCCCGAGGGTGACCACGCTCGCCGACAGGCTCACCCCGAGCGGGAGCGGGCCCGAGTCGACATCCGCCGGGCCGTCCACACCCTCGGGGTACTCCCGCACGGCCGGTCCCAGAGCCAGCGGGAAGACGACGTACCGCTCGCGGAAGCGCAGGTACTGCTCCTCGGCGAACTCCGGGTCGATGTCGACGAGGAAACGCTGGATGATGCTCTGCGACGTGCCTCTGGCCACCTCGGCGGGAGCGCCGGTGTCCGGGTCGGCCCTGTGCGGGAGCAGACCCGTACGCGGGTCGAGTCGCTCGCGCGCTCCGCGGAGCCACCGCTCCACGGTGTCGGCGTAGCGGGCCGGCAGCAAGGTGTCGTGCAGGCGCAGCGACGCGATCGCCACGGTGGAGTCGACCGGCCAGGCCTGGCCGGGGTATGCCGTCAGGAACGGACTCTCCGAGGCGTCGAACGCCGCGCCCAGCGCGGCGGAGTCGCTCACGAAGCGGCGGAGCTCCGCGGGGTCGCGCCGCCCGTCCGGCTGGAGGCTCAGCACCCCGCCGCGCAGCCAGTTGCTCCAGCCCCGGTAGAAGACGCCGTACGAAGGGACGAGGTCCGCGGCGAACGGGGCACGGCCCGACGGCGAGTCCAGCCGGTCCAGTGCCCACCGCGCCTCGCGCAGTGCCCGGGACCGCTCCGCCGGCGGCTCGCGCATCCCGGCCTCGACCCAGCTCAGGCCGTACAGCGCGTGCAGGAAGAAGTACCCCTCGGGGAACTGCCGCTGCGCCTCGTCGCCCGCCCCGTCGTCCAGTGCCGAGCGTATGAAGGCCAGTTGGCGCAGGACCCCGGGTGGTTCGTCGTCCACCGCCGCGGAGGCGGGCACGACCAGCCGCACCGCACCCGCCAGCGCGCAGAGGCTCACCACGACGGCCGACAGGCGGCGCAGCCACCACAGCGTCCGGCGCGGCACCCGCGACGTCCCCGGCGCGTCCGGCGCATCCGGCGCATCCGGCGCATCCGGCGATGGGGACGGTACTGGCGTCCCTTCGTCCCCGGGGCGGTGCTCGTTCCGGCCGCGCGGCCGGGAGCGGACCCTCGGCCACACCCGGCGCGGGCCGGCCGGGAACCGGCCCGTTCCCCGGCTCACCACGGCGCGGGGAAGGTGCTCAGGACGGCCTCGTCGACGGTGTGGCCGAGCAGGTGGAGCGGTCCCGCGCGTACGCCCGCCGCCTCCACGGCGTCCCAGTACGCCAGCGCCAGCGGGGCGTCGACCAGGCCGTGGACCAGCGGCAGGCCGGAACCGGAGCGGGACCCGTGGGCGTGCAGCAGCGATTCCAGCCTGCATGACGCCATCGTGCCCGGCAGCCACGGCTGGGCCGCGTAACCGTCGGCGGCCGCGGCGGGCAGCCCCTCCGCCACCCGCCGTCCGGTGTCACCCACGTCGAAGAGACCGCCGCCGACCACCACGATGTCACCGCGCTCCCGCATGCGGCCGACGGCCCGGGCCGCGTCGAAGCAGTGCGGGAACGAGTCGTCGACGACGATCGTGCCGGGCCGGAGCCGGTCGGTGTCGAGGACCGACCCGCCGGCGCTCACCGCCGTGATGACGAGATCGGCCTCGTACACGGCCGCGGGCAGCTCGGTCGGTTGGACGGATTCCGCCTGCACATGCCGCACGGCCTTCGCCAGGCCCCGGTCGCGCAGGGAGCCGGCCAGCCGCTCCAGGCGCGGCGTGCTGCCCGCGACGTCGCACAACAGCATTGCGGCGGGCGGGCGTTCGGCCCTCGCGAGGAGCAGTTCGAGGGACGACCTGCCGATGGAACCGAGGCCGACGACAGCCACGGCGAGGTCGGCGAGGTCCCGGCGGGTGGCCGCGAGCGCGGCATGGACCGTCTTGACCACCGAGACGGCGGTGGCCGCGTGGCCTGTGGTGAGCGCCGTTTTCGCCCCCGTCGCTGTCGCCCTCGTTTCACGGAGCACCTCGAAGCCGTACCCCGTGTGCGCGGGGATCATCCCGGCGAGCGACACGCACCGCGCGCCGAGCGAGGCGGCATGGGCGACTGCCCGCGCCGTGTGGTCCACCAGTGCACGGCCGGGGGCGAGTTCGTCGGCGAACAGCGGGAGGCAGACGAAGCCCGAACTGCCGAGCGGCGTAGTGATCTCTTCCAGGAGCCGTGGGTCCCCGTCCGGGAAGAGCGTCGAGCGCAGTGTCTCGCGGGGCAGTGCTTCCGCCGGCAGGCCCGCGACGGCGGCCAGGTGCCCAGGGGAGGGGAGGTATCCGACCAGCGCGGCGTCCACCACCGGTCCCCGCGAGGCACCGTGCCGCCGAGGTACGGGCTCCGGGGCTCCGGCCGCGGATCCGGCGGCTCGGGCGGCCCCGGCGGCTCGGACGGCTTCCGGTGTACGGGCCCCCGCGGCGGTCGCAGCGGCGAGGTCGTCGTGCATCGCCTCCACGAGCGCGGCGAAGGACGCGGGTGTGAGGGCACGGCCCGGGGCCCGCACGGTGAGGCGCAGGCCGTCGCCGGCCGGGCGAGCCGTCAGGAACACGTCGTTGCCGACGGGCGGTTGGGTGAGCTCGGTGTCCTCGTCGTCCCATGACAGCGCCAGTGTCTCCCCCGTCGTCGGGCCGAGCGAGGAGAAGTCGAGGTAGCTGAAGAGGAATTGGGTGGCCGATGGCATGGCGCTGCCGGGCCGCGTCCCGGTGGCCGCGTACATCCTGGCTCCGGTGGCCTCGGCCACGACGCGGCGCAGATCGGCGGCGAAGTCTCGTGGCGCGTCCGGGATCCCGGGGCCGTCCGTGATCGCGCCGGGACGCAGCGGCACGGCGGCGGCCAGCGGGCCGAACAGGAGGTTGATGCCGGGCAGTGCGTGGTCGCGCCCGGTGACGGCGAGGCCGAGCACCAGGTCCCGCCGGCCGGTGAGGCCCGCCAGTGCCCGGTAGTAGGCGGTGAGCAGCGGCGCGTACAGCGTGGCACCCGCTTCGGACGCGAGCCGGCTCAGCCCTTCGGTCCGTACGGCGTCCAGGGTGAACCCTGCCGAGAGCACGGGCGGCGCGGAGCCGGTGCCCGAGCCCGGGTGTGTTCCCGAGCCGGTGCCCGAGCCCGGGTGTGTTCCCGAGCCCGTGTCCGTGCGCAGGACGGGGGCCCGGTACACGGTGGTGAGTCGCGCACGCCAGGCATGGGCAGCAGGTTCCCCGGCGGCGGCCGGGGCCTCCTGCGCGCTCTCCTGTCCGAGGAGCGACACGTAGTCACGGAACGTGCTCCGCAGCACCGGCAGCGCTACCGGTTCCCCGCGGACCAGACGGTCGTAGGCGGCAAGCAGTTCACGGCCCAGCAGGGCCGCACTGAAGCCGTCGCCGATGAGGTGGTGGGCGTGGACGACGAGGACGTGCTCTCCGGGCGCGACGGTGAACACCCGCAGCCGCATCAGGGGCCAGGCCCAGGGCTCGAAGCGGCGGCCGCGCTCCTCGGCGATCCGCACGTCGAGCAGGCCGGGCACCGCGAGCGTCTCGAACTCCACGGCGAGCCGCATCGAGGGCGGCAGTTCCTGCTGGACCGGCGGTCTCTCGCCGAACGGGAAGACCGTGCGCAGCATGGCGTGGCGCTCGACGAGCGCGTCGACCGCACGCTGGAACTCGGCCTGTCGCAACGGTCCGCGCAGGCGCATGCGGGCCAGCCATGCAGAGCCGCTGCCGGGCGCGAGCGCTTCGGCGAGCAGAAAACCGCGCTGGGTGGGGGTGAGCGGGTACGGCGTGGGCCCCGCTCCGGCCGAAGCGGGTTGTCGCGCTGCGGAGTTGAGCCGGTGCGAAGGCCGGTCTCCGTCGTCCCCCCGCGCCTCCTTCCCAGAGCCGCGGGCCGTGGCGGCAGTGGGACCAGCATCGACGGCGGCGCCGGAGGCGGAGGCCGCGTCGATCACGGCGGCGAGCGCGGCGAGCGTTCCGTGGGTGTAGATGACGGTCGGCCTCGGCAGGACGGGAATCCACTCCTCCAGCCGCGCGAACACCTCGAGCACCAGAAGGGAATCACCGCCCAGCGCGAAGAAGTCGTCGTCACGACGGACCTCGGGGTGGTTCAGCAGCTCTTCCCAGATCCCGGCCAGGAGCCGTTCCGTCGGGGTCTGCGGCGGCGTGCCCCGCCGCTCCCCGCGCTCGCCGGTCTCCGTGCCACCGGTTTCCGTGCCACCGATCCCCGTACCGCCAATACCCTCAGCCCCGGTCTCCGCCGCGGCGTCGGGCCGCAGTGCGCGACGGTCGACCTTGCCCGTGCCGGTGAGCGGAAGGGCGTCCAGCGCGTCGAAGCGGGAGGGCAGCATGTAGTCGGGCAGGGTGCGGGCGAGATGGGCGCGCAGCCCGGCCGGCTCGGGGACCGGTCGCCCGGGCCGGGGCACGTAGAAGGCCGCCAGCCGGCCGTCGTGGTGCGCCACGGCGGCGCGGGCGACGCCCTCGTGCGTCTCGAGCGCCGCCTCGATCTCGCCGGGCTCGACCCGGTGTCCCCGGATCTTGACCTGGTCGTCGACGCGGCCGAGGTACTCCAGCGAACCGTCGGCGGTGCGTCGCGCCAGGTCGCCGCTGCGGTACCAGCGCCGCCCGTCGTGCTCGGTGAACGCGGCCGCGGTGAGTCCGGGTTCGCCGAGGTAACCGGGGGTGAGACCGGTGCCGGCGATCAGCAGTTCACCGGGCGTGCCCTCGGCGCAGGGCCGCCCCTCCGCGTCCGCGACCCGCACCTCGGTGCCCGCGACGGGGCGGCCGATCGGCAGCCGGCGCACCTCGTCACCGGGGCGGGCGTCGATGATGTGGCAGGTGGCGTTGATGGTGGCCTCGGTCGGTCCGTAGAGATTGGCGATCCGCTGCCCGCCGCCGAGCAGGTCGAACCAGCGGCGTACGTGCCCGGGCGGCAGCGCCTCGCCGCCGACGTGCACCCATCGAAGCGCCGACAGGTCGGGGAGCGCGCCGCCCCGCCGCACCCGCCCCTCGGCCGCCGCGAGCAGTCGCTCCCACAGCACGGGCACGGAGCTCCACACCGTGACGCGCGCCCGTACGACGTGGTCCAGGAGGAGTTCCGGGTCGCGTACGAGGTGCCGGGGCAGGGTCACCACGGTGGCCCCGACGAGCAGCGGCGCGAGCAACTGCCGCACGGACGCGTCGAAGCAGATGGACGCGGTCTGGGCGAGCCGGTCGCCGCGGTGGTAGCCGAAGGTGTCCAGCGCCCAGCCGAGGTAGTTCTCCATCGCCCGGTGGGTGATGGGCACCGCCTTGGGCAGGCCCGTGGAGCCCGAGGTGAAGATGACGTACGCGATCGCGTCCGGGTCGGTGCGGTCGGGAAGTGGGCCAGGACCTGCGTCGGCCCCGGGCGCCTCGGAGCCGTCGACCAGAACCGGTCCGACGCCCGGGAGTTGCGCCGCCCCCGTCCGGTTGCGGGCGTCGCAGACGACGGTCCGCACGCCGCAGCGTTCGAGTTGACCGGCGAGACGGCGGGGCGGGTGGGTGGAGTCGAGAGGCACCCACCCGGCACCGGCGCGCAGGACACCGACGAGTCCGACGACCGTGTCCACGCCCGGTTCGGTGAGCAGCCCGACCAGATCCCCCGTGGTGACGCCGCGGGCACGCAGCCGGGCGGCGAGCGCCGCCGAGGCCCGGTCGAGTTCCCCGTACGTCATCGTGGTCGCGCCGGTGTCGATCGCGATCGCGTCGGGGGCGGCGCGGAACCGGTCGGCCAGACGCCGGAGAATTCCGTGGGGACGCATGGCGAGGGCCGGCGGGCCGGCGGGTTCCGGACTCGGGGCCGGCCCCGAGTCCGGCGTCGCCGGCGCGGACGCGACCGGCTCGGCACATGGGCCGGTTCCACCGGCCGAATCGGCGGTGCCGGCGGCATCGGCGGCCGCAGGTTCGGTGCCCCGGCCGACCTCGGCCGGTTCCGCGAGTTCCGCGAGTTCTTTCAGGTAGTGGCTCGCCAGGCCCTCGACGGTCCCCCGGTCGAAGAGAGCGAGCGGGTAGTTCCAGGAGTGCCGCAGGACGGGCCCGTCCTCCCAGCACAGCAGGCTGAGCCGGGTCGCGGCGGAGGCGGTGCCGGCCGCGGTGGGCCTTACCCCGACCGGACAGGCGGGGTCGTGGTCCACCGGGAACCGGGCGAAACTGAATCCCGTCGTACCGGCCGTGCGGGGGCCGTGGGAGCCACCGGGCAGGAGCCGGGCCAGATCGGGGCTGGTGAGGCTCCCGTGCCGCTCGCACTCGAGCCAGCTCTCCCGGACTCGTTCCGCCAGGGCGGTCACCGGCTCGTCCCGCCCGGTGTCGACAAGGAGCGGCAGGACGTCCGCGAGCGGGCCGACGAGCCGGTCGACGCCCGCCAGGCGGATCTCGCGGCGCGCCCGGGCGACATTGACCACGACCCTCCGCTGACCGCTCCAGCGGGCCACGCAGCGTGCGTGGGCGGCGAGCAGCAGATGGAACAGCGAGACGCCGTGGGCGGCGGCCCTGCGGTGCAGCGCGGCGGTGAGCGCCGGGGTGAGGGCGGCCTGGTGGGCGGCGAGCGGAGGTGCGGGAAGGGCCTTCGGGTCGCCGTCGAAGGGCAGCGGGCACGGTTCGCCCGGCGCGTCCAGGCGGTCGCGCCAGAACGTCCGGTCGGCCTCGAGCACAGACTCCGATCGCTCGGAGTCGACGGCGGCCACGTACTGGGGGAAGCCGGTTGCCTGCGGGGTGAGCTCCGGGACACGGCCCCGGGACAGCGCGGTGTACGCCGACCACAGGTCCTGGCTCAGGATGTTGAGGCTGTAGCCGTCGGCCGCGGCATGGTGGACCACCAGGACGAGGTGGGCCGTGCCGGCGTTCTCGCGGAGAAGGAGCGCGCGGACCGGCGGTTCGGTGCGGAGGTCGAACGGCCGGTTGACCAGCGCCTCTTCCTGTTCGTCCGGTGGGCCGCCGGTGTCGCGGATCTCGAACCACCGCGTCACGGGTACCGGGGGCGCGATGAACTGCCGGAAGGGCGGGCGGTCCCCGTCCAGGCGCATGCGGAGCATCGGGTGCCGGGCGCCGAGGTGGTCCAGGGCCCGGCCGAGCAGGTCGGCGTCGAGGGGACCGGTGATCGTCTGGCGGACGTACCCGTAGGCGGAGACGTCGGGGTACAGCCGGTTGTTGGTGTGAAAGGCGAGTTGGACGGGTGTCAGCGGGAAGGGGGCGTCCGTCGTGCCGCCGGCACCGGGGGGAGCGTGGCCGCTTGGCGGCGCGTCGGCAGGACCGTCCGCGACACGGCTGCCAGGGCCACGGCCGTCCGCGAGGTGGTTGGCCGAGAGGTGCTCGGCCGAGAGGTGGCCTGCCAGTTCGCGTACGGTCGTGAACTCGAAGAAGAGCGTGGTCGGAAGGGAGCGGCCGAGGTCCCGTTCGAGCTGCTTCACCATGTCGACGGCGGCGAGAGAGTCCAGGCCCATGGCGAGGAACGGCTCGTCGTCCGGGACATCGGCGGGTGCGCGGTGCAGGGCGTCGGCCAGCAGCCGCCTGATGGCGGCGGCGACCGCTGCCGGGTCGGTTCCGGCCGTGCCCGGCGGCTGGACGGCTCCGCTCGGGGCCATGCCGCCGGCGGCGTCCACAGGGATTGCCCCGTGTGCCGTGGCCGGCTGCCGCAGGACCGTCCCGCGCGCCTCCACCGGAGTGGCCTGCGCCGTTCCCGGCGGCACCATGCCGGCCGCGTGCCGCGCAGCGGCCGGAGGCACCTCGGTCCACGCCGACCCGACTGCGCCCGGGGCCACCTCCGCGGCGTACCGGGCCTCCGCCGCGTACCGGGCCTCTCCCGCGGCCCCTGCGTGCCGAGCGCCCGGCACCGGTCCCGCCGGGCCGGTGCCGGGCCGGGAGTCCGGTGTCGATCCGGCCCACCCTCGCCGAGGCGGCACCGTCGGAGCGGGAATGTCCGGCCCCGAAACGGCCGGGAGTTCACCGGCCGTTTCGGGG
>NZ_JAAAXQ010000126.1 GCF_009916105.1 Streptomyces sp. GC420 | reverse complement strand
TAAGATGCGTATAAGAGACAGCCCCAAGCCCCACGCCCCGGTCTCCGCCCCGCTGCGCTGGGAGGAGCTGGACGACGCCGACCCGCGCGACTTCGACCTCGCGACCATGCCGGCGCGCTACGCCGAACTGGGTGATGTGCACGCCGACATGGACGACCACGCCTTCGGGCTGGAGCCGCTGCTGGAACTCGCCGCGCGCGATGTGCGGGAACACGGGCTCGGCGACCTGCCCTATCCGCCGGAGCACCCGAAGATGCACGGCGAACCGAAGCGGGTGCAGCCGAGCCGGGCCAGGGACTGAGCCGCCCGCCCCCGCACGGGACGACCGCGGCCGTCCCGTGCGGATCGCCGTACGGCCCGGCCGGCCCCGGTGCGAGGGCGGCGGAGCACGGGACCGGGGCTGCCACCTCCTGCGCGGTGAGCGCCCGGAGGCGAGCGAACCCGGCAAGGTGACAGCCCCGGGTTGCGCACCCGTGCCTCAGACGCCGGTCACAGCTCCTGGATCCGGATGTTCCGGTACGAGATCACATCGCTCGTGCCGTGCACCTGGAGGCCGATGTAGCCGGAGGCGAACCGCCGGCCGTCCGTGCCCGGGTCGTCGGCGCGCGGCGGTGTGAACTCCTGCCCGCCGACGTTGTCGAACTCATTGATGAGCACGCCGTTGCGGTAGACCGAGTAGTGCTGGTCGGTCACGCGGATCTCGTAGTCGTTCCACGTGCCCTTCTCGGTCACCCCGGCTCCGCCGAGTCCGACCCGGTCGAAGCCGTACACCGACCCCGTCTTGTACATGTCGCCGTCGGGCCGGTCGAGCACCTGGATCTCGTGGCCGTACTTGATGGCGACCCACTCGGGACGCGGCTCCTCCGGGTGGTCGTGGACCCACGGGAAGCGCACGAACACACCGGAGTTGGCGTTCCCGGTCCCCGGCGCGTCGTCCCGCCACTGGAGCTTCAGCGAGAAGTCGTCGTACTTGCGCTCCGGGAACCACAGCATGCCGAGTCCGTCCCTGCCGGTGCCCGAGGTCATCGACCCGTCCTCGCCCAGCGCGAAGGAACCGCCGCCCACATGCTGCCACTTGGCGAAGGACTCGGCGCTGCCGTCGAACAGGTCGGTGTAGCCCTCGTTCTGGCCGGGCCTGCCGATGCCGGACTGCTTGGCCGCCTTGCGGATCCTCTTGTGCTCACGCTCGTCGATCACACCGTCCCTGAGCAGCCGGTCGAGCACCGAGTCCACGTGCTTGAGGAACAGCGCGCGCGAGGTCCAGTCCTTCTCGTCCTCGATCAGCTCGTTGACCGTGCACCGGTTTCGGGTGACGCGGTTCGGCACCCCGGAGTCCACCGTGCCGACGATGACGGTCAGCCGCTCGTCCCACTCCGGGCAGTTGGGCGCGGGCACCCCGCCGCTCTCCACGACCGAGAAGGACACCTTCGCGGCGGCCGAGGTGTTGCCGGCCTTGTCGGTGGCCCGGTACTGCACGGTGTGGAAGCCGACCCGGTCGACGATCACGGGTGAGGTGTACGCGAGATACGGCCCGGAGTCGAGCGAGTACTCCACCTTGTCGACCCCGGAGCCTGTGTCGCGCGCCGTGACCGTCACCCTGGCGCTGGTGAGGTAGGCGCCGTCGGAGTTCCTCTCGCCGGCCACCGCCGCCGAGACCTCGGGCGGCACGGTGTCCTCGGCCGGCGGCACGACCACCGTGAACTGCGCGGACTTCGCCGCGGACCTGTTCCCCGCCCGGTCCGTCGCGCGGTATCGCACCGTGTGGACGCCCGGCTCGTGGACCATCACGGGCCCGGTGTACGCGGTCCAGGCACCGGAGTCCCCGAGCGCGTACTCGATGGTGTTGACGCCGGACCCGGTGTCGGAGGCCGTCACCGTCACCGTCGCCATGCCCACGTACTCGCCCTGCTCGTTCTTCTCGCCGCTGACGGTCGCCGAGGTCTCCGGCGGCGTGGTGTCGTCCGTCGGCGGTGCGGCGATCTCGAACCCGACCTCCTTCTCGGCGGCCGTGTTGCCCGCCCTGTCGGTGGCGCGGTAGCGCACCTTGTGGGTGCCGACCTCGTGGACCATCACGGGCGCCGTGTACGGCGTCCAGGCTCCCGAGTCACCCAGCGCGTACTCGATCCGGTCCACGCCCGAGCCGGCGTCGGTGGCCGTCACCGTCACGGTGGCGTGGCCGATGTAGGCTCCGTCGGCGTTCCGCTCGCCCTCCACGGCCGCCGAGGTCTCCGGGGCGGTCGTGTCCTCACCGCCGCCGGCCTCGGTCACGTTCAGGATCCCCTGCATCTGGCCGTGCCCGGGAATGGTGCAGTAGTAGCGGTAGCGGCCCGGCGACAGGGTCACCGTCGCCGTGTGCCGTCCTCCCTCGTCGTCGTTGGGGTTGGCGAGGATGTTCAGCGGGACGTCGTTGTTGTACTCGGGGTCGGAGACGTCGAAGGTCAGCGTGTGCGGCATCCCGATGGTGTTGCCGGTCGCCTCGCTGTTCTCGAAGACGATCGTCGTCTCGCCCGCCACCGCCGTGGCGGGCGCGGAGAGGTACTTGGTGATGTCGCTGCCTGCCGTCCACGTCAGCACCTGTGCGGCGGCGTCCGCCCGGGTGCCGTCGTCGCGCCCGTAGGCGGCCGTCGACGTCAGCCCGAGAACCATCAGCAGGGCCGTCAGCACCCCTGCCCATATGCGTGCCGGCCGGTGCCTCACTGCCCGTCCCCCCTCGCCAGGTCGCCGGCGGCCGGGGTCGGCCCGCCGCCCTTGTAGGTGACGCGCCACAGGGCCGACTTCGAGTCGGAGGTGAAGAAGCCGCGCCCGTAGTCCAGGACATAGAGCGAGCCGTCGGGCGCGAACTTCCAGTCCATGAGGTTGCGGATGCCGTCCGCGCCGACGGGGACGATCTTCTTCAGGCTCTCGGCGTGCACCGGGAGCCCGCCCTTGCCGACCGTCTTCGGATCGGTGAGCACGGCATGGCGCGGCTGGTCGCCGTCGTAGAAGTCGCCGACGAACCACTTGCCGTCCCAGTAGGCGGGCCACTTGACGGTGGATTCGCTGCTCTCGTCGTAGCGGTAGACCGGGCCGTTCATGGTGGCCTGGCCACCGCCCTTGAGCCAGGGCAGGAGCAGCTTCTGCTCCTCGGCCTTGTAGCTCGGTATGCCGTCGGCGTCGCGCGGGAAGTCGGGGGCGCCGCCCTGCGGGGAGTACCAGATGGTGTTCGGTGTGACGGGCGGCAGGTTCACGAGCCCGTCGTTGTTGGGCGACTCGTTCCTCGGCGCGTCGCAGTCGTACCAGCCGAGCGGCTTCGTGGGATCGGGCAGGTTGCGGTCGCGGTACGGCTGGTTGTTGCCCATGCAGAACGGCCAGCCGTGGTTGCCCGCCCGGGTGATGGCGGCGAAGGTGTCGTACTTCGCCGGGCCCCAGGTGGTGCTGGGGTTCGAGGCGTCGGGGCCGACCCATCCGGCGTAGAGGATGTCGGTGGCCCTGTCGACGAAGATCCGTGCCGGGTTGCGCACGCCCATCACGTAGATCTCGCCGCGGGTCTTGCCACCGCCCTCGTCCTGCTCCCTGCCCGTGAAGAGGTTGCCCTCGGGCAGCGTGTACGTGCCGTCGTCCTCGGGATGGATACGGAGGATCTTGCCGTTGAGGTTGTTGGTGTTGCCCGCGGTGCGCCGGGCGTCCGCGAACGACACGCCCTTGAAGTCGGGCTCGGGGTTGTTGCCGGAGTAACCGTCGCTGAAGCGGGAGGAGTTGTTGTCACCGGTGGCGATGTAGAGGTTGCCCTCGGAGTCCCAGGCCATGCCGCCGCCGGCGTGGCAGCAGCTGTGGATCTGCACCGGCCACCTGAGCAGCACCTTCTCGCCGGCCAGGTCCAGCCTGTTCGTGGCGGGGTCGATCGTGAACCGGGAGACGCGGCGCTCGGCCGTGCGGGTCTCGCGGTTGATGCGCGAGTGGGGTGTGTAGTGCAGATACACCCAGCCGTTCGAGAGGAAGTCCGGGTCCAGTTCGATGCCCAGCAGCCCTTCCTCGTTCTTGGTGAGCTCGTCGCCGCCGCCCTTGTTGCCGAAGACGGTGACGGCGCCGGCGTAGGTCACCTCCTTGGTCCTCGGGTCGTAGACGTGGATCTGGCCCTCGCCCTTGCCGATGTCGGGGTTGTTCCAGTCGGTGACGACGGGCGCGGCGGCGTCGCCGCCCCCGCGGCCGATGTAGAACACCCGGCCGTCCTTCGCGACGACGAGGCCGTGCGGCTCACCGATCTGGTCGGACCGGCCGGGCTGGTTGGGCCGGGTCACCCGCTCGGCGGCGTAGTTGGCGTTGATGGTGGCCTTGCAGTCGGCCCTGGCCAGCCGGGTCGTCCACAGCAGGGCGCCGCGCAGATGCGACCGGAAGTCCGTCTCGGTGAAGCTGTCCGCGGTGCCGCCCATGGCCGTGTAGAACGACCGGCCACCGTCGTAGTCGCGGCACCAGGAGACCGGGTGGTCCCAGCCGTTGGCGCTCGCCCCCGGCCGGTACGTGCTCTCCCGGACCCGGGCGACGGTGTGCACCTCGCCCGAGGGATTGCGCGCCCAGTTCAGCCACTTGTCGGGGCGCTTCCACGTCAGGGGGAGATTCCTGGTCGCCGGGTGGACCCGGTCACCGACCTCGACGGTCGCGCGCTGGACGTCTCCGGGACCGCCCGGTGCCGGACGGGCGCCGACCAGTCCGGTGAACCAGTCGGAGTACGGTTCGGTGCGAGCCGCGTCGTGGATGCCGAGGAAGCCTCCGCCGGCCTCCATGTACGCCTCGAGGCCCGCTTCCTGCTCGGGGTCGAGCACGTCCCCGCCACCGGTCAGGAAGACGACCGCGTTGTACCGGCCGAGCCTGGGCCGGGTGAAGACGGATGCGTCGTCGGTGGCGTCGACCCGGAAGCGCTGGGCCGCCGGGCCCGACCCGCCTATCTTCTCGATGGCCTCGATGCCGGCGTCGACGACCGGGGACTCGTCGCCGGCCGAGGCGTGGAAGACGAGGACCCGGACGTTTTCGCCACCCGGCGGCGAGGGAAGTGACAGCGTTGTCAGTGGAGGCTCGGGCCAGGGTCCGGCCGCGGCCTCGGTGGTACTCAGCAACGGCAGGAGCAGGGAGGCCGCCAGGGTGCCGCCCAGGAGGGCCGCGGCAGGGCCGCGGCGGGATCGGCCGGGGGATCGGCGTGCCGGTCGTGGTGGGACTGATCTCTGTATCGGAGTGCGGTGCATGTGTTCATCCGCCCCTCTTCGGTCACAGCGTGCTCACAGACAGCCGATGAAGCTAGACGTCTTTTGACGGTTCGCCAATAGGTAAAGACGCGACACGACGAACTTTGTCCTTAGTGTGGATAAATGATGATCGGACAGCTACCGTGTGGCAGTCCCCCAGGGGCCGCTTACGCCCCGTCAGCCTCCGTGGCCGTAAGGAGTTCGACATGGGCAAAGTCATGGGCAGCGGCAAGAGCGGCATCGGCAGACGGACCTTCAACCGGCGCCTGCTGGTGGGAGGTGCGGCCGCCGCAGGGCTGACATCGTTATCCCTCCCCACGGCCGACGGTGCCGCGACCAGGAACCCGCCGAAGACCGCCCCCGAGGGCGGAGAGGTGCGCCATCTGAGGCTGTACGCAGAGCGGCTGCCGGGCGGCCGGATGGGCTACGGCCTGGAGAAGGGCGAGGCGAGCATCCCGGGGCCGCTGATCGAGATCAACGAGGGCGACACCCTGCACATCGAGTTCGAGAACACCATGGACGTGCCCGTCAGCCTCCATGCCCATGGCGTCAACTACGACATCGCCAGCGACGGCACGGATCTCAACCGCAGCAGGGTCGAGCCCGGTGAGACCCGCACCTACACCTGGCGCACCCATGCGCCGGGCCGGCGCAAGGACGGCACCTGGCGCCCCGGGAGTGCCGGTTACTGGCACTACCACGACCACGTCGTGGGCACGGAACACGGCACGGTCGGCGTCCGCAAGGGTCTCTACGGGCCCATCGTCGTCCGCCGGAAGGGGGACATCCTCCCCGACAAGACGTTCACCATCGTCTTCAACGACACGTCGATCAACAACCGGTCGGGCCACGGCAGCCCCAACCTCGAGGCCACGGTGGGCGACCGGGTGGAGATCGTCATGATCACCCACGGAGAGCATTACCACACCTTCCACCTGCACGGGCACCGCTGGGCGGACAACCGCACGGGCATCCTGGAAGGCCCCGAGGACCTGAGTCGCATCATCGACAACAAGATCACGGGCCCCGGTGACTCCTTCGGCTTCCAGATCATCGCGGGGGAGGGGGTGGGGCCCGGCGCCTGGATGTACCACTGCCATGTGCAGAGCCACTCCGACATGGGCATGGTCGGCCTGCTGCTCGTCGCCAAGCCCGACGGCACGGTTCCCGGTTACGAGCCGCACGACGACGAGCCGCACCACGGAGCGCAGGGCGAACGGCGCCGCAGGCGGAAGGAGAAGGAGAGGGAGCACCACCACGGGGCGGACCACGACTCGCACCACGGTTCGGACCACGACTCGCACCACGGATCCGGCCACGAGTCGCACGACGGGCCGGGGCGCCGGCCGGACCGGGAATCCGATTTCGGATCGCAGGACGCGGCGCACAGCGAGCCGGGCCACGGATCCGGGGACGCGGCGCACAGCGAGTCGGGTCAGGGGTCGGCGGGTGCCGCGGAGAGCCCGTCGCAGCAGGGGTCGGGCGGCACGGCGCAGGGGGCGGCCGAGAGCGGGTCGCAGCAGGGTTCGGGCGGCACGGCGGCCGACGGGGCGGACGCGGCGCCGCAGAACGGGCCGTACGCCGGGGTGGAGGCCATGGCGGAGGAGATGGCCGGGAACGCGGAGAGCATGGCCGAGGAGATGGCCGGGAACGCGGAGAGCATGGCCGAGAAGATGGCTCAGGATCTGGCGGAAGAGGTCTCGGAGGACGTCGCGGAGGCCATGGTGGGCTCCGGGTACTGATTGCCGCAGGCGGCGGCCGGCCGCCGCCCCTTGTGTCCGGCGCCCCGGCGGGTGACTGCCCCGTCCGGGGCGTCCGGGGTACCCGTGCCGGGTGACCGCGTGCCGTCGGCACCCCTCGCGGTCACCAGGAGCGGGCCTGGCGCAGGAGGTGGTCGCGGACCAGCGCCACATGCGGGTTGTGGGCCGTTCCGGGGCGCTGGACGAGGAAGGCCGTGTTGATCGGCGGGTCCTCGGGGCTGAGCAGCATGACCAGCGCGCCGGAGGCCAGCTCCGCCCGGCACAGGTAACTGGGCAGCACGGTGAAGCCGGCTCCCGCGGCCACGGCCGCCAACAGGCCGCGCAGGTCGGGGAACGTGAGCGCGGGCTGGGCGGTGAGGCGCTCGCCGAAGACGTGACGCCAGTACCGGCGCGCGATGGGCAGGTCCTCCGCGTATGTCACCAGCGGCGCCCCGGCCAGCGCCGCGGCTCCTTCGGCGGCGACCCGGTCGGGACCGATGCGCGCGGCCCACTCGGGGGAGGCGACCAGGACGAACTCCTCGTCGGCCATCGGCTCGGCGGTCAGGGTGCGGCCGCGCGGCCGGTGGGCGGAGATCACCAGGTCGTGGCGGCCCGCGCGCAGCCCGTCGAGCAGTTCGTCGGACAGGCCGGTGGTGACCCGCAGCCTGACTCCCTGCGCGACCAGGGGCGCCAGTGTGCGCAGCGCGCAGACGGCGAGGAATTCGGCCGGTCCCCCCAGGTGCACGGGCTCGGGCCGGGGCTCCTCGCCGTGGACGCCCCGCTCGGTGACGGCTGCGAGGGCGTCGAGCGGGTCCGCGATCCGGACGGCCAGTTCGTCGGCGAAGGGGGTGGGTGCCACGCCGCGGGGCCGGCGCTCGAACAGCTGCCGGCCGAGGCGTTCCTCCAGTGCGCGGATCTGGGTGGTCACGGTCGGCTGGGAGAGGCCGAGCAGTTGCGCGGCGGCGGTGAAGGAACCGGTCCTGTGGACGGAGAGGAACGTACGCAGCTGGGTGAGGTCCAGGGGTGGCGCGGGCGGGGCGCTCCCCGCCGCGCTCGCGGCGGCGCTCCGCGTGCCGTTCGCCCTGGCGTCGGCCGCGGTGCGCGCCGTTCGAGCCTTCTGCGCGGGTCCGGCCGGTGGCGGTGACGGCCGACCATTGGAATTCCTATCCCTCATCTTAAGAATCCTATTGGATGCCTATACCGGAGGCGCCCTACGTTTGTCCCTGACCACGCTGACGTTCTGAGTCCAGGGTGTCAGAGCGTCCAACCGGAAGAGAGCACCACCATGGCAAGGATCCTGTTCGTGATGACCGGCGCCGACCACTGGACGCTGGCGGACGGCACCCGCCACCCGACCGGCTTCTGGGCCGAGGAGGCCGTCGCCCCCCACCAGGTCTTCACCGGGGCCGGTCACGAGGTCGTGGTCGCCACGCCCGGCGGCGTCGTGCCGACCGTCGACCGCGCGAGCCTGGCCCCCGGGGCCAACGGCGGCGAGGAGGGCGCCCACAAGATCGAGGAAGCCCTCTCGTCGTTCGACGAGCTGCGCCGGCCCGTCCGTCTGGAGGACGTGCGCCTCGCCGACTACGACGCCGTCTTCTACCCCGGTGGCCACGGCCCGATGGAGGACCTCGCCGTCGACAGGACCTCCGGCGCACTGCTGACCGAGGCGCTGGACTCCGGCATGCCGCTCGGCGTGGTCTGCCACGCCCCCGCCGCACTGCTGGCCGCCCGCCGCGAGGACGGCTCCTCGCCGTTCGCGGGTTACCGGCTGACCGGTTTCACCAACGCGGAGGAGGCCCAGGCGGGCTTCGCCGACAAGGCGAAGTGGCTGCTCCAGGACCGCCTCGTCGAACTCGGCGCGGACTTCGCCGAGGGCGAACCGTGGGCCCCGAACATCGTGACCGACCGCAACCTGCACACCGGCCAGAACCCGGCGTCCTCCCGCCCGCTCGCCGCCGGGCTGCTGAAAGTGCTCGGCTGACGATGGGAACGGACCGGCTCGGCGAGGTCCTTGACGCCACCTACGACTGCCTGACCAGGTATGGCGTACGACGCACCACCGTGGACGACATCGCCACCGCGATGGGCGTGTCCCGGTCGGCGGTGTACCAGTACGTACGCGGCAAGGACGACGCCTTCCGCCGGCTCGCCGAGCGTCTGCACGCCGAGGCGCTCGAACGGGCCCGGCGGGCGGCGGCCGCCGACGCTCCGGTCGTGGCACGCGTCCGCGGCATCCTGGAGGCCAAGCTCTCCCTGGTGCTCCAGCTGGCCGGGGACTCCCCGCACAGCGCCGAACTCCTCGACGAGAAGGCCCGGCTCTTCGGTGACATCTGCCACGGCTTCACCGCCGAACTGCGGCGGCTGCTGACCGGTGTACTCGCCGAGGCGGGAGCCGGCCCGGCGGTCGGCTCCGGTGTCACGGCCGGCCCCGGTCCGGCCGGCGGACCACCCCCGGCCGGCGGCCTACCACCGGCCGGGGGAGCGGCCGCGGCGCTCACCCCCGCGCAGGCCGCCGACATCCTTATCGCCCTCGTCCTCGGCCTGGAATCCGTGGCCGACGGCGAACGGCTCCTGGGCCCGGCGGCCGAAGCCTTCCTGACCGGACTGCTCGGCACCCCGGCAGACTCCGCCGGCCCGCCGGACCGCGCCGCCTCCCCCTCGCACTGACCCGCCTTCAGAGCCCGCCTCCACTCTGAGCACACCTTCGCTCAGAGCCCACCCTCACTCCGCCCGACCCACTTCACCCACGGGACACGACTGTGACTACGACTGCGACCACCGGCCCCGGCACCCACCCGGATTTCACCGCCGAGCACGCTGCGGCCCTCGTCGGCCGGCTGCGCTCCACCTTCCGCACCGGACGCACCAAGCCCCTCGACTGGCGCCTTCAGCAGCTCACCCGGCTGCGCGCCCTGCTGACCGAGAACGGCGACGCCATCGCCGCCGCGCTCCACACCGACCTGCGCAAGAGCCGCGCCGAGACCGACTCCATGGAGATCGGCTCCACCCTCACCGAGATCGACGACTACCTGGAGCACCTGGAGGAGTGGCTGACCCCGCGACCCGCCGCCGTGCCCGCGCACCGCTTCCCCGAAGGGACCGAAGCCCGCACGCAGTTCGACCCGCTGGGCGTCGTCCTGGTCATCTCCGCCTGGAACTATCCGGTCAACCTGCTCCTGACACCGGTCGCGGGCGCGCTGGCCGCCGGCAATGCCGTGGTGGCCAAGCCGAGCGAACTGTCGCCCGCCACCTCCGCGCTGATGGCCCGGCTGCTGCCCGCCTACCTGGACACCGACGCCGTCGCGGTCGTCGAGGGCGCGGTGGTCGAGACGACAGCGCTGCTGGCACAGGACTTCGACCATGTCTTCTACACCGGCAACGGCGCGGTCGGGCGCATCGTGATGAGGGCGGCCGCCGAGCACCTGACCCCGGTCACCCTCGAACTGGGCGGCAAATCACCGGTTTTCGTGGACCGCGACGCCGATCTCGCCGTGGTAGCGGCCAGGCTGGCACACACGAAGTTCGCCAACGCGGGCCAGACCTGCGTCGCCCCGGACTACGTCCTGACCGACCCGGTCACCGCGGACGCCCTCGAAGCCGCCCTCATCACGGCGATCCGGAACCTGTTCGGCACCGACCCCGCCGCCTCCGACGCCTACGGGCGCATCGTCAACGAGCGCCACTTCGACCGCGTCGTGGCGCTCCTGGACTCCGGCCGTACCGTGACCGGCGGGCAGCACGACCGCGCCGCCAAATACATAGCGCCCACCGTCCTCGCCGATGTGTTGCCCGACGCCCCCGTGATGCGGGAGGAGATCTTCGGCCCGGTCCTGCCCATCGTGACCGTGCCGGGCCTGGACGAGGCGATCGGCTTCATCAACGACCGGGACAAGCCCCTCGCCCTGTACGTCTTCACGGAGAACGGGACGACGCGGCGCCGCCTCGCCGCCGAGACCTCCTCCGGCGCACTCAACTTCGGTCTGCCGATCAGCCATCTCGCCGTCCCCGGACTCCCGTTCGGCGGCGTCGGACCCAGCGGTACGGGCAGCTACCACGGCCACTACTCACTAGTGACGTTCAGTCACCGCAGGGCGGTCCTCGACGTACCGCTGGCCGGCTGAACCACCCGCCCACCACATCCGGAAGGCAGCACCATGCCGCCCACACACCGCGCAAGACCCCGCGAGGGCATGCTCGCGCCCGACAGCGGGCGGATGGTCCTCGTCCTGACCCTCGGACTCGCCTCCATGGTCGTCGCGATGATGCAGACACTGGTCGTCCCGATCCTGTCGGTCATCCAGCGCGACCTGTCCCTGGCCCCCTCCACCGTGGGCTGGCTCACCACCGCGACCCTGCTGTCGGCGGCCGTCTTCACCCCGCTGCTCGGCCGCCTCGGCGACCAGCGGGGGAAGCGGCCCGTGCTCCTCGGCGTCCTGGCCCTGACGGTCGCAGGCTCCGTACTGGCCGCCGCCACCGACTCGCTGGCGCTGCTGATCACCGCCCGCGTCCTGCAAGGCGCCTCCACAGCGATCTTCCCGCTGGCGCTGTCCGTCCTGCGCGACGAACTGCCGCCGTACCGGCTCCCCGGCGCCATGGGCCTGGTCAGCGGAACCCTCGCCTTCGGCAGCGGCTTCGCGCTGGTCGGCGCGGGCCTGCTCACCCAGGGCGCCGACCCCGACTACCACCGGGTGTTCTGGCTCGCCACGGCACTGTCCGTCGTCGCGCTGGCCGCCGTGGCCGTCGTCGTACCCCCGTCCGCGGGGGCCACCGGCGGCCGCACCGACTGGTGGGGCGCGGCGACCCTGGCCGCCGCGCTCGTGCTGCTCCTGCTGCCCGTCTCGCAGGGCAACCTCTGGGGCTGGGGCTCGGCGGGCACCGTCGGATGCCTCGTGGGCGCCGCGGTGATGAGCGGGGTCTGGGTGCTGGTCGAGCGCAGGGTCAAGGACCCCATGGTCGACATGAGGATGTTCGTGCTGCGGCCCGTGCTCCACACCAACATCGCCGGAGTGCTGCTCGGCTTCGGGATGTTCACCCAGTTCATCGGGATCTCCTACCTGGTGCAGACACCGGCGGAGCTCGCCGGATACGGCTTCGGCGCCTCGGTGCTGCGCGCCTCCGTCCTGTACCTGCTGCCCGGCGCCGTCGCCTCGCTGGTCGCGGCGCAGCTCGGCGGTGCGCTCGTGCGCCGGATCGGCGCCCGTGTCACGCTGGCCGCCGGGGCGGGCGCCGGGGTGCTCGGCTTCGCCTGGCTGGCCCTCGCGCACGGTACGACCGCGTCGGTCGTCGTAGCGGGCATCCTCACCGGCATCGCCGTCAGCTTCGGCTTCGCCACACTGCCCGCCTTCATCGTCGCCGGCGTCCCGGTCCACCAGAGCGGCATCGCCAACGGGATCAACTCCATCGCCCGGTCCGTCGGCAGCTCCGTCGGCAGCGCCGTCATCACCACACTGCTGACCGCCAACACTCTTCCGGGACTGCCGCCGGGCGCGCCCCGGCTGCCCGCGGAGGGCCAGTACACGCTGAGCTTCGGCCTCGGCGCGCTCGCCTTCGCCCTGGTGGTGCTCGTCGCCCTGGCCGGCCTGAACCTCGACCGCGCCGCCGAGGCGGGCCACACCGTCGTGGAGAGCCGGTCACCTTCCGCGGAACGCGCCGAGCGGGGGAACGCGCCCGCACGAGTCGTCTGAACGCTCCCTCAGCCCGGCGACGGGCGTGGGTGCCTGCCGGAACTCGGACAGGAACCGGACGCGAAAGCGCTCGAAGACTGCCGGAGCCCGGCAGTGCGCGGCCCCCGTGCCCGGTGCGACGATCGCCCGGGGACACGGGGGCAGGCATCGCAATGGGAGGACTCGTGGGGACGCTCGTCGCTTTTCTGCTGGGACTGTGGGCCGTCGTGGGCGGGCTGATCGTCGTCCTGCTCCGGCGCGGGGGAACGCGCACGGAGAACGCCGACGGTCTGCTGATCGAACGGGAGGCCCGCGCGGGAGCGGGCCGTGTCCGGAGTGAGGTTCCCGCGCTCCACGCCGGTGCGGTCCGGCCCGGGGCCTTCGGCGGCGGCGCCCTCACACGCCGTCGCTGAGCGGTCCCGCACGCACAGCACGGAGAAACGCCCGCGCGCCGCGCCCGCGCGCCCGCGCGCCCGCGCGCTGTGCACCGGCCGGTGGCCGGTGCGAGACTCGGTCCGGCAGGGACAACGGGACCCACCGAAGGAGCGATCATGCTCACCACCCGTTATGTCGACGGCGCCCCCGACTGGATCGACCTCGGCACCCCGGACCTCGACGGCGCGACCGCCTTCTACGGCGAAGTGCTCGGCTGGGGGTTCCGCTCGGCGGGGCCGGAGGCCGGCGGATACGGCATGTTCGAGGTGGACGGGAGGACCGCCGCCGGTGGGATGACCGTCACCGGGGAACAGGGACCGCCGGCCTGGACGGTGTACTTCCAGACGCCCGACGCCGACGCCACCGCGAAGGCGGTGCGGGAGGCCGGCGGCACTGTGCTGCTCGCGCCCATGGATGTCTTCGACCTCGGCCGCACGGCCGTCCTCGCCGACTCGGCGGGGGCCGCCTTCGGCGCCTGGCAGCCGGGGAAGAACAAGGGGCTGGACGTCGTCGGTGAGCCCGGCGCGCTGTGCTGGACGGAGCTGTACACGCCGGACGTCCCGCGCGCCGCCGCCTTCTACGACAAGGTCTTCGGCTGGGAGACCGCCAACACGCCCTGGCCCGGAGGTGCGTTCACGTCCGCCCGCCCCGCGGGAACCGGCGAGGAGGCGATGTTCGGAGGGCTCTGGCCGCTGGAGGCCGACCCGTCCGAGAGCGGCAGGCGGCCCCGCTGGCTGGTGTACTTCGAGGTCGGCGACTGTGACGCGGTGGTGGCGCGGGCGGGGCGGCTCGGCGGCGGTACGCGCACGGAACCGATGAGCATGGAGGGCGTGGGCCGCGTCGCCACCCTCCGGGATCCGTACGGCGCGGAGTTCGGAGTCGTCACCAGCGAGCCGGGGACGTGACGGTCCTCCTCCGACGCGGCCCCGACGCGGCGCCGACCGGCCCCGACCGGCCTTGACGCGGCGCCGACCGGCCCCGACCGGCTCCGACCGGCCTTGACCGCCCCCGAGCCGGGTCGGTCCGGACCCCGAACCGGCCGGTCCGGGTCCGGACGCGCGGAGGCACACGGCGCGGCAAGGCTGTTCCCGGCCGGATTGACCACTCGTTCATCGAATGTTGAACGACCGTGGGCACAGTGGCGCGCATGTTCTTCGACAGCACCACGGAAAGCACTCTCACCGTGTCCCGAAGCAGTGACGCCGGCGGCGACTGGCAGGAGCTGGCGCTGTGCGCGCAGACCGGGGCCGGCTTCTTCTTCCCCGAGCCCGGCGGATCCGTACGCGAGGCCAAGCTCCTCTGCCTGGCCTGCGAGGGGCGGGAGGCCTGCCTGGAGTACGCGCTGGCCCACGACGAACGCTTCGGTGTGTGGGGCGGCCTCTCGGAGAGGGAACGGGACCGGCTGCGCCGCGACGACGACCGATGACGCCTGCCGGGCGCGCCCGTGGGATTCACCGGGCCGCGCGGCGACGGGCCCGCCCCGTGGCGTTCCACGGAGCGGGCCCGGCGTGCCGTGCCTGCCGGTATCCGCCGAACCGTAAGGTGCGGAACGGCAGGCGCGTGTGTCAGAGCTTGGCGGCGCGCGCCTCGAGCCTGGCCTTCCTGGCGGCGAGCCGCTCGTCGAACTTCTTCGCCTCACCGTCGAGGCCGCCCATGAACAGGCCCAGTTCCTCCTGGGCCTTCCGGCCCTCGGGCCCGAGACCGTCGATCTGCATGATCTTCAGGTGGCGCAGGACGGGCTGGAGCACGTCGTCGTGGTGGATGCGCAGGTTGTAGACGCCCCCGATGGCCATCTGGGCGGCGGACCGCTCGAAGCCGGGGATGCCGTGCCCGGGCATCCGGAAGTTCACGACGACGTCCCGGACGGCCTGCATGGTGAGGTCGGGAGCGAGCTCGAAGGCCGCGCCCAGCAGGTTCCGGTAGAAGAGCATGTGAAGGTTCTCGTCGGCGGCGATGCGCGCCAGCATCCGGTCGCAGACCGGGTCTCCCGACTGCTGGCCGGTGTTGCGGTGGGAGATGCGGGTCGCGAGCTCCTGGAAGGCGACGTACGCGACGGAGTGCAGCATCGAGTGGCGGTTGTCGGACTCGAAGCCCTCCGACATGTGCGACATCCGGAACTGCTCGAGCTGGTCGGGGTCGACGGCCCGGGAGGCGAGCAGATAGTCGCGCATCACGATGCCGTGCCTGCCCTCCTCGGCCGTCCACCGGTGCACCCAGGTACCCCAGGCGCCGTCGCGGCCGAAGAGCGACGCGATCTCGTGGTGGTAGCTCGGCAGGTTGTCCTCGGTCAGGAGGTTGACCACCAGCGCGATCTTGCCGACCGGGGTGACCTTCGACTGGCTGGGCTCCCAGGCCTCGCCGTCCTCGAAGAACTCGGGGAAGTTCCGCCCGTCGGTCCAGGGCACGTACTCGTGCGGCATCCAGTCCTTGGCCACCTTCAGGTGACGGTTGAGTTCCTTCTCGACCACCTCTTCCAGGGCGAAGAGGAGGCGGGCGTCGGTCCACGCGTCCGAATTGCCGAGGGGGGAAGAGGTGATCGTCACTGGTGCTCCAGGGGGACGGGGCTTTACCTACGGTGTCGTAGGTTACGAGACCGTAGGTTAAAGGTCGAGTAAGGGTCCACCGGAGCCCGGGCCGGAGGGTCGCGAGCGTGGTTGTTTTTTCACTCTATGAGTGGAGTTCGCGCAGACGTACGGAGAGGCACGTCACGCAGCCCTCCAGCTTTTCGAACTCCCCGATGTCCACCGGCACCGGTTCGTACCCGAGGTCCGCGAAGAGCTCCGCGGTCTTCGGCGCGCTCGCCGCCATCAGCAGTTTGCCGCCTCCGAGGAGCACCGCATGCGCTCCCGGCTCCTCCGGCACGGGCATGAAGGACGGGAAGACGGAGGCGTGGTCCACCAGGGGCTCGTAGCCGATCGCCGTGCCGTCCGGGAGGGCCGTCACCGCGGACTTCAGATGCAGCACCCTGCTCACCGGCACCGCGACCACCCGCGCGCCCAGCGGCTCGAAGGCGGCGCGCAACTGCTGCACCCCCGCCGCGTTGGTGCGTCCGCCGCGCCCGACGAACAGGGTGTCGCCGATCCTCAGCACGTCGCCGCCGTCCAGGGTGCCCGGCTCCCAGACCCAGTTCACCGAGCAGCCGAGGCGGCCCAGCGTCTCCTCGACCGCGGCCGTCTCCGGGCGCCGCGACTCGGCGCCCGGGCGCGCGATCAGCGCGACATTCCGGAACATCACACAGGTGTCCTCGACGAACACCGCGTCCGGGCAGTCGTCGGCCGGTTCCACCTCCACGGTCTGCCAGCCGTGGTCCTGAAGTGCGCCGACGTACTCCTGCCACTGCCGGAGCGCGAGTTCCGCGTCCACCGGCTGCCGGTCGATGTGGGTCACCAGGCCCTCGGCCAGACGGGGGCCGGGGCGGCGCACAAGGGCTCTTCTGCTGGGCACGTGCTGCTCTCCCTGGAAGCGGAACGGTGGGCCGCGCCCATCATGTCCCGGTCCGCACAGGGGACGGAATCCCGCCAGGCCGACAGAATTCCATCCTTACCCCGACAAGATCACTGAGAGCCCCTCGCCGGCCGTCACGGGCCGCCGCGGGCCGGCGGTGCTTCCCCGCGCCGGCCCGCTCCCGACGTGGTCAGCCCTCCATGAGCTCCTCCGGGTCGATGTCGCGCAGTTCCCCGTCCAGCAGCAGCCACCGGGTGATGCCCAGCGACCGGAGGAACGGGAGGTCGTGACTGCTCACGACCAGAGCGCCCTCGTACGACTCCAGGGCGGCCGTCAGCCGGCGCACGCCCGCCATGTCGAGACTGTTCGTGGGCTCGTCCAGCATCAGCAGCTGGGGAGCGGGTTCCGCGAGCAGCAGTGCGGCCAGCGCGGCGCGGAACCGCTCGCCGCCCGACAGGGTGCCGGCCGGCTGGTCGGCGCGCGCCCCCTTGAACAGGAAACGCGCGAGCCGCGCCCGGATCCGGTTGTTGCTCGCCTCGGGAGCGAAACGCGCCACGTTCCCGGCGACCGACAGTTCGTCGTCGAGGATGTCGAGCCGCTGCGGCAGGAAGCGCAGCGGCACATGGGCCACCGCCTCGCCCGCCACCGGGTCCAGCTCGCCGGCCAGGGTGCGCAGCAGTGTCGTCTTGCCCGCGCCGTTCCTGCCGACCAGCGCGATCCGTTCCGGTCCGCGCACCTCGAGCTCTCCGGACACCCGTGCGCCGTACTGGAGTTCCAGCTCCCACAGGGTCAGCACCCGGCGCCCGGGCGGGACGGCGGTCCGCGGCAGGTCGATGCGGATCTCGTCGTCGTCCCTGACCGCCTCGACCGCCTCGTCGAGCCGCTCCTTCGCGCCGGCGAGCTTCTGCTCGTGCAGGATGCGGTGCTTGCCCGCCGACTCCTGCGCGGCACGCTTGCGGGCGCCCATGACGATCTTCGGTTCCCGCTTGCTGTCCCACATCTTCTGCCCGTACCGCACCCGGCGTGCCAGTTTCAGGTGGGCGTCGGCGAGTTCGCGCTTCTGCCGCTTGAAGTCGGCCTCGGCCGCGCGCATCATGCGCTCCGCCGCCTCCTGCTCGACGGCGAGAGCCTCCTCGTACGCCGAGATGTTCCCGCCGTACCAGGTGACCTCGCCCTGCCGCAGTTCGGCGATCTGGTCGGTCCGTTCGAGGAGTTCACGGTCGTGGCTGACGACCACCAGCACCCCGGACCACGCGTCCACGGCCGCGTAGAGCCTCCGGCGCGCGGCGAGGTCGAGGTTGTTGGTGGGCTCGTCGAGCAGCAGGACGTCGGGGCGGGCGAGGAGCAGCGCGGCCAGCCGCAGCAGTACCGACTCGCCGCCGGAGACCTCCCCGATGGTCCGGTCCAGGCCGATGTGGCCGAGGCCGAGCTGGTCGAGCGTGGCGAGGGCACGCTCCTCGACGTCCCAGTCGTCGCCGACCGCGGTGAAGTTCTCCTCACCGGCGTCGCCGGCCTCGATGGCGTGCAGAGCGGCCCGCGTCCCGGCGATGCCGAGCGCGGCGTCCACCCGCATGCCCGTGTCGAGGACCACGTTCTGCGGCAGGTAGCCGGTTTCGCCCACGACCTTGACGGTGCCTCCGGTCGGGGTCAGCCGGCCCGCGACGAGCTTCAGCAGCGTCGACTTCCCCGAACCGTTCAGGCCGATGAGGCCCGTTCTGCCGGGGCCGACGGCCAGTTCGAGGCCGTCGAGGACGGTTGTGCCGTCCGGCCAGGTGAAGGAGAGCGACGAACAGGTGATGCATGTGGCTGGGTGTGCCATGTGGGCCTCCCGGTTGCTCGGTGTACGTGCGTGGGCAACGGGTGGAGACACCGATGGCGACAGGGGGAGGCGAGCGGCAGCACAACGGCCCCGGTGCGCCGGGGCGGCGGAGGACGGCTCGGAGTCCGAGATCGCACACAAGGCCACGCGGAACTGCGCGTGGCTCGGTGTCTCAGGACCTCAGACGAGCAACGTCCTACTCCGATCGACGACAACAGGGCCGGTTACGACGTTACGGGGAACGCGGCGGGCGGGCAAACGTATTTTGCGCGGAGCGTGACACGCTCCGGTGCGGCCGGTCGTGTGCCGCCGCTGGGGCGCTGGGGCGCTGGGGCGAGCCGGGCCGACCGGTCCGCGCGCCGGACCGCTCAGAGAGCGTCGCGCAGCAGCTCCGCGAGATCGTGGTCCATGTCGAGGTAGAGGTGCTCGCGTCCCGCCGGGACGAGCTCCTCCACGCTGCTCAGGAACCTGCGCAGTTCGGTGGTGCGGATGTGCACGAGGGCGGTGCCCTCCGGCGCGTGGAACTCCAGCACCGTCCGCTCGAAGCCGTAGGGCCGCACGCGCACGTCGCCCTCACCCGCCTCGCCGTCCAGTCCGTCCTCCAGCAGTTCCCGGGCGAAGGTCCAGGCCACTTCGACGTTCTCGAGGGTGGCGGGCGGAGGGAAGTCGATACGGACGGCGAACGGGTCGTCGCGGTCGTAACGGAGGCTCGCGGTGACCGTCTGCGTCCGCGGGTCCGCGGCGACGAGGCGGGCCTGCACGGCTTGCTCGATGACGGAGGACAACGCCTGCTCCCTTGAGACGGCATGGACAAGCTGAGCTGAGAGGTACGGCTGCCGGACGCCCCTACGGGATCCGACACAGGAGAAGACGTTCGAATGCCCGATTCGGTGCACCCGAACCGCTCGGAGAATGCGTGACATGCGTCACGGCGGCGCGGGCCGGTGACCCGGGTGCGGGCCCTGCGGGCCGCGCCCGCACCGCCCACCCGCGCCGTGCGCCTGCTTCAGGCATGCGCGCGGTCAAGGCCTTCTGGACGGGCGGTGGTTGGGCCACTAGACGAGTCATTCCGATGTGATCAGTGGTCGTAGGCGATCAGGGATCGCATGACCGGCTGTCCGGTCTTGTGGTTGTGCCAGATCGCCGCGGCCAGCGCGAGGACGCGCTGAGCGACGCGGACGGCGACGCCCTCGAAGGTCCGGCCGCCGTGCTGTTCCAGGTCGAGC
>NZ_JAAAXQ010000125.1 GCF_009916105.1 Streptomyces sp. GC420 | reverse complement strand
GGCCCGGTGACCACGGTCACCGGGCCTTCCCGCGTTCCGCCGGGCGACTCGCCCGCGCGCCGCCGCCCGCGCCTACTCGCTCCGGCTCACAGATAGAGCCCCGTGGAGTCCTCGGACCCCTCCAGCCGCTCCGCGGCCACCGCGTGCAGATCGCGCTCCCGCATCAGGATGTACGCGACACCGCGCACCTCGACCTCGGCACGGTCCTCCGGGTCGTACAGCACACGGTCGCCCACCTGCACGGTCCGTACGTTCTGCCCGACGGCGACCACCTCGGCCCAGGCCAGCCGCCGGCCGACCGCCGCGGTCGCCGGGATCAGGATCCCTCCGCCCGAGCGCCGCTCGCCCTCCGTGGTGTCCTGGCGGACCAGCACACGGTCATGCAGCATCCGAATGGGCAACTTGTCGTGGGTGGTGTTCTCGCTCACCCTTCGAACCTACCTGTCTCGCGACCGTTCGTACGCCGGAGGGTCAGCCACGCCGCCTGCGCGCCGACACCGCGAGCAGGCCCACGAGCCCCACGACCACCAGCGCCACCGGCACGATGCGCTCCAGCCGGGGCGAGCCGTCACCGTCCACCAGCTGCGCCCGCACGTCCGAGACGGCCCGGTTCACGCTCACGTAGGCACGGCCCAGGGTATGGTCCACGGTCGACACGACCTTCGCCTTCGCCTCGCCCGCGATGGTCTTGGGATGCACCCGGACACCGATCTCGTCGAGCGTCTCGGCGAGCTGATTGCGTCTGCGGACGATGTCCGCCTCGATCTGGGCAGGGGTCCTGGCGTCCGACACCGCGCCGCCTCCGTGATGGTTGTGTTCGTCGTCTTGAGTCCGTCGTGCTGAACAGTGTGTCAGCTCCGTCGCGCGCCGCACTGTCAGCACCCCCCATTACGCTCGGGTACGGCATCTCTCTATCCCGTACGCACGAGGAGACACCCCGATGAGCGAGCGACTCCAGCCCGGCGACACCGCCCCCGCCTTCACCCTGCCCGACGCCGACGGCAACGAGGTCTCGCTCGCCGACCACAAGGGCCGCAAGGTCATCGTGTACTTCTACCCCGCCGCGCTCACCCCCGGTTGCACGAAGCAGGCCTGCGACTTCACCGACAACCTCGACCTCCTGGCCGGCGCGGGCTACGACGTGATCGGCATCTCCCCCGACAAGCCCGAGAAGCTCGCCAGGTTCCGCGAGAAGGAGAGCCTGAAGGTCACCCTGCTCGGCGACCCTGACAAGTCGACCCTGGAGGCCTACGGCGCCTTCGGCGAGAAGAAGCTCTACGGCAAGGTCGTGACCGGTGTCATCCGCTCCACGGTGGTCGTGGACGAGGAGGGCAAGGTCGAGCGGGCGCTCTACAACGTGAAGGCGACGGGCCACGTCGCCAAGATCATCAAGGACCTGGCCCTCTGACCCACTCCCCCGCACCCGTCGTTCCCGGGACGGCGTTCGCCAACCGTTCTCCCGCACACCGCCGTGCCGGAGCCCAGTAGAGTGTGCCGGGAGCGGGTCCGTACCCCAGCTGGCAAGAGGGCGCCGGTTTAGGTCCGGTGTGTCGTGGGTTCGAGTCCCACCGGGCCCACAGGAATACCGAGCGGCCCACCTTCGAAAGGTGGGCCGCTGTGCGCGTCCGGGTCAGTGCACGAGTTCCCTGATCACCGGCACCAGCGCGCGGAACGCCTTGCCGCGGTGGCTGATCGCGTTCTTCTCGTCCGGCGTCATCTCGGCGCACGTCCTCGTCTCGCCGTCCGGCTGGAGGATCGGGTCGTAGCCGAAGCCGTAGCCGCCCGTCGGGGCGTGCCGGAGAGTGCCGCGGAGCTGGCCCTCGACGACGCGTTCGGTTCCGTCGGGGAGAACGAGAGCGGCGGCGCAGGTGAAGTGGGCGCCGCGGTGGGCGTCTTCGATGTCGGAGAGCTGGGCGAGGAGCAGTTCGAGGTTGTCGCGGTCGTTGCCGTGGGTGCCGGCCCAACGTGCGGAGAAGATGCCGGGGGAGCCGCCGAGGATGTCCACGCAGAGGCCGGAGTCGTCGGCGATGGCGGGGTGTCCAGTGGCGGCGGCGAGGGCGCGGGCCTTGAGGAGGGCGTTCTCGGCGAAGGTGGTGCCGGTCTCCCTGACGTCGGGGACGTGAGGGTACGCGTCCGCGCCGACGAGTTCGTGGTGGAGTCCTGCGTCGGCGAGGATCGCGTGGAGTTCTGCGACTTTGTTCGTGTTGCGGGTGGCGAGGATCAAGCGGGTCATGCGTCCGACGGTACGGGACGTCAGGGGCTGCAGACCTTGGTGATTTCGCCGGCGGCGTCGACGACGGGGGTGATGTCCACGTTGGCATCGCCGTTCTCAACGGACTTGCGGACGTTGTCGACAGCGTCGTTGAGGTTGTCGACGGCCTTGCTGAGGTCCGCGTTGTCGGTCTTGTCGCCGATCTCGCCGAGGTTCTTGTCGATCTCGTCGAGGGCTTCCTGCGCCTTGGTGGGGTCGTCGGCGGCGCTGGAGACGGCCTGCTCCAGGTCGCTGACGCTGTTGGCTATGGCCTCGGCGGTCTGGACGCAGTCGAGGGCCGTGCTGACGGCGTCGCACGCGACGGTGAGGGGCGCGACGGTCAGGGCGAGGGCGGCGATGGTGACGGCGGTGCGGCGTCGTCGGCTCGGGGCGCGCATGTGTGCAGGTCCTCCTGTGGGCGGGCGGGTGCACGGTATGGCCCGTACGCCCGTACTGGCGAGGACGCCCCGAGGGGCGTCGGTGGTTGCTGGTGGTCCGTTCCGGCGCTGCCGGCCGCGCTACTGCGCGGGCTGCTCCTGCTCCAGGGCGGCGAGCTGGAGCTTGGTGAGGTCGGCGCAGCCGGTGACGGCGAGGTCGAGGAGCCGGTCGAGTTCGGCACGGGAGAAGGGGGCGGCCTCGGCGGTGCCCTGGACCTCGATGAAGCGGCCGTCGCCGGTGCAGACGACGTTCATGTCGGTCTCGGCACGTACGTCTTCCTCGTAGCAGAGGTCGAGGAGGGGGGTGCTGTCGATGATGCCCACGCTCACGGCGGAGACGGTGCCGGTGAGGGGCTTGCGGCCGGCCTTGATGATCTTCTTGCGCTGGCCCCAGGCGATGGCGTCGGCGAGGGCGACGTAGGCGCCGGTGATGGCGGCGGTGCGGGTCCCGCCGTCGGCCTGGAGGACGTCGCAGTCGAGGACGACGGTGTTCTCGCCGAGGGCCTTGCAGTCGACGACGGCGCGCAGGGACCTGCCGATGAGGCGGGAGATCTCGTGGGTGCGGCCGCCGATCTTGCCGCGTACGGACTCGCGGTCGCCGCGGGTGTTGGTGGAGCGGGGCAGCATGGAGTACTCGGCGGTGACCCAGCCTTCGCCGCTGCCCTTGCGCCACCGGGGCACTCCCTCGGTGAAGGAGGCGGTGCAGAAGACCTTGGTGTCGCCGAAGGAGATCAGGACGGATCCTTCGGCGTGCTTGCTCCATCCGCGTTCGATGGTGACGGGGCGGAGCTGTTCGGGGGTGCGGCCGTCGATGCGTGACATGGCGCCGAGCCTAGTCGTACGGGCGTGAGGGGCCGGCTCCCGTTCGAGCCTGTTCGAAGAACCGGCCCCCCCCAGGGCCCGGACCGGGGACGCGGAGCGGTCACATCATGTCCTCTATCTCTCCGGCTATCGGGTCGGCGTCGGTGCCGATGACGACCTGGATGGCGGTACCCATTTTGACGACGCCGTGTGCTCCGGCGGCCTTGAGGGCCGCTTCGTCGACGAGGGAGGGGTCGTTGACTTCGGTGCGGAGGCGGGTGATGCAGCCTTCGACCTCTTCGATGTTGTCAAGGCCGCCGAGCCCGGCGACGATCTTCTCAGCCTTACTGGCCATGTCCTTCTCCCTGGTCGTTCAAGGAACACAGTGGCGGCCTACCGCGGCCGTTCTGTCACGTTGACGCGCGTTTGGCGCAACTTCTCTGGCGAGCCGCGGCCTCCTCCCGGAGGATGGCGGTCACCGGAATCGCGCTGTTCCCGCGCCACCGCCGGGCGGCCGCTCCGGACCCTACCAAGAACTGGTCTACACCACCCGTCGGGAGCCTGCCAACGAGTCCGGGACCGCGGCCGGCTCCCGCTCCTTCCGAGTCGCAAACAGAGCGAAGCCCGCAATGACTCCACGCCGGCCCCGCACCGACTCCGCACCGACCCCGCGAAGGACGATCCCGGCCTTCCCGGTAGAGCCGTCCGACCGCGCCGTCAGCCGTCGACCACGCCACCGGACGGAGCCCGGCGACGAAGCCCCGGCCACCCACGGACGCCGGACTGGCACTCACCGCGGCGCATTACGTAGTCTGCGATTCGCTATCACAAATTCCGACCGCAGACTCCTGGAGCGGAGCCGAGGAGGAAGCCGAGGACGTGACCGAGGCGTGACCGGATGCGTCGATGGAGATCCGACCCCTCGACGGCGCACCGCGCGGCATCCGGCCGCTGCCGGGACACCCCGCGGACCGGGTGCGGCCAGCAGGGCTGCGGGGACTCCCCGCGTGACGCCCGCGCCGGACGCCGCGGCCGTTCGCGGCCGTCACGCACGGTGCGCCGACAGCCACGCAAACGCGGGTTCCTTACCTCACCTTCACCGTGCTAGAACAGGTCTACACCACTCACTGGTGTAGACCACCCTGGCTGCTGCCCGTCCCCTTCGCCGGCGTCCCCCCGGCTCCGGCAGCACCTCGGCACATGGAGGAAGTCATGACTACGGCCACCGCCCCGGCCGCCCCCGCGAAGAAGCGGGGTTCCGGTCTGTTCCAGGGCCTGCAGAAGGTCGGCCGCAGCCTGCAGCTGCCGATCGCCGTGCTGCCGGCTGCGGGCATCCTGCTGCGCCTCGGCCAGCCCGACGTGTTCGGCGCCGACGGTCTCGGCTGGGACAAGGTCGCCTCGGTGTTCGCCACCGCCGGCGGCGCCGTCTTCGACAACCTGCCGATGCTCTTCTGCATCGGTGTCGCCATCGGCTTCGCGAAGAAGTCCGACGGCTCCACCGCACTCGCCGCGCTGGTCGGCTTCCTCGTCTACAGCAACGTCCTGAAGGCCTTCCCGGTCACCGAGGCGAAGGTGCAGAAGGGCGCGGACATAGCGGCCACTTACAACAACCCCGGCGTGCTCGGCGGCATCGTCATGGGTCTGCTCGCCGCCGTCCTGTGGCAGAGGTACCACCGGAAGAAGCTGGTCGACTGGCTCGGCTTCTTCAACGGCCGCCGCCTTGTTCCGATCATCATGGCCTTCGTCGGCACGCTGGTCGGCGTCCTCTTCGGCCTGGCCTGGGAGCCCATCGGTGAGGGCATCAGCTCATTCGGCGAGTGGATGACGGGGCTGGGCGCCGCGGGCGCGGGTCTGTTCGGTGCCATCAACCGCGCACTGATCCCTGTCGGTATGCACCAGTTCGTCAACACCGTCTCCTGGTTCCAGCTCGGTGACTTCACCAACGCCGCGGGCGAGGTCGTCCACGGTGACCTGAACCGCTTCTTCGCGGGGGACCCCGACGCCGGCATGTTCATGTCCGGCTTCTTCCCGATCATGATGTTCGGACTGCCGGCCGCCGCGCTCGCCATCGCCCACTCCGCGAGGCCCGAGCGCCGGGCCGCCGTGACCGGCATGATGGTCTCTCTCGCCCTGACCTCTTTCGTCACCGGTGTCACCGAGCCGATCGAGTTCTCGTTCCTGTTCATCGCACCGCTGCTGTACGCCATCCACGCGCTGCTGACCGCGATCTCCATGGCGGTGACCTGGGCCATGGGGGTCCACGCGGGCTTCACGTTCTCGGCCGGGTTGATCGACTACGGGCTCAACTGGAACCTGGCCACGAAGCCCTGGCTGATCATCCCGATCGGGCTCGTCTTCGCGGTGGTCTACTACGTCGTCTTCCGCTTCGCGATCACCAAGTTCGATCTGCCCACCCCGGGCCGTGAGCCCGAGGAGGAGGTCGAGGACCTCACCAAGGCGTAGACGCCCGCGGTACGCGCTCGCGCGAGGGCCCCGGAACCGGCGACCGGTTCCGGGGCCCTCGCGTTACGGGTGGGGGCTCGCCGCCGCTAGATCTCGTAGACCGCGCCGGGGCGGGCCAGTTCCGCCGGGCCGTCGAAGACCTCGCGGGCGTCGGCGAGGTTGCGCAGGCCGTCCGTCCACGGCGGGATGTGCGTGAGGACGAGGCTCCGGGCCCTCGCGCGGGCGGCATGGGAGCCCGCCTCGCGGCCGTTGAGGTGGAGGGCCGGAATGTCCTCCTTGCCATGGGTGAACGAGGCCTCGCACAGGAAGAGGTCGGCGTCCTCCGCGAGATCGTGGAGGGCGTCGCAGACTCCGGTGTCACCGGAGTACGTAAGGGTCCTGCCGCCGTGTTCGAGGCGGATGCCGTACGCCTCGACGGGGTGTTCGACCTTCTCCGTACGGATGGCGAAGGGACCGATCTCGAAGTGGCCCGGCTTGAGCGTGTGGAAGTCGAAGACCTCGCTCATCGACTTCTCGGAGGGCACGTCGGCGTACGCCGTGGTGAGCCGGGACTCGGTGCCTTCCGGGCCGTAGACCGGGATGGGCTCGCAGCGGCCTCCGTCGTGGCGGTAGTAGCGTGCGACGAAGTAGCCGAGCATGTCGATGCAGTGATCGGCGTGGAGATGGCTGAGGAAGATGGCGTCGAGGTCGTAAAGACCGCAGTGGCGCTGCAGCTCGCCGAGGGCACCGTTGCCCATGTCGAGGAGCAGCCGGAAGCCGTCGGCTTCGACGAGGTAGCTCGAGCAGGCCGAGTCCGCGGACGGGAACGACCCCGAGCAGCCGACGACGGTGAGCTTCATGGAGCTGGAACCTCCGTGGACTGGGGGTCACTGAGGGGGGCGTCGGGGTTGTGCGGTGCGTCAACCGTAAGGCGCCAAACGGCGGGTCGCTCCTCCACCGGGTGGGGTTGTGGGGGAACTCACCTGCGCTGTCACCGGTTCGGGCGGGTAGGGAGGACGGAGCCTGACGGCGGGGGCACCGGTACGGTCGGTGCGGAGGCGGCGGGGAAGCCGCGGGAGCGGGAGGAGGCGGGCCGTGGACACGTCCTGGTGGCCGGCGGTGATCGCGGTGATGGTGCTGGCGCTGATCGCCGCCGTCGCGGACGGATGGGGACGGCGCGGGCCGCGGGCGCGCCGCCCGGCGGGCCGGACGCGTCCTCCGGGGAGGGCCGGGGCCCGGTCCACGGGGACGGGGACGGCGCCCCGGCCGGGTGAGATCTGGTGGGCGGAGGTGCCGTACGAGGACGGGCCGGGTGCGAAGGACCGGCCCTGTCTGGTGCTGGCGGTCGACGGGGGCAGTGCCAGGGTCGCGAAGATCACCAGCAGGTGCCGGGAGGAGCGCGCGGGGGTGATCCCGCTGCCGCCCGGCTCGGTGGGCGACCGGCAGGGCCGGGCGAGCTTCCTGGAGACGGACGAGCTGCGCGAGGTGCCGCTGGCCGGCTTCCGCCGCCGTGCGGGCCGGGCGGACCCGGCGCTGTGGGGCAGGGTCCGCCACTTGGCGCGCTGACGCGCGGGGGCCGGGCATCGGGCACGCGCGCCGAGAGCGGGCTCAAAACCCTGGCATGCACCCGATATGCCGGTTTCTTGTCGCGCTGAGAGCCCGTGGAACCCCGTCCGGCATGCAGGAGTCCCCCACGGATGCCGTGGGGGACTCGCGACGTACCGGGCCGCGGGGCGTCACGCCCAGAGCTGGCCCTGGAGCCTTTCGATGGCCTCTTCCGTCGTGGCAGCGGTGTAGACGCCGGTGGAGAGGTACTTCCAGCCGCCGTCCGCGACGATGAAGACGATGTCGGCGCTCTCGCCCGCCTTGACGGCCTTCTTGCCGATGCCGATCGCGGCGTGGAGGGAGGCGCCGGTGGAGACGCCCGCGAAGATGCCCTCCTGCTGGAGGAGTTCGCGGGTGCGGGTGACGGCTTCCGCCGAGCCGACGGAGAAGCGGGTGGTGAGGACGGAGGCGTCGTAGAGCTCGGGGACGAAGCCTTCGTCGAGGTTGCGCAGGCCGTACACGAGGTCGTCGTAGCGCGGCTCGGCGGCGACGATCTTGATGTCGGGCTTGTGCTCGCGCAGGTAGCGGCCGACGCCCATCAGGGTGCCGGTGGTTCCCAGGCCCGCCACGAAGTGGGTGATGGAGGGCAGGTCCTCGAGGATCTCGGGGCCGGTGGTGGCGTAGTGGGCGCCCGCGTTGTCCGCGTTGCCGTACTGGTAGAGCATCACCCAGTCCGGGTGCTCGGCGGACAACTCCTTCGCGACGCGGACGGCCGTGTTGGAGCCGCCGGCGGCGGGGCTGGAGATGATCTCGGCGCCCCACATGGCGAGCAGGTCGCGGCGCTCCTGCGAGGTGTTCTCCGGCATCACGCAGACGATGCGGTACCCCTTGAGCCGGGCCGCCATGGCGAGGGAGATGCCGGTGTTGCCGCTGGTCGGCTCGAGGATGGTGCAGCCGGGGGTGAGCCGGCCGTCCTTCTCCGCCTGCTCGATCATGAAGAGCGCGGGGCGGTCCTTGATCGAGCCGGTCGGGTTGCGGTCCTCGAGCTTGGCCCAGATGCGGACGTCCTCGGAGGGCGAGAGCCTGGGCAGCCGTACGAGCGGCGTGTTGCCGACGGCGGCCAGCGGCGAGTCGTACCGCATCAGCGCATTCCGCCGGCGACCGCGGGGAGGATGGTGACGTTGTCGCCGTCCGACAGCTTGGTGGAGATGCCGTCGAGGAAGCGGACGTCCTCGTCGTTGAGGTAGACGTTGACGAAGCGGCGCAGCTCGCCGCCGTCGACGATGCGCTCCTGAATGCCGTTGTGGCGGCTGTCGAGGTCGGCGAAGAGTTCGGCGAGGGTGTCGCCGCTGCCCTCGACGGCCTTGGCGCCGTCGGTGTAGGTGCGGAGGATGGTCGGGATGCGGACCTCGATGGCCATGGGGTTCGGCTCCTGGTGAGATGTGGAAGGCGGAGGGCAGGGGCGCGCGCAGCGTTCCGCGCGGGGGCGGTGCGGGATGTACGTCGTACGGGGCCTCGGGCGCGGGGCTCAGGCGGCGGGAGGGCGACACATCGCGCTGGCGAGGCGGCACAGGTCGACGTGCAGCCGCGCCACGAGCAGCGTGCCCGGCGTCTTTTCGCTCACGTCGTGGAAAACCATGCGGTCATCGTATCGATTCCCGGTCCGGGTTCTGGAATGTGATCTCACGTTCCGGACGAACCGGGCTCATGACATGAGACGGACGAGGAGCCCCCGCGCCGCGAGCGCCGTTCAGTACGCGTCGACGATCTTGACTTCCTCCTCCGTGACCTCGCCCTCGACGATCCGGAACGAACGGAACTGGAAGGGCCCGGCGTCGTCCGTGTCGGCGGTGGAGACGAGCACGTAGTGGGCCTCGGGCTCGTTGGCGTAGGAGATGTCCGTACGGGACGGGTAGGCCTCGGTCGCGGTGTGCGAGTGGTAGATGACGACGGGTTCCTCGTCCCGGTCGTCCATCTCGCGGTAGAGCTTCAGCAGATCACCGGAGTCGAACTCGTAGAAGGTGGGCGAGCGGGCGGCGTTGAGCATCGGGATGAACCGCTCGGGCCGTCCGGAGCCCGCCGGTCCCGCGATCACGCCGCACGCCTCGTCGGGGTGGTCCGCGCGTGCGTGGGCGACGATCTTGTCGTGCAGGGCCTGGGTGATGGTGAGCATGGCATTGAGGATAAGCAGACGGCCTCCCGGCGTGAGACCGGGAGGCCGTCTGCTGAGACGGGGTCGGGATCGGGGTCGCGAATCAGGCCCGGGGTCGGGATCGGGCGCCGCGGGTGACCCGGGTCAGCCGACGGAGACCGTCACCTTTTCCCCGGGCTCGTCCGCGCCGGAGCCGGCGCCGGCACGCCGGGCCTTGGCGAAGGCGAGGAAGGAGTTGAGCTCCCGCTTGACGACCGGTGCCAGCAGATAGAGGCCGATGATGTTGAAGACGGCCAGCAGGAAGAGGACCGAGTCGGCGAGGCTGATCAGCGCGTCGAGGGAGAGGAGGGAGCCCGCCATGACGAAGCCGCTGTAGACGGTCTTGAAGACGACCTCGCTGGCCCTGCTGCGGCCGAAGAGGTACGTCCAGGCCTTGAGGCAGTAGTAGCCCCAGGTGAGGATCGTCGAGAAGGCGAACAGCAGCACGGCCACGGCCAGCACGTTCGGGAACCAGGGCAGCACCGTCGCGAAGGCGTCGGAGGTGATCTCCACGCCACCGATGCTCTCGCCCGCACGGGCGTCGGCCCAGCTGGCCGGGTTGGCGATGACGATGGTCAGCGCGGTCATCGTGCAGATGACGACGGTGTCGATGAACGGCTCCAGCAGGGCGACCAGGCCCTCGCTCGCGGGGTGGTTGGTCTTGACCGCGGAGTGGGCGATCGGGGCGGAGCCGAGGCCGGCCTCGTTGGAGAAGGCCGCCCGCTTGAAGCCGACGATCAGCGCGCCGATGATGCCGCCCGCGACGCCCTCGGGGTTGAAGGCGCCCTCGATGATGGCGCCGACGGCGCTGGGCAGGGCGGTGACGTTGGTCAGGATGACCACGAGGCAGGCGGCGATGTAGATGATCGCCATGGCCGGGACCAGGCGGCTGGTGACGGAGGCGATGGAGCGGATGCCGCCGAGCAGGACGACGGCGACCAGCGCCGCGATCAGCAGACCGAAGACGAGTGCGCCGCTGGAGTCGCCGAGCAGGCCGTCGTCGCCGCCGGTGACCGTCTTGAGCTGGGCGTAGCTCTGGTTGGCCTGGAGCAGGTTGCCGCCGAAGAGGCCGAAGAAGAGGATCATCGCGGAGGCGGCGACGGCCAGAGCGGTGCCCACCTTCTTGCCGGTGCTGCCGAAGCGGTCGGCGAGACCCTTGGGGAGGTAGTGCATCGGACCGCCGGAGACGGTGCCGTCGGCGTGCTCCTCGCGGTACTTCACGCCGAGGGTGACCTCGACGAACTTGGTGGCCATGCCGAGGAGACCGCAGAGGATCATCCAGAAGGTGGCGCCGGGGCCGCCGATGGAGACGGCGACGGCCACACCGGCGATGTTGCCGAGGCCGACGGTCCCGGAGACGGCGGCGGTGAGGGCCTGGAAGTGGTTGACCTCGCCCGCCGATCCCTCCTCGTCGTACTTGCCGCGCACGACGTCGAGGGCGAGCTTGAACTTGCGGACCTGGACCAGTCCGAACCAGGCGGTGAACACCAGACCGGCGATGACCAGCCAGGCGACGATGAGCGGGAGTTCGGCGCCGCCGACGGGGACCGCGTAGAAGACGATCTCTCCCAGCCAGTCGGCCACGGGATCGAAGACGTCGTTGACGGTCGTGTCGACGGTATTTGCGATGGACTCGAGTGACATCTGGGGCTACCTCGGGGGGCGCAGGACATGCCGCGCTCGGGGCAGAGCGGGGACGGGACGGTGTGCGGGGTTGGGGCGAACGCCGTTGTCCGGATCGGCGCCGGGAGCGGGCGGTCCCGGACTTGGATCGCCCTGGTGCTCCCGGTCGTACGGGTCGTGCGCGCCGGATGTCGGCCGGCTCTCCCGCCGCGGCGAGGGGTGGTGCCGCAACAGAATTCGTGAAGTCCTATCACGCAGTTCACCGGGGCCTGAGTGGCCAACATCACACAGGCCGAGGGAAAACCCTGTATCCCCGGGTAAGCGCAGGGGCGGTGATGTGATCGTTATCCGGATCTGAGCATCCGTTGAGCGAACGCATTTCTTGAACAATGCCGCAAATCGGATATCACGCATCGCGTCGCCCCCGCCCGGGCAGGCTCGTTCAGGGCCGGAGTTCGCGTCCGGGTCGAGTCCGGGGCCGAGCCGGGGGCACGGGTCGGAACCGGGGCGCGGCCGAAGGCCGGAACCGGGGGCTCGGCCGGACCGAAGAACAGAACCGGCTCCGGTGCCGAACACGGCGGCGGAGCCGGAAACGGCGGCGGAGCCGGAAACGGCGGCGGAGCCGGAAACGGGGTCACGCGGGGGTGTCAGGGCATCAGTGTTTCGACGAGCGTCTCCTGAAGCGCTCCGAGCCAGAGGTAGGCCAGCACCATCGGCTTGCGCGGATCGGAGTCGGGCAGGCGGTACAGCTCGTCGCTCTCGTCGTCCGTGACCTCCAGCCGGGCGCCGATCGCCAGCCGCAGGTCGTTCAGGGCGCCGAGCCACTGCCGGGAGTCGTCGGGCGAGAGCTTCAGCACGGCCGCGCCGCCGCCCGCGGCCCGGGGGCCGAGACCGTCCAGGGAGCGCACGACGGCGAGGGCGTCCTCGCGCTTGCGGGACCGCAGGTCCGTCTCGGTGAAGCGGCGGAACTCGGCGGACAGGGCACGCCTTTCCTCCGCGCCGTCGCCTTCGGCGTCGTCGTCGGGGCCTGCGTAGGCGTCGGGGAACAGCCGGGCGAGCGCGGGATCCTCGGGGGGCTCGCTGGGACCTTCGGCGAAGAGCGCGGCGAGCGGGTCCTCACCCTGCGCGGGCTCGTCCCCGGGGCCGATCAGTTCGAGCAGTTGGACGGCGAGGGAGCGGAGGATGGAGATCTCGACCTCGTCGAGGGCGACGGCCGCACCGCCGCCGGGTACGGCCTCGAAATGTCCTGGCATCAGTGCTCAGCTGTCCTCACGCGTGGGGCGGGGTGGACGGGGTCCTCGGCGGAACCCGTCCCCCGGCGGATTCGGGTCCTCAGCGGTCCTGGGTGAGTGTCGCCCAGAGTCCGTAGCCGTGCATGGCCTGCACATCCCGCTCCATCTCCTCGCGGGTGCCACTGGAGACCACGGCCCTCCCCTTGTGGTGGACGTCGAGCATGAGTTTGTGGGCCTTGTCCTTCGGATATCCGAAGTAGGCCTGGAAAACATAGGTCACATAACTCATGAGGTTGACCGGATCGTTGTGCACGACGGTGGCCCAGGGCACGTCCGGCTCGGGCACGGCGAAGCTCTGTTCCGCCGATTCGGGGCGTTCGATCTCTACGGGAGCAACACTCACTTCACCCATGCTGCCACCCGCGGGGCCCTGTTGCACAAACGGACGGAGAGAAATCGTCACTCTGACGAGTATTCGGGGTAGCATCTTGGGCATGAACACTGCGGATCTTGGGCTCCCGGCGGAAGAGGGGGGCCGATCGCATCCCCGGAGCGGCGGGTGGCGGGTCGGCGTCCCGTCGACCGCGCTCTTCACCGACCAGTACGAGCTGACCATGCTGCAGGCCGCCCTGGCGGCCGGCACGGCGGCGCGCCGCTCCGTCTTCGAGGTCTTCACCCGCAGACTGCCCGAGGGCAGGCGCTACGGCGTCGTCGCCGGCACCGGCCGGGTCCTGGACGCCGTGGAGAACTTCCGCTTCGAGCCGGACGTGCTGGACTTCCTGCGCGAGCGCGGGATCGTCGACGCGCCGACGCTCGACTGGCTGGCCGGCTACCGCTTCTCCGGCGACATCTGGGGCTACCCGGAGGGCGAGGTGTACTTCCCCGGCTCCCCGGTCCTCCGCGTGGAGGGCAGCTTCGCGGAGTGCGTCCTGCTGGAGACGGTCGTGCTCTCCATCCTCAACCACGACTCGGCGATCGCCGCCGCCGCGTCCCGGATGGCGACCGCGGCCGGGGACCGCCCGCTGATCGAGATGGGCGCCCGCCGCACCCACGAACTGGCCGCGGTGGCCGCCTCGCGCGCCGCGTACATCGGCGGCTTCGCCACCACCTCCGACCTCGCGGCCGGCTTCCGCTACGGCATCCCGACGGTGGGCACCAGCGCCCACGCCTTCACCCTCCTGCACGACACCGAGCGGGACGCCTTCACCGCGCAGATCCACTCGCTCGGACGAGGCACAACGCTGCTCGTCGACACCTACGACGTGGCGGAGGCCGTCCGTACGGCGGTCGAGGTGGCCGGTCCCGGGCTGGGCGCGGTGCGCATCGACTCCGGCGACCTGCTGCTCGTCGCGCACCGGGTGCGGCAGCAGCTGGACGAGTTGGGCGCCACGGATACGAAGATCGTCGTGACCTCCGACCTGGACGAGTACGCGATCGCCTCGCTGGCCGCGGCGCCCGTGGACGCGTACGGCGTCGGCACCCAGCTGGTCACAGGAAGCGGGCACCCCACCGCCTCCATGGTCTACAAGCTGGTGGCGCGCGCCGAGTCCGACGATCCCGCGGCGCCGCTGGTCCCGGTGGCCAAGAAGTCCTCGGGCGGGAAGACGTCGATCGGCGGCCGCAAGTGGGCCGCGCGGCGGCCCGACGAGCACGGGGTCGCGGAGGCGGAGGTCATCGGCGCGGGCCGGGTGCCGCCCCGGCTGGCCGACCACCAGCTTCAGGTCGAACTCGTCAAGGGCGGCGAGATCGTCTCGCGCGAGACGCTGGACGTACCGAGGGACCGGCACCGGGCGGCGCGGGCAGCGCTGCCGCTCTCCGCGGTGCAGCTGTCGCGGGGCGAACCGGTGATCCCGACCGAGTACGCGTGACCCTCACCCGCTCCCCGGCGGGCGGGCCACGGCACCGCCCCCGCCCGCCGGCCCCTGAGGTGGGACACGGCGGTCCCCCACCACGGACACCATCCGGCGCGCCGGGTGCGCCGGGGACTGTCGCGGTGACGCGGGACCCGTGCCACCGGTGGGACAGAACACGGCGGTCCGCCGCCACCGACACCGCCCGGCACCCGGGGGCCGGTGCGCGAGCACGCCCGGTGTCGGCGACGCGCCCAGTGCATGCAACCGGGGGCGCACGTCGCCCGCCCTGCGCCCAGTGCGGGCAGTGCGGGCAGTGCGGGCAGTGCACACGGTGCCCGGTGCGTCGGGCACTCCCGCGGTGGTGGGTCCATGTCCCGGCGCGGGTACGGCAGCCGCCCCGCGACGGGGCTTGCCGTGCCGGGCGCCCCGGGTGCGACCGGTCCCGCCGACCGGCGCGACCGGCACGGCGGCGTCCGGTGTGCCGGAGACCCGGTGCCGCACCGTGCGGCACCGGCTCCGCGCCCGGGGGCGCGTCGCACCGGTACTGGCGCCGCCCGTACGACGCTCGCCCGGGCACCGGCGGGCGGGGCGCACAGGAAGGGAGGGGCCGGGGTGGTTCCTGGGCACCGCCGGAGGGCACTTAGCAGCGATATGCCATCTCCCGCAAGAGCCACAGAGTCTCTAGTCTCGTATTCATCAAACCGAGCGCCGGCAGCGTCCACCGCTCCGTCCCGAAGGGCATCCGTCATGCACCGCGCCTTGATCGTCGTAGACGTGCAGAACGATTTCTGCGAAGGCGGCAGCCTTGCCGTCGCGGGGGGTGCGGATGTGGCTGCCGCGATCACCGACCTGGTGGCGCAGGCGCCGGCCGGCTACCGCCATGTGGTGGCCACCCGCGACCACCACGTCGCGCCGGGGAACCACTTCGCGGACAACCCCGACTTCGAGCACTCCTGGCCCCGGCACTGCGTGGCCGGCACGGAGGGGGTCGGGTTCCACCCGAACTTCGCGCCGGTGATCGCCTCGGGCGCCATCGACGCGGTCTTCGACAAGGGCGCCTACTCGGCGGCGTACAGCGGCTTCGAGGGGCGCGACGAGAACGGCACCCCGCTGGCGGACTGGCTGCGTGCCCGCGACGTCACCGAGGTGGACGTCGTCGGGATCGCCACCGACCACTGCGTGCGGGCCACGGCGCTGGACGCGGTCCGCGAGGGGTTCAGAACCCATGTGTTGCTGGACCTGACGGCCGGGGTTGCCCCGGAGACCACGGAGCGGGCCCTGGAGGAGCTGCGGGAGGCCGGGGTCGAGCTCAGCGGCAAACCGGTGCTGGCCTGACCCTGGGCACACGCAGGCCGACGCTGCGCAGGCTGCGCGCGGAGTGCCAGAGCTCCACGGCGTCGTCGGGGGCGCTGCGCCAGACCAGGCCGTCGGGGTGGTGCAGGACGGCGGTTATCTCGTCGGGGGTGGGCGGCTCGGTGTTGCCGCGCAGGTAGACGGCGCGCAGTCCCGCGTTCCGGAGCCTGGTCAGGGCCCGGGCGCGGTTACGGGCGTGGACGAGGACGCGTACCGTTTCCCCCTCGCACACCGGGTCGGGCAGCGTGAGCGCGACGACCACGCTCCCGCCCGGCAGCCTGCAGAAACCACCTGATGGCATGCTCCACTCCCCCGTACGGTCCGCTTGAGACCGGTTGTCAACAAGGTCTGTCAGAGGCATCTAAACGCGATCGGCCGCCGCCCGCTAGAGGGGCGGCGGCCGACCATGGCCTGACCTGCGGTTCTATCGGTTAATTGGTCGAGGGACCCACCTGGAGGGTGATCAGGGAGCCGTTGAGGGACTCCTTCAGGATCTTGATCCGGGTGTTGGTGTCAGGAACCTGGACGCTCGCGGTGGGGTTCGCCTCGTCGTAGTAGGTCCCCCGGTGGTCGTCGAAGACCGAGACGCCGCGCTTGGCCTTGATCTTGGCCGCGACCCCGTCCTTGTGCAGGGTGATGCCCTGCGTCGGGAAGCGGGTGAAGGTCGAGTCGTACGCCTGGATCCGGTTGCGCATGATCGTGCCGTCGGCCCACTTCTCGGCCTTCGGGTGCGCGTCGACCGGCAGCACCAGGCCCTTGCCCGGGTGCACCCCGGTGTTGTTGTCCATCTGGGAGGTGTCCCACAGCCAGATCATCAGGCCGTTCTGGTACGGGTAGTGCTCGACCCAGTTGGGACGGTCGGTGACCCAGCCGAAGTTGTACGGGCCGGTCTTGAGGACCTTGTCGTACGAGACGTACTGGCGGTTCTCGGCGATGTAGTACTGCGGGTAGTTCTTGGTGAAGGACTCCTCGATGCGGTTGAAGCCCTTCGCGGTCCAGCCGGCCGCCTCGGTCTCGGCGTTGTCGGTGAACAGCGCGGCGCCGTCGGCGAGCACGGACAGCGCGTCGGCGGTGAAGCCGCGGCCGGCGACGCCGCCGTCGGAGGCGTAGCGGAAGCGGATGTCGATCTTCTGTCCGGCGTACGCGTCGAGCGGGTAGACCAGGCTCTTGTACGACTCCGAGACGCCGCTCAGCGCCGGCTTGTCGCCGCCGTCACGGCTGATCGCGGCGCCGTCGGCGGTGCCGTCGACGGGCGTCCAGTTGGCGCCGCCGTCCGTGGAGACCTCGGTGTAGAGGTAGTCGTAGCCCTCCTCGATGTCCCACCAGCCCTGGAGTTCCAGGGAGGCGGTGGACTTGCCGGTGAGGTCGACGGAACGGGTCAGCGTGTTCTGCAGGTCGTCGCCCATGCCGCTCCACCACTGCCTGGTGCCCTCGGCCGGCTTGGTGATGGTGGTGGTGACGGGCTTCTCGGGCAGTTCGACGACGAGCGCCTGCGCGTTCTTGGTGTTGTACTCGGCGTAGCCCAGGCGGTGGGTCGACTTCGTCGCGGCCCTGGCCTCGTCGTAGTCGAGCCAGCCGAGCTGGAGCTTGTCCCAGGCGGTCATGTCGCCGGGCAGGTTGCCGATGGCGTCCTTGCCGGTGCCCAGCCAGGAGCCGGAGGACATCAGCGTCCAGAAACCGGTGGAGTTCTCGCCCTTGCCGCTGGTGTCGTACAGGTCGGGCAGGCCGAGGTCGTGGCCGTACTCGTGGGCGAAGACGCCGAGGCCGCCGTTCTCGGCCTGCATCGTGTAGTCGCCGATCCAGACGCCGGTGTCGCCGATCTGGGTGCCGCCCGCCTTGTTGTCGGCCGGGCCGGCGCTGCCGGCGTCGGTGCCGTAGGCGTACCAGCGGTGCGCCCACAGGGCGTCCTCGCCCTGGGCGCCGCCGCCCGCGGACTCGTCCTCGCCGGCGTGCACGATCTGGAAGTGGTCGATGTAGCCGTCGGGCTCGTTGAAGTTGCCGTCGCCGTCGAAGTCGTAGCGGTCCCACTGGTCGTACTCGGCCAGCGCCGCCTTGATCTCGGCGTCGGACTTGCCTGCGGCCTTCTGGGCGGCGGTCCACTCGTTGGCGCCGTCGCGGACGAGGTCCCAGACGTTGTGGCAGTTGGAGCTGCCGCAGTAGTTGGAGCCGTAGCGGGCCTCGTTGTAGTCGACCTTGACCCAGTCGGAGACCGTGCCGTCGACCGAGTAGCGGCCCGAGGACTGCTTCTCGTAGTACTGCTTGACCGACGGCTTGGCCGGGTCCTCCGAGAAGTAGATGTCCTGGAAGTGCTCGCGGTCGAAGTCCGGCTGCCAGTCCGTGGAGTTGTCCTGCGAGCGGTCGGGCTGGGCTATCTGGTTGTGCGCGGGGCCCGGTTCACCGCCGTACTTGGTGACGGGCGGTTCGGGGCCGTCGCCGTCCGGGTCGTACGTCGTGGTGTTGTCGACCGTGTCGCCGAACTCGACCAGGATCGTGAAGATCTTGTCGGTCTTCTCCCGCGCGAGCTCGACGTACTTGCCGCTGCCGAGCTTCACCACCTTCGACGCGCCGCGCTTGGTCGCCTTGGCGTCGCCCGACAGCACCTGCTGGAGCGCGCTCTCGCGCTGCGCGGCCTGCTGCTCGCTGAACGGGCCCTTCAGGTCATGATCGACGCGGTCCTTCGCCGGCGCCGGATCACGGCGCTCGACGGCGTTCCGGCCCGCCGGAAGCTCGTCGGCGTGGGCGAGGCCGAGCGTCGACGCGGTGGCGCCGATCGTGGCGACCGCCATGGTCAGGGCGGCGGCTCTGACGGCCCTCCGTTGGTTACTCACGTGAAGTCTGTCCTCCCCATCGGGGGCGCGCAAAGCGAATCGGGGGCGCGCGCCCCTCGGAACACAAGTGTCGGAAGTAGACAGGAGCTAAAGGAGAAAAGACAGGCTTGACTTGGGCACCGATGGCAAGTAATCGGTCACATGGGGGTGTTGACGTCCGGCCAAAGTCTAGGGATATCCCTGTGCGCCAGGAGTTCCACGGACCGGGGCCCAACCGGCCACCGCGACATGGCACGCGCGGCCCGACGCGCTCGACGTCCCTCCCGGACCGACGTTCGGCCCGGGGCCACGGAAAACGGGGGTTGCCGGCCTGCCGGGTTGAGGCCGAGGCGGGCTCGGACCGGATCGCCGAAGGCCGGCTCGGACCGGATCGCCGAAGCGGGCCTGAACCGGCTTGCCGAGAGGGCTCGGACCGGATCTCCCGGGCCGCGGCGGGGCATGTCCGCGGTGGCGGCGTCACCCTCGTCCGGTCGTTTGCGGGGCACTTGACGAGTAACGCGTGACTGGGCACTGTCTTCTTTCCCGGTGCCGCAGCGGTATCCGGTGGTCCCCCGGGTCACCGGCCGGGGCCGTCGGCGACCGCGACAGGCGCGCCCGTCTCAACACGTGGACAGGCGCATGAATCAGTGCGCCCCCCGTGCACCGGCACCGTGGGTCAGGTCACGCTTACTGCCGGTTCCTCTCGGGAATCCACCGCCGTAGAGTCATTTGACGGGCGCACACTCGGTCAAGTGGCGTCACACCCCCCAAATCCAAAGTCCCGAGGACGGATTCCGCCATGCCGCGTCCGACTGCCGCACAGTTCGCCTACGGTTCGGCCACCGTCGTCCTGTCGGCCCTGGCCATGCTGCTCCTGTCACAGACGAGTTCGGGAATCGGGGTCGCGGTGATCGTCGCCGCCGCGTTCACGCTCGGACTCCTGGTCGCCGTGAAGGTGGCCGCACCGGCGGGCCGGCGGACGCGGGCGTCGCGTGTCGTGCGGGGCGCGTCTCCCGTCCGCACGACGGATCTCACGCCCGAGCCCACCGAACTGCACGCCCGCGTGCCCGCGGCGCGCGAGCACTCCGGGAGCCGGGTGGCCTGACCGCCGCCGAACCCACACCCGTACTGCCCGCACCTGTCGAACGTGCGC
>NZ_JAAAXQ010000124.1 GCF_009916105.1 Streptomyces sp. GC420 | reverse complement strand
CCTTCCCTCCCCTCCCCTCCCCTCCGGCTCCGCCCCGGGTCCCCGGGTGGACCGGCCCGCGGAAAAACGGGCTGGGCCCGCCCCCCGGGAAGGGGGCGGGCCCGTTCGTCTTGCGGTGGCACCGCCATGCAGCACCGCAGGACGTCTGTGCTCCTCGGACTATCCGAAGCGGCCGGAGATGTAGTCCTCCGTGGCCTGTACGGACGGGTTCGAGAAGATGCGCTCGGTGTCGTCGATCTCGATGAGCTTGCCGGGCTGGCCGACCGCCGCGAGGTTGAAGAACGCGGTGCGGTCGGAGACGCGCGCGGCCTGCTGCATGTTGTGCGTCACGATGACGATCGTGAAGCGCTCCTTGAGCTCGCTGATCAGGTCCTCGATCGCCAGCGTGGAGATCGGGTCGAGGGCCGAGCAGGGCTCGTCCATCAGCAGCACCTGCGGCTCGACCGCGATGGCGCGGGCGATGCACAGCCGCTGCTGCTGGCCGCCGGAGAGACCGGAGCCGGGCTTGTTCAGCCGGTCCTTGACCTCGTCCCACAGGTTGGCGCCGCGCAGCGACTTCTCGACGATGTCGTTCAGCTCGGACTTCTTGTAGGAGCCGTTCAGCCGCAGGCCGGCCGCCACGTTGTCGAAGATCGACATGGTGGGGAAGGGGTTGGGGCGCTGGAAGACCATGCCGACGGTGCGCCGTACCGCCACCGGGTCGACCCCGGAGGCGTACAGGTTCTCGTCGTCCAGCATGACCTTGCCCTCGACCCTGCCGCCGGGCGTGACCTCGTGCATGCGGTTGAGGGTGCGCAGGAAGGTGGACTTTCCGCAGCCGGACGGGCCGATGAAGGCGGTCACGGAGCGCGGCTCGACGGTCATCGAGATGTCCTCGATGGCCCTGAAGGAGCCGTAGTAGGCGTTGAGGCCGCTGACGTCGATTCGCTTGGCCATGTGAATCACTGCTTCTTTCCGGGTCGCTGTTGGCCGCGCGTCAGCGACCGGTCTTCGGGGCCTTCCAGCGGGCGATGCCGCGGGCCACCAGGTTCAGGATCATGACGAAGGCGATCAGGGCGAGCGCGGCTCCCCAGGCACGGCCGATCGCGGCGTCGGTCCCGACCGCGTACTGCTGGAACACGTACAGCGGCAGCGAGGACTGGGCGCCTTCGAAGGGGTTCGTGTTGATCAGGTTCGTGCCGAACACCAGGAGCAGCACGGGCGCCGTCTCACCGGTGATGCGGGCCACCGCCAGCATCACGCCGGTGGTGATGCCGCCGATCGCGGTGGGGAGGACCACCTTCAGGATGGTCCGCCACTTGGGAACGCCCAGGGCGAGGGAGGCTTCGCGCAGCTCGTTCGGCACGAGCTTGAGCATCTCCTCGGTGGAGCGGACCACGACGGGCACCATCAGGATCGCCAGGGCCAGCGCTCCGGCGAGGCCCGAGGGGCCCAGTTCGAACATGATCCAGATCGACAGGATGAACAGGCCGGCGACGATCGACGGGATGCCCGTCATGACGTCGACGAAGAAGGTGACGGCGCGGGCGAGCGCGCCCTTGCCGTATTCCACCAGGTAGATCGCGGTGAACAGACCCAGCGGGGCGGCGATCACGGTGGCGATGAGCACCTGCTCGATGGTGCCGAGCAGCGCGTGGTAGATGCCACCGCCCTCCTCGGAGTTGAGCACGCCGTTCATCGAGTGGGAGAGGAAGTACCCGTCGAGTACCTCGGCTCCCCTGCTGACGGTGACCCAGGCGAGGGACAGCAGCGGCACGATGGCCAGGATGAAGCAGACCCAGACGAGGCTGGTGGCGACCCGGTCCTTGGCCTGGCGCCGGCCCTCGACCTTCGCGGTGACCGCGTAGGAGCCGAAGACGAAGAGGAACCCGGCGATCAGGCCCCACTGGACGCGGCTGTGCCAGCCGGCGGCCAGCCCGATGGCGCAGCCGAGCGCGATGGAGGCGGCGGCGATCACGGCCGGAGCCCAGCGGGGCATCCGCGAGGTGGAGAACACCGGGGCGTGCGCGGGGGTGACGGTTGCTTGGCTCATCAGGCGTTCGCCCCCGAGTACTCCTTGCGGCGGCCGATGATGTACCGGGCGGCGCCGTTGACCAGCAGGGTGATGACGAAGAGGACGAGGCCGGAGGCGATCAGCGCGTCGCGTCCGAACTCGTTGGCCTCGTTGAACTTGGCGGCGATGTTCTGCGCGAAGGTGCCGCCGCCCGGGTCGAGCAGGTGGCCGGAGATGACGAAGCTCGGCGAGAGCACGACGGCGACCGCCATCGTCTCGCCGAGGGCGCGGCCGAGGCCCAGCATGGAGGCGCTGATGATGCCGGAGCGGCCGAAGGGCAGCACCGAGATCCGGATGGTCTCCCATCGGGTGGCGCCGAGGGCGAGGGCGGCCTCTTCGTGCATCCGGGGCACCTGGAGGAAGACCTCGCGGGTGACGTTGGTGATGATCGGCAGGATCATGATCGCCAGCAGGATGCCGACGGTGAAGAGCGAGCGGGCGGGGCCTGCGCTCGTCTTGTCGAAGATGTACGTCCAGCCGAGGTACTCGTCGAGCCACTTGTTCATGCCGTCGAGGTACGGCACGAGGAAGAGCGCGCCCCACAGGCCGTAGATGATCGACGGGACGGCGGCGAGCAGGTCGACGACGTACGCGAGGGGCGCGGCGAGCCTGCGCGGCGCGTAGTGCGAGATGAACAGCGCGATGCCGATGGCCACGGGCACGGCGATGACCATGGCGATGACCGAGCTGACGACCGTGCCGAAGGCCAGCGCGGCGATGCCGAACTGCGGCGGCGTGCCCTGCGGCAGCCACTCGCTGGTGGTGAGGAAGTTCGCCTCGTTGTCGGCGAGGGCGAGGCTCGCCCGGTAGGTGAGGAAGACCGCGATCGCGGCCATGATCACCAGCAGTGCGATACCGGAGCCGCGGGAAAGGCCCACGAAGATCCGGTCACCGGGCCGGGTGACGGTCTTGGCGGGCTCCTGCGGCTCTATTCGGTCTGCCGGGGGTGGTGGGGCGGTCTTGACCTGTGTGGTGTTCATTGAGTTCTCCGGTCTGCTGAGCCGGGTCTCGGCTCATGAGAGCCGGGTCGCGGCTCCCTGGCGGCGGTGCACCGGACGGGCGGCCGGTCCGTCTTGCGACTGGACCGGCCGCCTTGTGGTTCAGGAGAGGGTCGGGATGATCTCGCGGACCTTGGCCGCGATCTCCTCCGGCAGCGGGGCGTAGCCGGCCTCGGCCAGGACGCCCTGGCCCTCCTCGCTCGCGGTGTAGTTCAGGAACGCCTTGGTCGTGGGCAGGGTCTCGGCCTTGTTGCCCTTGTCGCAGGCGATCTCGTAGGTGACCAGGATCAGCGGGTAGGCGCCCTCGGCCTTGGTGGCGTAGTCGAGCTCGAGCGCCAGGTCCTTGCCCGTGCCGACGACCTTCGCGGCGGCGATGGCCTTGGAGGCGTTGTCGGTGGTGGCCTCGACGGGCGCGGATGCGCCGGTGTCCAGCTTGACCGTGTTCAGGCTGTTGTTGGTGGCGTAGGAGAGCTCGAAGTAGCCGATCGCGCCTTCGGTCTGCTTGACCTGGGCGGCGACACCGGAGGAGCCGGAGGCGGACTGGCCGCCCTTGGCGGGCCAGGACTTCTCGTCCTCGTACTTCCAGTCGTCCGCGGCGGCCTTGCCGAGGTACTTGCCCAGGTTCTGGGTGGTGCCGGACTCGTCGGAGCGGTGGAAGGCCTGGATCTCGCTGGACGGGAGCTTCGCGTCGGGGTTCAGCTTCTTGATCGCCGCGTCGTCCCACTTCTTGATCTTGTTGTCGAAGATCTTGGCGATCGTCGGGGCGTCGAGGACGAGGTCCTCCACACCGGAGACGTTGTAGGCGATCGCGACGGGGCCGCCGACCATCGGCAGGTTGACGCCCTGGCCGCCCTTGCAGATCTTCTTGGACTCCTCGACCTCCTCGGGCTTGAGCGCGGAGTCCGAGCCCGCGAAGCCGGTGGTGCCCTGGAGCCACTCCTGGATGCCGCCGCCGGAGCCGATCGGCTTGTAGTTGATCTCGACGCCCTCGCAGGCGGCCTGGAAGTTCTTCGCCCAGACGCCGACCGCGTTCTCCTGCGCGGAGGAGCCGGAGGCCAGGAGCTGGCCCTTGGCGTCGTCGCACTTGATGTTGCCGGCGGCGGCGGACGACTCCTTCTTGCCCTCGCCACCCTCGGTGTTGTCGTCGGACCCGCACGCCGAGAGGACCAGGGCGCCGGAGACGACCAGGGCGCCGATGGCGGAGGCGCGAAGCCGGTTCTTGCGCTGAAGCATCTTAGTCGGGTGTTCCTTCCAGGAGCCGCCGTTCGTCTGCGCGGCGTGCAAGTGTTGGTGGGTGCGATTCCGTTTCCCGCTCCGACTCGCACCCGGTAAGGCCGAAATTAGGCAGAACAGGTGAAGCCGCCTGTGGACGCGAGTGAACGGAAGGTGAACCTCGACGTACAACCAGGTTCCCCGTACAAGGTCAGGAAACCCGTGACCCTGCCGTGACCCGGACGTGTCGCCTCCGTGTCGAAACCAGCGTTTCGGACACGACGGAACCCCGCGACCCCGCACACCGTCCCTCTGCGGGGAGGTGTCATGAACAGGCGGACACTGCTGAAGCGCGGTACCGGCCTCGCGGCCGTCGCCGCGTGGACGGCGGCCTGCGACGGGGAAGCCGGCCCGGCGGCCGGTCCCACCGGCAGCGGCAGCCCCACCAGACCCGTCCCCTCCCGTCCCACACTAGGCGGCAACGGGAGCACCCGGCCTCCCGGAACCGCCATCCCCTGGAACGCCCTCGCACAGGGCCTCGGCGGAAGTCTGCTGCGGCCCGGCGACAGCGACTGGACGACCGCCCGCCGGCTGTACAACACACGCTTCGACGCGCTCAGACCGGCGGCCGTCGCCTACGTCGACGGTCCGGACGACGTCCGGGAGTGCCTGGCCTTCGCCCGCCGCCACGGCACCCCCGTCAGCGTCCGCGGCGGGGGCCACTCCTACGCGGGCTGGTCCAGCGGCGACGGACGCCTGGTCGTGGACGTCTCGCGCCTGTCGCGGATCGGCCGGCCCGGTTCCGAGGTCGCCGTCGGCGCGGGCGCCCGGCTCATCGACGTCTACCGCTCCCTGGCCCGGCACGGCCGCACCGTACCGGCCGGCTCCTGCCCCACCGTCGGGATCGCCGGGCTCGCCCTGGGCGGCGGCCACGGCGTCGTCTCCCGCGCCTACGGCCTGACCTGCGACTCCCTCACCGGCGCCACCCTGGTCACCGCCGACGGCCGTACGCTGCGCACCTCCGCGACCGAGCACCCCGACCTGTTCTGGGCGCTGCGCGGCGCGGGAAACGCCCAGTTCGGGGTGGTCACGGAGCTGCGCTTCCGTACGCACCCGGCGCCCGACGCCGTCTCCGGAAACCTGACCTGGCCCTGGTCGAGGGCCCGGGAGGTGGTGGCCGCCTGGCAGGAGTGGGGGCCTTCGCAGCCCGACGAGATCTGGTCGGCCCTGCACCTGTCGGCGGACCCGGGCGGCCCGCCCCGGCTGTCCGTCTCCGTCTGCTCCCTCGGCACGTACGGCGGACTGCGGAACGCCGTGGACCGGCTGGCCACCCGTACCGGCGCCGCGGCGTCGGGCGTCAGCCTGCGCCGCCTGAGCCACGCCGAGGCGATGGACCGGTACGCGGGCTGCGCCTCGCTCGACGAGGAACGGTGCCGGCTGCCCGGCCGCACCCCCGGCCGCGGCCCGCGGGGCGCCCTGGAACGCGAGACCTACGCGGCCCGCTCCGCCTTCTTCGACCGCTCGCTGTCCGCCGCCGGGATACACACCCTGCTGAACCGCGTCGAGTCCTTCACCGGACCGGCCCTCGGGCGGGGCGACCAGTGCTCCGTGGCGCTGACCGCGCTGGGCGGCGCGGTCAACCGGATCTCCCCCGGGGCCACGGCCTTCGTGCACCGGCGCTCACGGATGCTGGCGCAGTACCTCGTCTCGTGGCAACCGGGAACCCCGGGCACCGCGGGTACGGCCTGGCTGGCCGCCACCCACGACGCGATGCGGCGCCACGCCTCGGGCGCCGCCTACCAGAACTACACCGACCCGGCGCTGACCGACTGGCGCACGGCGTACTACGGCGCGAACGCGCCGCGCCTCGCCGTGGTCAAGAGGAAGTACGACCCGGACCGCTTCTTCACCTTCCCGCAGGCCCTGTGAGCGGCCTCCGGCAGCGCGCGACCACCCCGGAAGCGGGCCCGGCCGGGGCGCGGACCCGCCGGTGACACACCGGACCGCCGGACTCGGCACTCAGGCGGCCAGGTCCACCGGCGGCCGCTCAGGCGGCCAGGTCCTTGTCGCGGGCCCCCTCGGGGCGCGGGCCGCCGGGGAGTCCCCAGGCCGCCCCCTCGGACTGCGACACCGGGCGGCGCCGCCCCTCGGCCCGCACCAGCCAGCCGACCCGCGGGGACCGCGCGACCGCCGTCATGAGCGGGGTGAGGAGGGCCTGTGCCGGCGGGGCGAGCAGCAAGGTCACCGCCGTGCCCAGCGCGAAGCCGCCGATCACGTCCGTCGGGTAGTGCACACCCATGTAGACCCGGCACAGCCCTTCGAGGAGGGCAAGCCCGATGCCGATGAGGCCGATCCTGCGGTGGGTGATGAAGAGGCCCACCCCGATGGCCATGGCCATCGTCGAGTGGTCGCTGACGAAGGAGAAGTCGGTCTTGCCGGCCACGAGCACTTCCAGGCCCCGGTGGTCGACGAAAGGTCTGGGCCGCTCCACGAAGCCGCGGATCGGGATGTTGACGAGCAGCGCGATACCGGCCGCGAGCGGTGCCCACACCAGGGAGGCCATCGCGGCGGGCGCGTCCTCCCGGCGGCGGACGGACCACCAGCACCACAGCGACACCACGACGAGCCCGAGCATGATCCCGTACTCGCCGACGTACTCCATGACACGGTCGAACCAGCCGGGGGCGTCCTTCGCCAGTCCGTTGATGTCATACAGCAGGCTGACATCGGGGTTCGACCCATCGATTGCGAGCCCAGCCATCCGCTGCCCCTTTGCCCTTGCCTCGTCGTCCGCTTCCTGCGCGCGCCCGTCCTCGGGCACACGTTCTCACCAACCCCCGTGGCCAGCCTTCGTCAGTGCGGTGCAGTACGGCTCAGTGCATGGTCAGTGCTCATTGCGCGGTCTTGCCTGGTGCTGATTCCCGCTGTCCCACAAGGGAACGCCCTGTCCGGGACTTTCCGTTCCGGTCTCTACCGAACGATCACCATGACGTTACCGAAGAGAGACACGTCCCCGCAGCTCAGACGCCCTTGAGGAACGAAGACTTCCGGCCACCGCGCGCCCGGCGCACGTCGGGGAGCGCTTTCCCGCACCTGGGGAAATATCCCGATCTGTCAGGCTTCCGACTCGGCCACGGGGAGCGCTTTCGCGCCATCCTCCGTGACCCGGGTCGCGCCGAAGTAGTCCGGCGTATCGATCTTGTCGAATCGGATCACCGCACCGGTGTACGGCGCGTTGATCATGTACCCGCCACCGACATAGATGCCGACGTGCCGGATGGCCCGCGAATCGGTCAGGTCGTCCGAGAAGAAGACCAGGTCTCCGGGCAGCAGCTCCTCCCGCTTCGGGTGCGGTCCGGCGTTGTACTGGTCGTTGGCGACCCGCGGCAGCTCGATCCCCACACTCTCGTACGCCGCCTTGGTCAGCCCCGAGCAGTCGAACCGCCCGCCCTGGTCCGGCGTACCGTTGCCGCCCCACAGATAGGGCGTCCCCAGCTTCTCCTGCGCGTAGTGGATCGCGCCCGCCGCCTGCTCCGTCGGTCTGACCCGCCCGACCGGCGCGGCGAAGCTCTCGGCGAGCGTGGTGATGATCTTCACGTAGTTCTGAGTCTCGCGGTACGGCGGCACGCCCCCGTACTTGATGACCGCGTAGGCACCCGCGTTGTACGCCGCGAGCATGTTCTCCGTCGGGTCGCCGGGGGCGTCCTCCACGTACTTCGCGAGCTTGCAGTCGTACGAAGCCGCCGACGGGATCGCGTCCGCGGGATCCCACACGTCCCGGTCCCCGTCGTTGTCCCCGTCCAGCCCGTGCGCCGCCCACGTGCCGGGGATGAACTGCGCGATGCCCTGAGCCTGCGCGGGGCTCTGCGCCTTGGGGTTCCAGCCGCTCTCCTGGTACAGCTGGGCGGCGAGCAGAGCGGGATTGATCGCCGGGCAGAGGTTCCCCCACTTCTGCACCAGCCCCTGGTACGAGGCCGGCACCGCCCCCTTCGCCAGCCCGACCGCACCGGCGGCACCGCCCGCGATGTCGGCGGCCGCCATATAGGTCCCGACGACGAGCAGCCCGACGAAACTCAGAGCGGCCCCGGACGCGCCGGCCGCGACCAGCCACCCCTTACGCACCGTCAACCACCCCTCCACGCCCAGCACTCGGCGGAACCCAGTTTATGGGCGCGGCCCCCGGCGCGGGGGTGCGCGCGCGGGAGCACGGCGGGTGCACGGCATCACACCTCCGGTGGGCGCGGGCGAGACTGCGGGCGCCGCGTCGGGCGACCCTGGCCCCTACGACCGCCCGCACTCGACCCAGAGCAGCTTCCCGCTCCGCCTGAACACCGCGTCCGTGAACGGGTACGCGCCCCAACTCTCCGCGTACTCCTGCACGAGGAGCAGGCCCCGCCCGGATTCGGCGGTGAGGGGTGGCGCGTCTACCTGGCCACGGCGGAAGGGGGCCGGGATGTGGGGATTGCCGTCCCAGACGGAGATGCGCAGGCGGTTGCCACCCAGACCTCGAAGCCGCAGGCAGTAGGGGCCGTCCGAGTACAGGTGCGCATTGGTGACCAGCTCACTGGCCAGCAGCTCCGCCGCCTCGGCGACTGCCCCGCCTCCCACCCCGTGCCGGGCCAGCACGGTCCGGAGCGTCGAGCGGGCGACGCCGGGGGCCCGGGGATCCTGTGGCAGGTGGAGGGCGTACGCCCAGGGCGGGGATACGGTGGCCATGGTTCTCCTATCGGTTCAGTGCGGGAGGGAAGTTGGTGCTCGTACCGCCGCCCCGGTGGCTTGTCCCGTCGTCACGGGATGCACTTCCTGGCGGGGAGCGCCCGAGAGAGAACCTAGAGGGTCCGCAAATGTAATTTGCGAGATAGCAAGAAGCTCCATCCGTATGAGTGACGACTCGATTCGGCGTGACACCACAGGAGTCCCAGATGACCGCGAGGCCCGCACCGACGGCCCGCCGCCTCCGGCTCGCGGCGGAGCTGCGCAAACTGCGCGAGCGAGCGGGGATGAACGCGACCGAGGCGGCAGCCGCGCTAGGAACGAGCCAGGGTCAGCTCAGCAACGTGGAGTCCGGCCGCTTCGGCGTGAGCACGGACCGCGTGCGAGCCATGGCCCGCGCCTACTCCTGCCAGGACCGGGAGTACGTCGAAGCGCTGGCCGGCATCGCGTCCGACAAGACCCGCGGCTGGTGGGACGCCTACCGCGACGTGCTGCCGCCGGCGCTGCTCAGCCTCGCCGAGCTGGAACACCACGCCACCGCCCTGCGCATGGCCCACACCTCGCACGTGCCCGGACTGCTCCAGACGCCCGCACACGCGCGCGAGATCTTCCGGCACGCCATTCCCGCGCTCACTCCCCCCGAGGTGGAGCACCTGGTGTCGTACCGCATCAAGCGGCAGGACGTGATCTACCGGGCGAACCCTCTGCCGTACCGGACGACCATTCACGAAGCGGCTCTGCGTATGAAGGTGGGTGGTCGTGACGTCGCACGCGCACAGCTCCAGCACTTGCTCGACATAGGCGAGCGGGACCACATCAGCATGCGCGTGCTGCCGTTCGACGTGGGCGCCTTCCCCGGTTCCGGGCAGTCCATCAACTATCTGCACGGGCCGGTCCCGAAGCTGGACACCGTGCAGCTCGACCAGTTCCACGGCCCCGTGCTGCTGGACGCCGAAGCGCACCTGGACACGTACCGACGTCTGCTCGACACCGTCGAGAACGCGGCTCTCGACCCCGGGAAATCAAGGGACCTGATCCTGAGCATCGCCAAGGACCTCTGAAGGGAATCCGCATGCCCGCTCACGAGTGGCTCAAGTCGTCCTTCTGCCAGACCGGCGAGGCGTGCATACACGTCACCCGCACCGACGAGGGCTCGATACTCCTCACCGAGTCGAGCGACCCGCACCGCGCCGTGCTCTCAGCCTCCCCCGCGTCCTTCGGGGAGTTTCTGCGGGCCCTCAAGGCCGGGCAGGAGGCCGGGCAGCGGGCCGGGACCCCTCGCATCGAGGTCGCGGCCGGCCCCGGTGACACCGTCCGGGTCCGGGGGCGGGGCGGCCGCCCGGAGGGCGGCGAGGTCACCACGACCCGGCCCCAGTGGGCCGCCTTCGTCCGGGGCGTGCGGGCCGGTGAGTTCGACCGCCTTCTGGACGAGCCCGCACCCAGCTGAGCATCGGGCCCGGCCCCCGGCCCCCGGCCCGGGAATGCCAGAGATCACCGGCCGCCGACGCCCGGTGCGACGGCCCCGCTTCCATGCGCCCCCGCGCCCCGGCGGGACGGTTCGTCGCCCGGCGGGGCATCAGATCCTGTCCACATGCCGGACTCTGAGTCCCTCTCAGCGCATGCGACCGTAAAGGATCGGTCAAAGTCCACGGCACCTCAGCGGCCGGGTGCGCCCGCCACGCGCCCACGAACACCCGTACGGGAGACGAACGGAGGGCGCACGGGACGCGCACAGAGCCACGTCGTGCGGGGTCCTGGGCCGCCCGGCCGTCAGTCATTGCCGGGGGTCACGCCGCGTGATACACAGAGTGACCATACGAATGCACCAGTGAATGACGTCAAGTCGACATACGCCGACGGCATCGTCGGTGACAATAGGGCTGACCTCTGCACACCGCAGAGGCCTGACGGCTTGACACGAACAACCCATTAGGGGCGGTGAGTTACATGCTTCTGGCAGCCGAAAAGGGCGACATCACCACCATCATCGGCGGGATCGCCCCGGACTGGGGTCCCTTCGGGAACCTGGGCAACGAGGCACGCGTGATGATCGAGGTCGTGATGGCGGTCGCCATCCTGCTCTGTCTCGGCATCGCCGTCTGGGGCGCCGCCAAGCAGCGCATCGGCGCCACCGCCCTCCGGGACACCTTCAGTGCGGAGCAGGGCAAGGGGCTGATCGTCGCCGGCCTGACCGGTGTCTTCATCATCGGTTCACTCGGCACACTGTTCACCATCGTCTACGGCATGGCCATCTAGCCGGACGCCCGCGCTCCTCGTCCGGCGTACCCGGCAGCCCCGATCCTCCCGTCCGTCGCGCCCACGACCGAGGTTGCGTCTCCCCCATGTCCCTGATGCCGAGTCACCACACCGTGCCCACGCGGCAGCCCGCGGGGCTACCGTCGTACTGCGCGGTTCAACCATGGGTCGAGAGGGCGTGCGCGGCATGAGTCCGGCCGATGACGGCTACAGCGAGTACGGGGAGTACGGCGATCCCTCCGGAGCGGGCGGCTCCGGCCAGACCCGTACCCGGATGCCGGAGAGCAGAGCCGACGCGCTCACCGGTTCCCGGCGCCCCGCACGCTCCACGCGCGGACTCGTCACGGTCGTCGGTGTCGTCGTGCTGCTGATTGCCGCGATCGCCTTCGCGAATCGCGGCGGCAGCGGCGGAAGCGAGGGCTCCGGCACGGAGGGTGACGGTGCGAAGGGACGGCCGACCGCCCCGACCGGCGAGAGGCCGGTGGACTCCAAGAGCGGCGGCATCCCCTCCGGATTCGCCCAGACCGAGCAGGGCGCCCAGAGCGCCGCGGCGAACTACGCGGTAGTGCTCGGCTCCGACGGCATGTTCAACGGCGGCCGTCGGCACGGCATCGTGCAGACCGTCGCGCACCCGGACTCCGTGGACCGGCTCCAGGACGAGTTCGACGCCGCCTACTCCACCGAGTTCCTGGAGCAGGTCGGCCTGGACGAGGACGGCGCCGCCCCCGTGGACTCGACCTTCGTCAGCCGCACCCTGCCCGCCGGCACCAAGATCAAGGCGTACGGCGACGGCGCCGCGGAGGTCGCCGTCTGGTGCAACAGCCTCTTCGGGCTGACCGGCGAGGACTCCACCAAACCGGTGACCAGCAGCTGGTTCACGCTGACGGTGAAGCTGAAGTGGAACGGCTCGGACTGGAAGGTTCTCGAAACCGGCCAGCAGACAGGACCGACCCCGGTGACGGGTGACAACCCCGTCTCCGGGTCCGACGAGATCGCGGACGCAGTCAATGAGTTCGGAGGGTTCACTTATGCCAGGTAGCCCCCGACGCCCGCTCGCCGCGCAGGCCGCGGGCGCGCCGGCCGCCGTACGGGACGCAGCCGCACGAGGCGCCTGCGAAGGCGCCACCACCGCGGCCGCACGCGTCCCCGGTCGCGCCACGGCCGCACTGCCCACCGGTGCCGCCACACGGGCGAGGCGCCCCGCCGCGGCCGCCGCGCGCCTCCCCGTGACCGCCGTACGCGCCGCCACCGTCGCCCTCGCCGGCGCCGTGGCCACCGTCGCCCTCGCCGGCACGGCCGCCGCAGCCCCGAGCCCGGACCCAGAGACCAGCCCGAGCCCCGGCCCGTCCGCCACCAAGGACGGCTGCGACCTGATCATCGGCGAGGCCAGGAAGTACTGCGAGTCCGACGGCGGCGAGGGCGGCGGCGCCCGTAACGCCCCCAGCGTCACCGACACCCTCGACCCGCTGTCCTCCCTCGGGAAGGGCTGCGCGGACGCCGCCGCCTGGGTCGTCGACACCCTGGCCAAGGCCGTGACGGAAACCGCGGAGGTGGACTTCACCAACACCACCTTCCTCGGCCAGTACGCCGTGGTCTTCGCCGCCGCCTCCGTCCTGACGCTGCTGCTGTGGCTGCTCGCCGTCGCCAAGCGGGCCATCCGCGGCGTGCCGCTGACCACCGCCATCTCCGAGGCCGTCGGCTTCCTCTGGCTGACGGTCCTGGCCTCCGCCTTCACGCCGCTGATCCTCTACACCGTGGTCTCCGCCACCGACGCGGTCACCGAGGTCATCGCCAAGGGCACCGGCAACGAGACCGACGTCTTCTTCGGCGGCTTCAAGGAGGCCCTGGAGAAGGGCGACAGCATCGGCGGCGGCCCGATCATGCTGATCGTCGTCTCCCTCGTCACGATCCTCGCCGCCGGCATCCTCTACCTGGAGCTGTTCATCAGGGCGGTCCTGCTGTACGTCGGCGCGCTCCTCGGCGTCGTCGTCTACGCCGGGCTGGTCGACAAGAACATGTGGGGCCACGTCCGCCGCTGGGCCGGAATCATGATCGCCGTGATCCTGGTCAAGCCGGTCATCGTCATCGTGCTCGGCCTGGCCGGCGCGCTCGCCAACGACGACGGCCCGAACGCCACCTCCGCCGTGGTCACCGGACTGGCCATCATCCTGCTGGCCATCTTCGCCTCCGCGATGATCTACCGCTTCGTCCCCGGCTTCGGCGACGAGATCGTGGCCGCCCGCAGCAACCGCAAGCAGGCCACCGACGGCGCAAAGGCCGCGGCCGTCATCAGCTCGCCCGCCGCGCTCGTCTCCCAGGGCATCAAGACGCACAGCAGCCGGGGCGGCGGATCCTCCTCGTCCTCGTCCCAGCCGAGGCCGGCCAACGCCGTCTCCGGCGGCGTGGCGGCCCACAGCGGCAGAAGCGGCGGCGGGACCGGCGGTGTCGTCCCCACCGCCGCGCCCCCGTCCGCCCGCAGCAGTACGACCACGCACAGCTCACGCCCCACGGGCGGCAACGGCACGGGAGGTGAAGGGCGTTGACGACCCAGTCCCACACGATGCATCCGGTCACGCCCCGCCGGACGTATCTGATCGGCCGGGCCAGGCCGAACGCGATCATCGGCAAGAACCGCGAGACCGGCGAGATCGGCCTGATCATCGCGGGCGCGTTCCTCGGCATGATGAGCGGCCTGCTCATCCCCGTGCTCGCGCCGCGCATCCTCGCCCTCACCGGCTTCCCGATGCTGGCCCTGGCCGCCGTGTACGTCCCGTACAAGCACCGCACCTTCTACAAGTGGTTCGAGATCAACCGCAGCTACAAGCGGACGCTGCGGCGCGGCGCCACCTACCGCAGCTCCGCCGTCGAGGCCGGCACCCGGCTCGACGGGCGTGAGGTCGAGGTCGGCCCGCCGCCCGGCATCGGCCGCATCAACTGGCTGTCCGCGCCCTTCGGCCCCGACGAGATCGCCGTCCTGCTGCACGCGGACCGCAGAACCGTCACGGCGGCCATCGAGATCGAGGGCCCCGGCGTCGGCCTGCGCGACAGCGAGGACCAGGAGGCCCTCGTCGACCGCTTCGGCACGCTGCTCAAGCACGTCGCCAACGGCGACGGCTTCGTGACCCGCCTCCAGATGCTGGCCCGCACCCTGCCCGCCGACCCGGACGCACACGCCAAGGACGTCGCCCAGCGCGGCGACGCCACCGCGCCCGGCTGGCTCAAGGACTCCTACGACCAGCTCCAGTCCATGGTGTCCACGTCCAGCGAGCAGCACCGCGCCTACCTCGTGGCCTGCATGCACTACAGCCGCGAGCTCGCCGCCGAGGCCGCCGCCGTCGCCCGCGCCGCCCGCACCGCCGGCGGCCGCAGGCTCGACAAGGACGGCGGACTCGCCGTCGTCATGGCCCGCGAGCTCACCGACATCTGCGCCCGCCTGGCCGAGGCCGACATCCGGGTCCGTCAGCCCCTCGGCCAGAGCCGGGTCGCCTCGCTCGTGCACTCGATGTACGACCCGGACCACCCCATCGACCACATCCAGGCGATGTCCAAGCGCAACGCCTGGCCGGCCGAACTCGACGCCACCCAGCCGACGTTCCTCCAGGCCAAGACCCGGGAGTCGTCCACCCGCGAACCGTGGTGCCACGCCACGGCCTGGGTCAAGGAGTGGCCGATGACCCCTGTCGGCGTCAACTTCCTCGCCCCGCTCCTCGTCCACACCCCCGACGTCATCCGTACGGTCGCCGTCACCATGGACCTGGAGCCCACCGAGGTGGCCATCGAGCGGATGCTCACCGAGAAGACCAACGACGAGGCCGAGGCCAGCCGCGCCGCCAAGATGAACCGGACCGTGGACCCGCGGGACCTCGCCGCCCACGGCAGGCTCGACCAGCGGGGTGAAGATCTCGCCAGCGGTGCGGCCGGTGTCAACCTCGTCGGGTACATCACTGTCTCGTCGCGTACACCGGAAGCGCTCGCCCGGGACAAGCGCACGATCCGCGCCTCGGCCGGAAAGTCGTACCTGAAACTGGAGTGGTGCGATCGCGAGCATCACCGGGCGTTCGTCAACACACTGCCCTTCGCGACCGGTATCCGCCGCTAGCCATGCATCCGACGCCAGAGACGACCGACGATTAGGGGCCCCGCCGTGCTCGATCCGCTCTCCGCCGTCACGGATGCCTTCACCTCCTTCCTCTTCGGCAAGGTGGAGACCACCCGGCTGCCCGTCCGCACCTCCACCGGCCAGGCCCAGGCCGTCTACCTTCCGACGGCCGCCCCGGGCCTCGGCGACTCCGGCGTGATCATCGGCCGCGAGGTGTACAGCGGCAAGGGCTACATCTACGACCCCTTCCAGCTGTACGGGCAGCAGCTCCCCGCCCCGCACTGGCTGGTCCTCGGCGAGTCCGGCAACGGCAAGTCCGCGCTCGAGAAGACGTACGTGCTCCGGCAGTTGCGCTTCAGGGACCGGCAGGTCGTCGTCCTCGACGCCCAGGGTGAGGACGGCGTCGGCGAATGGAACCTCATCGCCGAGGAGCTGGGTATAACGCCGATCCGCCTCGACCCGAGGGCGGCCCTGGACAGCGGCATCAGGCTCAACCCGCTCGACCCCGCGATCACCACGACCGGCCAGCTGGCCCTGCTCCGTACGATCATCGAGGTCGCCATGGGGCGCGGGCTGGACGAGCGCTCCGGGTTCGCGCTGAAGGTCGCGCACGCCTACGTCACCGAGACGATCACCGAGCGTCAGCCGGTCCTGACCGACATCGTGGAGCAACTGCGCCACCCCGAGCCCGAGTCAGCCGAGGCGATGAACGTCGACCTGGACGACGTACGGGCCTGGGGCCTGGACGTCGCCCTCGTCCTGGACCGGCTGGTCGACGGTGACCTGCGCGGCATGTTCGACGGGCCGACGACCGTGGGCATCGACCTGGACGCACCCCTGATCGTCTTCGACCTGTCCCACATCGACCGCAACTCCATCGCCATGCCGATCCTCATGGCGATCGTCGGCGTATGGCTCGAACACACCTGGATCAGGCCCGACCGGAAGAAGCGGATCTTCCTGGTCGAGGAGGCCTGGCACATCATCAACTCGCCCTTCGTCGCCCAGCTCTTCCAGCGGCTGCTGAAGTTCGGCCGCCGCCTCGGCCTGTCCTTCGTGGCCGTCGTCCACCACCTGTCGGACGTCGTGGACGGAGCGGCCGCCAAGGAGGCCGCGGCAATCCTCAAGATGGCCTCGACGAGGACGATCTACGCCCAGAAGGCGGACGAGGCCCGGGCCACCGGGCGGGTGCTCGGCCTGCCCCGCTGGGCCGTCGAGATCATCCCCACGCTGACGCCCGGCATCGCGGTGTGGGACGTCAACGGCAACGTCCAGGTCGTGAAACACCTCATCACCGAGGCGGAACGCCCCCTCGTCTACACCGACCGCGCCATGACCGAGGCCTCGCCCGAACTGGACCTGGCCGACATCGAGGCGGAAGCGGAGGCCGAGCAGCGTGCCGTGTACTTCGAGCGCCGACTGAACGATTCCGAGTCCACGGTGGCCTGAGATGAGCACGAGGGACGGCCACCACGGCACCGGCGCACCGGAACGCGGCATTCCCGACGGGTTCCTCGTCGCCCTGATCGCCTTCCTGCTCGGCCTCACCCTCCTCGTCTGGACGGCCACCGGCCTCGCCGCCTGGTTCGCCCACGGGGCCTGGCCGGGCACCATCTCCTTCGCCCGCACGCCGCTGGCCGTACGCCACCTCGTCGCCAACCCGCACGACCTGGCGGGAGCCTGGCCCGACACCGACCCGGGGCAGCTCTCGGGCTACGGCCTGTTCTGGGGCATCTTCATAAGTCAGCTCCTGGTCCTCCTCGTCGTCGCCCTCTTCGCGATGAGCACTGTCGCGAGCTGGCGCGCCCGAAGAGCCGACCGCCGAGCGGGCGGCGGCGGCCCGGCGGGAGACGGAGCGCCCAAGGGGCACCGAGGGCGGAAGGGCACACGCGGCAGGGCGAGCACGGGCCAGGGCCAGGGCCAGGAGCAAGGCCACAGCGGCCCGGAGCACAGCGGACATCCTGCCGCCGTGGCGGGCACACCGGCTTCTCACGGCTCGCAGGGCGCGCAGGGCTCGCAGGGCGCGCAGGGCGCGCAGGGCGCGCAGGGCGCGCAGGGCCCACAGCAACCGGTCCACCCTGCCGGGAGCCCGACGGGGGCCCCTGCAGGGCCGACAGGAGGGCCCGCCGGGGGGCCACCGGTGCCCGGCACGGGGCCCGGCACCGGCTGGGACCAGCACTCGACGGCCACCATGCCGCACGCCGCCGGGACGACGAGCCCGGGAGCGTTCCCGCCTCCCGCGGGACCGGCGAGCGCCGCCGCCACGGCTCCGGTCGCCCCAGCCGCCCCTGGGCGGAACCAGCACTCCGGTGCCCCCCGGTCCCCGGTGGGCACCGCTCCCCGGTCCGACGCCGTCGGCGGCCCGTCCGCCGGCGGACCGGGACCGGAGGCCTACGGACCCGCCCTGTCCGGCGCCGTCCCACAACCGGCGGACACCCGGGGCGCGGCCTGGGCCGGAGTGCCCGGCCCCCGTACGACATACGGCGTGCGGTACGGCACCGAACACCGGGCGGCTACGGCGGCACAGGCCCTGCGCGACGCCGAGGGCGCCGCGCTCGTCGTCACGTCGGCTCCCTCCCTCTGGGCGGAGACCAAGGACGCGCGCGGCAAGCTCGGCCCTGTCCTCCTCTATGACCCGGGGCACCTGTGCGACACGCCCGCCCGTCTCCACTGGTCGCCTCTCCACCGGTGCGAGACAAGAGAAGTCGCCGCGGCCCGCGCCGTCGCCCTGCTCGCCCCCGTCCGCCCGCAGGCGCGCATGGACGCCGCGATGGCCGACACCGCCGAAACCCTGCTCCGCTGCTGGCTGCACGCCGCCGCCGTCGACGGCCGCCCGTTCCGGCAAGTCCACCGCTGGGCCCAGGGCGGCGGCACCGTTCACGAGGCCGTGCGCGTCCTGCGCACACACCCCAAGGCCGCCGCCGGCTCCGCCGGGGAACTCGAGTCGGCGCTCACTGCCCACCCAGAACGCCGGGAAGTCGCTCAGCAGCTCGTCAGCCGCGCCCTGAACTCGCTGTCGTCCGTCCACATCCGCGAGGCCTGCAATCCAAACAGAACGGATTCCCTCGCCCTGGAATCTTTTGTGGCTGAAGCGGGCACCCTTTATCTGGTGGGTGAAGCCATCGAGGACCCCCGTACCAACCCCGGCGCGATGCCGCTGCTCACCGCACTCGCCTCAAGCGTGGTCGAGCACGGCCGCCGCATGGCCGCACGGTCATCCGACGGTCGGCTCGACCCACCACTTACCCTCGTCCTCCACGACGTCGCGGCCGTGGCCCCGCTGCCCCAGCTTCCGGAGCTCCTCTCCTCGGGACAGGCGCAGGGCCTTCAAACGCTGGCCCTGCTGAGGTCCGAGGAACAGGGCCGGGCCCGCTGGCCGCAGCGCCCCCTCACCACCCCGTCACCGTGAGGGGCGGCCGACGGCGAGTTCGTACTCCTTCGCGGCCGGGTCCCCCACCATGGGGACGGCGACGCCCGTCCGGATGAAACCCGCCTTCCGGTACAACGCCTCGGCGCGCCCGTTCCTCTCGTGCACGAACAGCCGTACGCGCTCCAGCCGCGGGTCCTCCAGCGCCCACGCCCAGTCCAGCGCGGCCCGGAACAGCTCCTCGGCCAGCCCTGTCCCGCGGTGTTCCGGCCGTACGTAGACCCCGACGGCCTGGGCCTGGGGCTGTCGCACCTCGTTGCCGAAGTAGTCGACGCCACCCGCCTCCTCCACGAGCAGGGTCACCGAGCCCACCCACGCCCCGTCGGCGGTCTCGGCGATGAACTGACGCGCCGCCGTACCGCCCGCACCGCGCTCCGTACGGGCCCGCCAGGAGGCTTCCGGCAACTCGGCGGCCTGCTGCACCGTCTCCAGGAAGGCGATCGGCGCCGCCGGGTCCTCAAGGGCCGCCAGCCGCAGCTCCCTGACCTTCCGCCATTCGCCGGCTCGCACGGCACGCACCACGTGTTGTCCCATCCCCCGATCCTCGATGGGACGGTGAGCCGCGCGCAAGGCAATACCCCCACCGCGGCCTGCGGAATGTCCGGCCGGCCGTTACGAGGCGGGACCACGCCCCCGGCGCATTTCTTCCCTGAAACGCGGAAAAGCCCCGGGCACAAGGCCCGGGGCTTCCCGGAATAATTGTTCGGCGGTGTCCTACTCTCCCACAGGGTCCCCCCTGCAGTACCATCGGCGCTGAAAGGCTTAGCTACCGGGTTCGGAATGTAACCGGGCGTTTCCCTAACGCTATGACCACCGAAACACTATGAAACACTCAACCGCACACCCCAGACCATGGGGCGGGTCGTTCGTGGTTTCAGAACCAACACAGTGGACGCGAGCAACTGAGGACAAGCCCTCGGCCTATTAGTACCGGTCAACTCCACCAGTTACCTGGCTTCCATATCCGGCCTATCAACCCAGTCGTCTACTGGGAGCCTTACCCCATCA